>MHIE01000011.1 GCA_001817345.1 Candidatus Buchananbacteria bacterium RIFCSPHIGHO2_01_FULL_44_11 | reverse complement strand
TCTACAACAACCAAAGACCTCATTTATCCTTGAATTTATTATCTCCTACAGAGTATTTGTCGCATTTGCGATGAAAGAATGCGAATATTTGACATAAATGTTATTATTTTATATAATAGTTTGTTGATTAAGGTATGTCTAAAAATGATGAAAATCAACAAAATGGCTCTTTGACAAGCCAAGAAAGGAGAACGAAGATGAGTTCGGATAACTTGCTATTGAGCGGTTTTCAGGATTTCTTACCGGAAAGAATGTTGCAGCGCAATGCCTTGATTGCGACCACGCGTTCCTGTTTTGAGCAGTTTGGCTTTTTGGCGCAGGATACACCCTGTTTGGAACGTGCCGAGTTGCTGTTGGGTAAGTACGGCGAAGGCGAGAAACTAATTTATAGTTTCCGCGACCACGGCAATCGTCATGTATCGTTGCGCTATGATCTCACTGTGCCATTGGGTCGAATCATTAAGACGTATGCCGATAAAATCAGCTTTCCATACCGCCGATATCAGGTTGGCATGGTATGGCGCGCTGATCGGCCGGGAAAGGGTCGCTATCGGGAGTTCATGCAGATGGATGCGGATATCATTGACGATGATTCCGTGCTCGCCGACGTCGAGATATTGCTTCTCGCCAACTATCTCATGGAATCTCTTGGCGCGCAAGCAATCGTTCGTTTCAACTGCCGCCAGATACTCGACGCTTTAGTTGAAGTCTGCGGACTCAGTGTCGATGACGGCGTGAATCTGATGCGCGTCATTGATAAGTTCGACAAAGTCGGGAAGTCTGGTGTATTGGCCGAGTTGAAAGATGCCGGCTTCACAACCACAGTGATTGAGAAGGTTAGCGCTTATCTTGAAATCGGGGGCACCAACGACGAGGTGCTCATAGGCCTTGCCGATCTACTTGGCAGCGCCTCGTCATTCCAATCAGGATTGAAACGTGTGTCCGCGATTATCAATGCCATTAAGGGATCAGGCGATCAAGCCGCTAATTTCAGGATTGACCAAACCATTGCTCGCGGCCTCGATTATTACACGGGTGTGATTTTCGAGACCACGCTGGTTGCTAACTCTGACTTTGGCAGCGTTTGTTCAGGTGGCAGGTATGACAGGCTGATTAAACATCCCGATGGGAGACAACTGCCATCAATCGGTTTGTCCATTGGCATTGATCGTTTGTTTTCGGCGATGGAATCCGTTGATAAGGCGCCTTCGATCAAGACAACGACGCAGGTGTTTATCGTCAATTTTGACGACAACGCTATCGCGGAATATCTCAAGTTGGCGGGTGAGCTTCGGCGGTCAGGCGTGACGGTTGAAATCTTTTCACGGTCAGCTAAACTTGCCAAGCAAATGAAAGTTGCCAACAGCAGAAACGTCCCGTTGGTGTTGCTGATGGGTCCGGACGAAATGTCCCAATCTCAGGCGGTGCTCAAGGACATGAGAACTGGAGTCCAGCAGGTCATTGCACGCAGTGAAATCACTTCCGCAGTTTTGCAAATGATAGACCCAAAGTAGGCTCTACCGAAACGGAAAGGAGGTTTCGAATGAGCAAGAAAGCGCGAACCGTAAAAGGTATGCGCGACCTTCTGCCCGAAGACTTGGCGAAAATCGGACATATTGAGTCGTTGTTCCTGAAAACGGCAAGTCAATACGGTTTTGTCCATGTCCAAACACCAACTTTGGAGATGGCGGAGATTTACCAATCTACGTCAGAATTTCCTCAAGAAAGGTGTTATTCGCTGGTTGACGGTAGGGGTCGCAACCTTGTTCTAAGGAGTGATCCCGATGCTCCATTGGCTCGTTTGGTTGCCTGCCATTTCCGCTATGATCCAAAGCCGATCAAATTGGCTTTCTGTGGTAGCATCTTTCGTTCCTGGAATCCTCGACGCCGTGAGTTTAGGATGTTTAGCATCAACACTTTCGGCATCGACGAACCAACGGCGGATGCGGAAATTTTGCGAGTTGTTGCCGATGTTGTAGAGGCAGTCGGCTTTCCGGGATACCGGATCGAATTCAACAACTTACAGCTTTTCCGTAGCATCATTGCTACTGCAAGTACTGGATCTGGCGGGGAGGATAGTGTAAACGACATTCTGTATGCGATACGATTTGCCCCTAACCAAGAGTCGGTAATTTCCCTGCTTGACTCGCATCATTTACCGAGAAATATCATCGATGCTATTTTGTTGCTGTTAGAATGCAGCGATGAATTTAAAGCACATGATATCTTGGTAGGGTTAGGACGTGAGTTTCCGCTCTTAATTCCAGAGTTAGAAAAAACCATGGCATTAAGGGAAGCGCTTGAGGATCAGGGGCTTAAACATTCGCATCTGAGTGTTGCTAATCTTCACGGCACCGGTTTTTACTCCGGCTTTACCTACAGATTGTTTCCCCAGGACAACCCTAAAGAGATCGGCGATGGCGGTCGCTATGACCGTATGATGCAACAAATGCACAGTGAGGCAATGCCGGCAACCGGCATGGGGTTAGGAATCGAGCGGTTCATCGAGTTGATGGCAGTCAGCCATTGTTCGATGACATTGCCATCACAGCCACAACGCATCATTGTTGCATATGCCGAAGCATCTTTAGCGGTTATTTGTCGGTCAGTCTTGAGGCGTCTGCGGGTTAATGGCCGTATGGTCGAGGAGGATTTGGTTATCCGCGGTTTCGATAAGACCGTTCGTTATGCCAAATCCAAAAAATGCAATCGGGTCGTGATGATCAGACCTGGGTTCAGTGAGCAGCTCCGTCTGAAAATCCTTAACCTGGATGATGACCAAGCAGAATCGCTGATTGTCTATAATCAGGCAGAACTGTTTGGCGTCCTACTGAAATGTTGACATGGGCTGCAATGTAGTAAGTTGCAGCCCATAATTTTTTAAACCACAATTCATAGCATGAGAAAAATTATAAAAAATTTGACAATCCTTTTTTTCAGTTTATTGGTGATACAGCTTGTTTTTTTTATTCTTGGCAAGAATACTTTTTTGCCGTCTCCATTCGAAGTGTTTAAAGCATTTTTTACTCAATTTCAGCAGGGCGATATAATTCTGGATATACTAATGAGTTTGAAGCGCGTTGTTTTAGGGTTTATACTTGCCGCTATCACTGCTATTCCCTTAGCTATATTGTGTGGGTACAGCCGGCATCTAAATGATTTTATTAAACCTTTCGTTGAACTTTTACGTCCTATTCCACCAATTGCTTGGATCCCCATTGCTATTTTATTATTTGGGCTTGGAGATGGATCTTCATATTTTATTGTTTTTCTAGGCGCCTTTTTTCCAATTTTTACAAATTCTTATTTTGGAGCCACTTCTTTGCCAAATATTTATAAAAACGTTGCGCGAACTTTTGAAATTAATAATAGTATATTTATTCGGAAGATCCTATTTTATTTTTCTTTGCCGTATATTTTTACCGGTTTAAGAATTGGTATTGGGATGGCTTGGATGAGTGTTATAGCTGCTGAATTGATTGGTGCCCAATCGGGCCTTGGATATTTTATTCAAATTAATAGATTACTATTAAGAACCGATAACATTGTATTGGGTATGACATTGATTGGTGCTATTGGTTATTTATTAACTAAATTATTATCGGTGGTAGAAAGATTTTCTTTGCCCTGGGTAGAAAAGCATTAGTATGAATTTTTCTTTAATTTTAATTTTCACCGTTGTGATCTTCTTAGGGTACTTCCTGAAAGGATTAGCGGGTTTTGGGGGAGCGTTATTTTCGGTCTCTATTTTAATTATTTTTTTTGAAGTTAGAGATGTCGTGCCAATTATATCGATTGTGGACATCGCATCTGGATTTATTTTATTACCTAGGATAAGAAATTATATTAACAAGCGAATGTTAATCACAATTTCAGCCGGGTTATGCGTTGGCACAACCATCGGCGTTTATTTTTTAAAGTCATTCTCTAACCATGCCTTAGAAATTATATTTGCTGTTCTCGTGATATTTTTTTCTTTAAGAATGCTTTTTTATAGTAACTTTATTATTCATAAGTTGAATAAATTAAAGATATTTTTTGGCTCTTTTTTTGGATTGATAGCAGGAATCACCGGTGGCATGTTTGGTGCCGACGGCCCGCCAGTAGTATTATATTTAAGTAATCAGATTAAGGATAAAAATTTTTTGCGAGGCACTCTTATTTCTATTTTTTTAGTAGGTGCTATATGGAGAAATTTTATATACTTCTCAATTGATTTTTTTACCGTTCAAGTTTACCAAATATCTCTATTGATGATCCCCGTGTTGTTTATGGCAACTTTTTTGGGTAGCAAGGTTAATTATAAAATGAACGAAAAGACATACCGCTTAGTTACAAGTTTTATTTTATTAATCAGTGGGGCAATTATATTAGTAAGGTAAATAATTATTTTAATGCAATGATAACCGTAAAAGACATTACTTTCAATTATCCAGGGAAGAATTCTCAAGGCGAAGTAGGGGTTTTTAAAGATTTTTCTTTAGAAATTTTTGACGGAGAATTTTTATCTTTAGTCGGACCATCGGGTTGCGGGAAAACAACATTAGTGAATATTATTGCTGGGTATTTAAAACCATTCTCTGGTGGCGTAGTTATTAATGGGGACAACATCACGTTGCCAGGCAAGGACAGGATTGTTATTAATCAAGAAAATGACTTATTTGAGTGGATGACTGTATACGAAAATATGAAATTAATCACTAAAGATGATGATTCAATAGATAAATATCTATTAATGACTCACCTTACTAAATTTAAAAACTATTACCCGCGAGAATTGTCTGGCGGTATGAAGAAACGATTATCCTTGGCTCGAGCATTGGTTGTTGATTCTGGATTTATCATTATGGATGAACCATTTGGTTCGCTTGATAACCAAATTAAAGAGAAACTACATGAAGAAGTGCTAAAAATCGTCAAGCAATCGGGAAAAACAATTTTATTGGTTACTCATGACGTTGAAGAGGCAATATTTTTATCCGATAGAATTTTATTACTTTCCGGGAAGCCAGTCACGATAAAGCAAGAAATAAAAATTCCTTTTAACCATCCTCGGTATTTATCTCTCAGGGATTCCGCTGAATTTAGCAAATTTAGGAGCATTGTAAGGCAAGCCATTAATCATCATTAATCTTTCCGTTCATCCCTCTTGATATTTAATGTTATTTGTGATAACGTGCTATATAGTCTTTAGATATCGTTCTTTGTTTGACGGAGTGTGTAGCTCAATTGGTTAGAGCGCAAGATTGTGGATCTTGAGGTTATCGGTTCAAGCCCGATCACACTCCCCAATTTTTCAACCCATAGCTTCTCAGGATCGAGGAGCTTTTATTTTTATCGCTTAACTAAGGATTTTTTGCTATACTTAAATTATTATGAAAATACAGCAAGCAAAAACCAATAAAGACTTTACCTATGTCGCTTCTTTGTTTAACCCAAAAAATAATAGATATGTTTGGCCGAAAATTCAAACCGCTAAGCAAGTTAAACAAAACTGCAGTCATACCAGACACTATTATCTTTTACTGGTAGATAAAAAACCGGTAGGCTGGTTTAATATTCGTTTGTCTGATAGTAAGGAGGCGACAACAGGAATGATCATTAATCGGTCATTCCAAGGTAAAGGTTTCGGCAAGCAAGCCATGGCCTTGATTAAAAAAGAGGCCAAGAAGTTGGGGATGAAAAAATTACGGTTGGAAGTTTTTGTGAAGAATATACCAGCTATCAATCTTTATAAAAAAGCGGTTTTTAAAGCAGCTTAACGCCATTGGCTGAGGGGTATTGTTTACAGACCATACCCCTTTATTTTTTTATCAATTATGATACAATAAATTTATGGAATGCATATTTTGTAACATCATTAAGGGGAAACAAGAATCATTTAAGGTTTGGGAAAACCGTGATTTTATTTTGCTTTTAGTGCCACAGCCCATTAATCCGGGACATGTTATTTTGATAACTAAAAAACATGTTGATTACGTTTTTGATTTGAAAGACCCACTATACAACGAGATGTTTCGTATGGCAAAAAAAGTTAGTTTAATATTGAAGAGAATAACTAAAGCCAAACGTATAGGTTTGGCTATTGAGGGATTTGGAGTGAGACATGTCCACATTCATTTAGTACCTGTGAATAAGGGCAATGAGCTAAACCCGTTACGAGCCAAAAAGATATTAGAAGATAAATTGCAAAAAATGCAAACCAAATTTTTTCAAGAATTCCAAAGGTTGAAATAATCTTCAATATTTAAATGTAGAGGAATGCATAATCGCCAATTAGGCGTTTTTTTGTTATAATAAAATTATGAAAAAACTGCTTCTCACATCCCATGGTTTTTCCGATGAACCTGTCCGCCAGGCGTTTTTAAAATTACTACCTAAACCATCCCAAGAGCTAACTGCCGCCATTATTACCACAGCCTCGGTTGAGTGGAAGGAGAAAAATAAATACGCAGTTTCTACGAAACAATATTTTGAAGAGCTGGGTTTTAAAAAAGTCAGTTTTATTGATATTGAATTTAACGACCCAAATTTATTAAAAAATTTTGATGTTATTTATCTCAATGGCGGCAACACATTTTATCTTTTGCATCACCTCAAAAAGAGTGGCGCTGATAAAGTATTAAAAGAAATAGCGGATAAGACCATTATTGTTGGCACCAGCGCCGGGGCGGTGGTTCTGGGGCCAGATATTAAAATCGCTGCTAGATTTGACGACGAACGAAACACAATCGGCCTAAAAAATTTCTCAGCCTTAGATTTGACTGATGTTATTATAATTCCTCATTATCGCAAAGAATTAGAAAACGACCTCAAAAATTTTGAAAAGGAAAATGATTGCCATGTAACCAGGCTCAAGGATGGACAAGCCATTGTTATAATTGGTAATGCCGTTGAATTTATCTAAATATGAAAAAAATCTATCCCCCAAAACTTAAAATCGGAGATGAGGTCAGGGTTATTGCACCAGCTAGATCCTTAGGCATTATTTCTGATGAAACTAAAAAGATAGCCAATCAACGTTTTGCCGATTTAGGTTTGAAATTAACCTTTGGCAAGCATGTTGGCGAAATTGATGATTTTAAATCTTCAAGCATTGAATCAAGACTGGAAGATTTGCACCAAGCCTTTTCAGACAAAAACGTCAAAGCAATGATAACAGTAATTGGCGGGTTTAACTCTAACCAGCTTTTAGACTATATTGATTGGAACTTAATCAAGAAAAATCCAAAAATTTTGTGTGGTTATTCGGATATCACCGTCTTAAATAATGCTATTTTTGCCAAAACTGGATTCGTCACTTATTCAGGACCGCATTATTCTTCTTTTGGCATGAAATTACATTTTGACTACACCTTGGAGTATTTCAAGAAGTGTCTGTTTTTGGATGAGCCGTTTGAAATTTTGCCTAGCGAAAACTGGACTGATGACCCGTGGTACAAAGATCAAGAAGACAGAAAATTGATTAAAAATAATGGTTGGCTCGTAATCAACGAGGGTAGGGCCTGTGGCACAATTTTGGGTTCCAACCTTTGCACCTTGAATTTGTTGCAAGGCACTAAGTATTTCCCTCGCTTGAAAAATTCCATTTTATTTATTGAGGAGGATGAATTGGCTGGTAAGTATGCAGCGGTAGAATTTGATCGGAATTTGCAGTCATTAATCCACCAAAAAGATTTTGATGGCGTTCAAGGTATTATTATTGGCAGATTTCAGAAAGGATCAGAAATTTCAAATGATTTGCTTAGGCAAATAATAAAGTCAAAGAAGGAATTAAATAAAATGCCAGTCGTTGCTGATGTTGATTTTGGCCATACTGATCCACGCATCACTTTTCCGATAGGTGGGAAAATTGAATTGTCGGCAACGAAAGGTAATTCTAAAATTAAAATTATTAAACATTAATAAATGCTAGAAGAACTACTTAACATCTTTGATGAAAATAACCAGTCGCTTGGCTTTACTAAACCAAGAAAAGAAGTCCACCAGACCTTACAATACTGGCACCGAGCAGTTCATCTTTGGATAATAAATTCAGACAAGAAAATCCTTTGCCATCAGCGTTCAAAAACCGTTGACGCTGATCCGGGTAAATGGCAGTCATTTTTTGGCGGTCATCTCCAAGCCGGCCAGGATTATATCACCTCAGCCACCCAAGAATTAAAAGAGGAGTTAGGATTAGATGTTAAGCCGGATCAGTTAGTCCCTATTCATATCCGCAAAAGCCAAAGAGCCAAACATAATTCCCAAGTATATATTTTAATCTGGGATGGCAACATTAGTGATTTACAGCTAGACAAAAATGAGATTGAATCAATAAAATGGCTTTCAATTGAGAAGTTGCAGAAAGAAATAGATCAAGGTAAATATTGTAATACCATAGACAATCAAGTTATTGAATATATAAAAAGCAACTGAAAATAATTTATCCACATGACCGCATTTGACTTATTTTTGAAGTTCTGCTAAGGTTATCTTAATCCTTAACAATTTTAAAACTAATGAGGCGTGTCCCCTGAGCTTGTCGAAGGGGGTTGGGCACGCTTCGCCCCGTCATTCGACAGGGCATGGTGGCTTCTGCGTAAGTGGAAGCTCGGCCGCCCCCGTAACCATGGGCTAACTGATGTCGTTCCCGATTAATCGGGAAGACTGAGTCGGTAAAAGTGGTTTTAATCCGTTTACTGACGGATTTTTTTAGTCCGTCATTGGGATTGAAGCAACAAAGGTGGCACCGCGGCATTGTCCGTCGAAGCTCGCGAAAGCGAGCGTAGGCGGAGTGTAATCCCGTCCTTTGTTTACGATTTATTTTCGTATGCAGAGGACGGGATTTTTATTATCAATTTATGATCAAATTAGTTAATTTAGAAAAATTGAAAGCCCATGAAAGAGTTGGCAAGAATAGATTGGCGGAAGCAAAAAAGATAATTTCTTCAAATCGTTTTTTTACCAAGCCAATTGTTGTCGAAAAAGAGCATCTTATAATTCTAGATGGTCATCATCGAGCCGAAGCGCTGAAAGACTTGGGCTACAGAAAAATTCCCGCCTATTTAGTTGATTATGCTGATAAAAAAATTAAGGTGAGTAGTAGACGGCGGGGTCGCATTATTAATAAAAACTTAATTATTAAGCGGGCTTTATCTGGTCAATTGTATCCATTTAGAACCTCGCGCCATTTGATTCTGAATCGACCAAAAAATTTTAAGATTAAACTGTCAAAACTTAAATAATAAAAGTTAATAATTAACTTCAAAATTATGCCTATTATCAATCTAGAGCAAAAAGACGCACCAACTCATTATTACAATATCATTCCAGACTTGCCGAAACCCTTGTCGCCGCCTTTGCATCCGGCGACAAAAAAGCCAATCGGCCCCGATGACTTGGCTGCGATTTTCCCGATGGAATTAATCAAACAAGAGGTCTCGATGGAGTCTAAGATTGACATTCCCGAAGAAGTGCAGAAGGCTTATCAGATTTACCGACCCAGCCCTTTAATTAGAGCCAGTAGATTGGAGAAAGAATTAGATACGCCGGCCAAGATTTATTACAAATATGAAGGAGTTAGTCCAACCGGCAGTCACAAACCCAATACCGCCATCGCTCAAGCTTATTATAATAAAAAGGCGGGGATAAAAAAATTAACAACGGAAACCGGCGCGGGCCAGTGGGGTTCAGCCTTAAGCTTTGCCTGTAACCTATTTGGTCTGGAGTGTCTGGTATATATGGTTAAAGCCAGCTATGATCAAAAACCTTACCGTCGGATTATGATGAATATATTTGGCGCCGAGTGTGTTGCTAGTCCATCTGATCGAACCGAGTCTGGTCGTAAAATTTTAGCCAAAGATCCAAATACGCCAGGCAGTTTGGGGATGGCGATTTCCGAAGCCGTAGAAGAGGCAGCGAAGAATGATGGTACCAACTATTCACTTGGTTCAGTACTTAATCATGTTTTACTTCATCAAACAATTATCGGTTTGGAAGCAAAAAAACAGCTAGAGAAGGTCGGCGATTATCCCGATATTATCATTGGTTGTCACGGCGGCGGTAGCAATTTTGCCGGTATCAGTTTTCCTTTTTTGCGAGATAAATTAAAGAATGGGAAAAAGAATTTGCGAGCGATTGCCGTGGAACCAAAATCCTGTCCAAGCCTAACCGAGGGCAGATATGATTATGACTTCGGCGATACCGTTGGCTTAACCCCGTTACTTTTGATGTTTACTTTGGGCCATGATTTTGTGCCGCCGCCGATTCATGCCGGTGGACTGCGCTATCACGGAGCCGCGCCGATTGTCAGTTTATTACACAAGGAAAAAGTGATTGAAGCCTTAGCTTACGATCAGTTGCCAGTTTTTGAAGCGGCAATGAAGTTCGCAAGAAATCAGGGTATTATACCGGCCCCGGAATCGGCTCATGCTATCAAGGCAGTCTTTGATGAAGCAGAAAAATGCAAACAATCCGGCGAAGAAAAAACAATTTTGTTTAATTTAAGTGGTCATGGCCACTTCGATATGACAGCATACCAGGATTTTCTAGCCGGTAAACTTAGTAATTGACAACTTGGTAATTATTATGATTGACAAAATCATGATTTTACTGTAAGGTAATATGTTTTAACCCGCAAATTGCATATCTGTTTATTTATAAATAGATATGCAGTCTGAGGTCTTAAAACCTTAATCGTTCATTAAAACAAGATAGATTGGAGGACTCTGACGATGGAAAAGAAGTTAGTACTGACAGTTTGTAGCGGCAACATTCAGCGTTCGGTCATCGCTCAATTATGTTTGAGCCGTGAATTGGTGAATATCGGGAGAGAAGCCGAATTTGAAGTCATTTCGAGGGGTATCCAGGGTACGATGGGTACAGATGATCCCAAGTTTCCCAATCTGCGATATTACTCAACGGAGTACGGCCATACGGAGCCTTGCCTAAGAGAAATTGGGATCGAGATTCCCGTCGATCAAAAGGCAACGGTGATTGACGAAGAGATTGTCGAGCGAGCATCTTTGATTTTGGTGATGGAAGATGATGTCTTTCACACCAAGAAAACCCCGAAAGGTGAGCTAATGAGTCTGGTCGCCCAATTTCCGGAGCATGCTTACAAAATGCGCTTGTTTATGGAATTGGTCGGCAAACAGAAAGATGTAGCTGATTGCTACGGTAAAGATGATGCCGATTTTCACCGACAAATGGTGATGGACATCAACGAAGGTGCGAGAGACGGAATCCGTACAATGATCCGATGGGTGGAAGAATTGGAAGCCGATAAAGAAAGGAGATTCGGTAATGGATAAGAAGGTAGTGCTGACAGTCTGTAATGGCAATATTCACCGTTCAGTGATTGCCGAAATTTGCCTTGATCGGGAACTGAAAAAGCATGGCTTGGAGAATGTAGTTTGCATTTCTCGCGGTCTTGAATCAAGGCTAGGGGAAAAATGTAACATGATGCATTTTCCAGATGAGTGGGCGATTACAGAGCCGATCCTCAAAGAGTTGGACATTATTGTTTCGCCGGATCGACGGGCAGTGCAGGTTGACTGGGAGACCATAGAAAAAGCTTCTCTGATTTTGGCAATGGATAGGCGAGTACTGCGAGCTCTCTGGGATAGGTTTCCTTCAAGTTCGTTCAAGATGCGACTTTTCAGCGAACTAGTGGGAAAATGTGAAGACATCGTGGACTGCAAGGGCGATATTAATCCTGAAACTCATCGCCAAGCCAATTTGCGCATCAATGAAATAGTGGTAAATGGATATTCCTTTTTGCGTGAATTGGTGGATTGGTACAGTGAAGAGGATAAGAATCTCAGCGAGGGTATTTAGTTGCGATAGCTTAGAGTGGAGGGCTGAAATAATATGACTTCAACTATTGAAGCCCTCCCATTTTTATACTTTTTAAAATAGATTTTACAAAAAAATTGATAGTTATGTCTAAAAAAATATTTACATTAAAAACAAAGGATGAAACAACAGTTGAAGTTGTGAGATTTGGCAGTGGCAAACCGCAAGTCCTTTTTATAGCGGGTATGCATGGGGACGAAAAAACAGGATCCCAAATATTAGATAGATTAACAAATGAAATTGATTCAAAAGAAGTTGAAGGTACAGTTGACGTCATTAAAGTCGCTAACCCCAAGGCTTATAACGCCAATCAGCGACTGCACCCGGTTGATCAAAAAGACCTTAACCGCAATTTTCCGTCATTAGGCGGTAATACCCCGGCGGATTATTTGACTGATATCTTGGGAAAGTTCGCCCTTAGTCATGATTTAGTGGTTGATTTACACACGTTCCCTAATCAGATATCTCCTTTAGTCGGAGTTTCATTGTCGGTTGGGAGCGAAGAAAAAAGAAAAGAATCCAATGAA
>MHIE01000010.1:23122-28383 GCA_001817345.1 Candidatus Buchananbacteria bacterium RIFCSPHIGHO2_01_FULL_44_11 | reverse complement strand
TGGTGAGCCATTACCTCACCAACTAGCTGATAGGCCATAGGCCCCTCTCAAGGCGATAAATCTTTAAATGGGAATGACTTATGTCCCCCCATTTTCATCCGGTATTAGCCCCGCTTTCGCGGGGTTATTCCGAACCTTGAGGCAGGTTACCAATGTGTTACGCACCCGTTTGCCACTCGTGTATTGCTACACGCGTTCGACTTGCATGCCTTAGACACGCCGCCAGCGTTCATCCTGAGCCAGGATCAAACTCTCAAATATAAGCTTGCCTAGAAAACTAGACAGCTTAAGTACAACTTTTTACTTTAGAGAAGGCAAGTTGCCGCCTTAAAAATCCAGATTGTTGGAATTAACGTATTGCTTGTTTCATTTACGAAACATTGTGATTACTGTCACTTTTCAGTTGTCAACCCGTAAAATAAATTACTTTACAATTTATCACGGGTTAGTCCCGTGTCCCGACTCATCGGGATTTACGGGACACTTTTCAGTTGTTAAAAAACATTTTCTCGGCTGCCTGAACCAATTTTGAAACCAAGAAAAAACAGAGGGATCCGAACTTTTTTCAGATGCCACTGTTTTTCCTCGAGGGATCTTGAATTTAGGCGAGAAATTTAGCCTGGTTTTTCAAAGGTTAGTTAATTATTCTAAGCAATGTTATGTTACACCAAAGACCATGGCTTGTCAATAGCCTGACAAATTTAGTTTAACCACAGGCTGTAAACAGGCCGATTACCGTTTTTTGCTCTTATTTTGCCGCCATTTTCCAATTTCAGCATGATTGCCCGATAAAAGCACTTTGGGCACTTTTTGACCTTTAAACTTTTCCGGCCGAGTGTATTGGGGATATTCAACATAGTCACGGCCCTTAGAAAAAGTTTCTTCAACTAAAGCGTCGGGATGACCAACCACGCCGGGGATATGCCGCGCCACTGCTTCGGTCAGAATCATCGCCGGCAGTTCGCCGCCGGACAAAACATAAGGACCAATGGAAATTTTTTCATCAACCAATTTTTCCACCCGGGCGTCAAAGCCTTCATAGCGGCCGCAAAGTAAAATAATTTGGTCGTAGCTAGAAAGGCGCTCGGCCATTTTTTGATCAAACTGTTTGCCCGCCGGCGTCAACATTATAATTCTACTTTTTTGTTTTTTTGCTTTTTTGATCTTTTGTAATGCCTTAGCGATCGGTTCAACCATCAAAATCATGCCTGGCCCGCCGCCATAGGGCCGGTCATCAACCTGACGGTGGCGGTTGCCGGGTTTGGCATAATCACGCAAGTTATGAGTGTTGATTTTAATCAACTTCTTTTTTTGAGCACGATTAATAATTGACTCTTGAAAATAAGAAGTAAAAATCTCAGGAAAAATTGTCAGCATATCAAAAGTAATCATAAAGTCAGTATACCTGGAGTTAAGACATAAAAAAAGGGGTTAGTTGACGATTAATAATCAACTGCTAAAATAACATTAAGTAGAGCGTAAACAAAAGGAGGGTTCTGATGAAACAAACCCCCGGTGCTTATGTCATCCAGCTTGGCCAAAACGGTCTTTTGACTTTAGCCATACCCAAGTTAGCGGGCCATTACGTGATCGTTGAACAACGCGAGGGTTACCTTGTTATCTCCGCCCTAGACCCTGAATGGGAGAATGGCTCTGGATTGATTGCTAGCCGCGGAAGACAGTGCATTATGCTCAACAGTACCAGCGGGGGAATCCCTCACGTCTAACCAGCCGACCTTTGACCGTGCCGAGCCGCCACCAATGGGCTCGGCGATTTTTTATAAAAAAATAAAACAACTATAACCATCAACTTAACAGCCAAACCAACCTAAGCTACAATTGACTATATGAGTAACGAACTAACGCGCCAACTGGTCCATATTATTTTATTCACCCCGGCCTTTCTTTTACCCGTGGTTAGCCGCTGGCAGCTGGGTTTAATTTTGTTTGGCCTGCTGATATTGTCCCTGACTCTTGTGCCATACTCCGGCTGGAAAAAATATCTGTTCCGCGACCAGAATAAAAAATACTCCCGGGGCGCCATTGCTTATTTTGGTATTCTGATTATTTTGACTTTACTCTTTCCCTTCCGAGCCGCGGCCGCGGGTTGGGCGGCACTAAGTTTGGGTGATGGCTTTGCCACTTTGTTTGGCAGTCATTTAGGGAAAACCAAATTACCCTGGAATAAAAAACGAACCTATGTTGGTTCGCTATCTTTTTTTATCTCCACTTTTATCGGTGCCATTATTATCTTGTTGTGGCTAGATCCAATAAAGCCAATACTATTAGAAGCGGCCGTTGCCGCCGCGGCTGGCGCTCTGGTTGAGAGTCTGCCGCTTAAAATTGATGACAACCTCACCGTGCCCCTGATTGTGGCCGGACTGCTAAGTTTAATTTGATTAACCAATGAGAGTGATAAAAAAAATTGACAAAACAACTTGGCTGCTGCTTGCCGTAGCAGCTATTTTTATATTACTTAGCAGCTACCAAATCAACCGGCCCTTTATTGGCTACCACGATTTTAATAACGGCTTCTGGGGAACCTTTGCCAAAAATAATATCCGCTATGGACTCCAAACTCACTTCGCCTTAGTCGCTAACCCGGAGATAACCAGTCCCCAAAATTTATCTTACTATCTCAATCATCCCTGGCTTACCAGCCTGCCGCTGTCAATCAGTTACCTCTTGTTTGGCGCTAACGAAATCAGCACCCGTCTGGTCCCTCTGGCCTTCAGTTTGGGGACTTTGTTTTTAATTTATTTGCTGGGAAAAAAATTATTCAACAGAGGAACGGGACTGCTGGCCGCCAGTTTGTACACTCTGCTGCCAATAGATTTATACTTCGGCAAAATGATGTATGACCCTTTGGTTTTATTTTTTATTTTGCTGGCCTTATTTTTTTACCTAGATTGGCAAAAAACAAAACAAAATAGATCTGAGCTATTCTTTTGGCTCAGTCTAATTATTTCTCTGCTAATGGATTGGCCGGCCTACTTTGTAATTCCGGTAATCTTTCTGCATTTCCTTATTTATAACAAAATAAAAAATAATTTTGGATTCCCAATCAAGCTGCTCGGTCTGCCTCTGGTTATTCTAGTTGCCACTCTAGCTAACTTTTACTTTTTAGCCCAGTCACTTGATTATCTTTGGCAGGCTTTCGCTTTCCGGCTGGGAAACAATCTAACTTGGTTAAACTTTCTTGATTCCTATTTTACCGAAGCAACTAATAATTTTACCACTATTATTCTAATAGCCACTTTGCATTGGTTTATATTCTTCTCAATTAATGCCTTAAAATCAAAAAGCTGGTCACAAATTAAAAATGAATATTCCGGTGATCTGTTTTTATTACTCCTCCTGCTTTTTGGTGTCTCTTATAACCTCGTATTCAAAAGCTACGTATTAATCCACCAATTTCTTCAAATATATTTAGTGCCTTTCGTCGTGCTGGCCACCGCCAGGATAATCTATTGGCTGCTCGGCCAAATAAAGAAAATGCCGCATTATAAAAATTTGTACCTAGTCTTAATCTCTTTAGCTTTAATTCTCTTTCTCAGCCAGTCTTATGGGGAGCTGAGCAAATTGTACCAACATAAGAATCTTACTGCCCAGGACATCAAAACCGCAAAGCTCATTAATCAAGAGCTAAAAACCGACCAAATAATTGCTACCGACGTTAAAAAACTTATCAATTTGCAAGAAATTAATTTTTATACTGAAAGGAGAATCCAGTTGATTGAACCAGGGGAGTTAGATCAGCCCAATAATGACAAAATCGCTTTGCTCATCTCAAATAATCCCAAAGTGATCAATAAAAGCTGCCCGGTCTTAGACCAAAAGCTACTCAATTACAAAATATACGACCTGAGAAACTGTGATTAGATTCACTGGGACTTGGCCTGAAATGAGTATAACAAAATCCAGCCCCTCGTGAGGGGCTGGATTTCTAGAAACCTAAGTTTAGATCTTGAGATCATCAACGACTGAAGTATCAACCTCAGTCGGTCTGACTCTGCCTCCAGGTCGCTGTGAACCTTCCGGTTCATGGATCTTGAGGTTAACTCGAGCGTTATTTTTCGCCCCGACAATTTTGAGCAGGGTGCGAATGGCTCGAGCTGTCTGACCTTGTCGGCCAATTACTTGGCCCATGTCAGCCGGGTTGATGTGAAGCGTAATTAATACGCCCATCTCATCGACTGTCCGTTCGGTCTTAACATCTCCAGGGTTATTAACAATCGCCTGAACAATGCTTTCAACGAACCGTTGGTCTTCATTTTTTTCAGCCATAACAATAACTTTCAACCTTTCGACAAAAATTTGCCAAAAAGTATATAACTTCTTTCCACCAGCTCTGCCGACCTTCCGAACAACCTGAACTGGCTTTCGGAAAACAGACCGGTGATATCCTTAAACTAAGCCAATAAATTGCTTATTTTTAAGGAACATTATTAATATAGCACATTGAATGAGCTTGTCAACTTTAGTCCTTAGGACAAAAAATTAAAGAAAACACAGCGCTGCCAAATCAAAAACCGCCCCGAGGTAAACCTCAAAAAGGGCGGCTTTTTTTGTTGATGAATTATTCAGCTTTAGTTTCAGCTTTTTTTTCTTCAGCCGGCTTTTCTTCTTTAACCGTCTCCGGCTCTGGCTTAGCCTCTTCAGCCTTGACTGGTGCTACTTCCGGCTTGGGCGTTTCTGCCGCCGCTGCCGGCTTGGCCGGTTGATCTGGTTTTTTCTCAGCCGGTTTTGGCGCGGCCACTTCTGGTTTCTTTTTGCCTCTAGTCACTTTAATTTTTTGACCGGTCAAAACGTTTTGATCAACCAATAAATTATTCAGGGTTGGGGAAACTTTAGCGCCTTTACTGATCCAATACAAAATCCGGTCTTTATTAACTACCGTCACCTTGCTGAAAGGATTGTAATGGCCAAGGATTTCCAAAACCCGGCCGTAAGTGTCACGGCCCGTCTCGGAGACAATCAGCCGATAGGTTGGTTTTTTTCTTTTGCCCACTCGGGCGAGTCTGATTTTTAGCATACCCAGTAGTAGAACTTTGATTTAGTAAATCAATTATCAAAGTCAAATAATAATTAATAGATCATTAATTTAAATTGCCTCAGTGGTTTGACTTTTGGTGGCCAAACGGCGACCCTATCAAAGTTTCACTACTGGGCATAAAAAAATACCTTGATTAGCTTTTTAAGTAATAATGGCTCCATTTGTGCCGGAACCGCGAGCATCGACTTTAGACCTTATCACCTCA
>MHIE01000010.1:13999-23109 GCA_001817345.1 Candidatus Buchananbacteria bacterium RIFCSPHIGHO2_01_FULL_44_11 | reverse complement strand
AAGGGTTGATACCCTTTATAACCAAGGTAATAGTGAGATTAGTTTTACATAACCAAGAAAATAAGTCAAGGCTGAACTTCTCAAGAATACCTGAATAGTGAAATTCGTTCTTACTCTTAAAGCCAATATAATTTCAGTATATTTTGTCATTGCGAGGACCCCGACTTTACGTCGGGGGACGAAGCAATCTGACGCGAAGCGTCATCCCGAGGGAACCAGGGATCTGTCTTGCCAAGGGGATTGTCCGCCAAAGGCGGATCTGCCTTTGGCATGACTTCTCCGCCTATGGCAGATCGCAATGACACTAAAGAATAAGTAAATATAGATAAATTTGAATTTCGCTATTCAGGTAAGAATCGCTTGACTGACCTAATAAAACCTGATACAACATTAGTATGTTTCGGCAAGGAGGCTACCATGCACGTAACAAGCAAAGTTGTCACAACCAAAACTGCCAAACCGGCAGTGGCAGTGACGGAGGAAAATGTTTTACTCGTCCTCCGGGAAGAAATCGCCAAAAGGCGAGGAGTTAAGGGCCACGAAATCGACCCAGACAAAACTCTCCCAGAGCTGAGGTTGCGCTCCCATAGGGGGCTGACTCGAAGCGCCTGCATGACTTTACATGTGGCCCCGCTTAACGGTCAATATCGCAAGACAATGACCGTTCGTCAGATGGCCAAGGCCATCATGAAAAAACAGGAGGGGGCCAAGTAGCCACTTCGTGTTGGCCGTAAGGCAATTTGTTCTTCTGAACTATATATTTTTCCTTCGGTCGCGTCTCACGATCCATGGGAATGGGCTGCTGCAACAGTGGCCCCCTTTTTTTGTCTATTTATTATTCCTCCCCCTTTCAAAGGGGAGGTAGAGGGGGTTATCCTGGCTTTGATAACTCCCCTAACCCCTCTTAAATCAAGAGGGGAATCAATACTTAAACGAGGCTTGATTCTTTTTGAAAAATACGCTATAACAAAACCATTGGCTAAGGCCTAATTTCAATCCAACTCCACGGCAAGGAGGGAGAGCCATGAGTAACGTTGTGACCAAGCCGACCCGCGAGCTAATCGAATTCGCGGTCCTGAGCGCGATTCGCCGACAGCTCAACGTGGGGATCAACTTCCCCATTGACCTGAGTGTTTCGCTCAGCCAGATTGGAGTGCAAAGCACTCTCGTTTTGCTGGACGACGTCCAGGCCAAACTGCGTTGCCCTATCGACCGGGCGATGCAAAAATGCGATTCCGGCACCACGGCGCAGGAATTGATCAACATGATCCTTCAGGAATAGGGCACCGTGCCCAAATCAAAAAACCTGGACTAATGTCCAAAACCGGCCGCTGCTCGCGACCGGCTTTTTTTTACCCCGCACCTTTTCTCCAGTTGTCATTCCGGACATGATCCGGAATCTGCAGATCCTGAATTAAATTCAGGATGACTATAAGAAATGAACAAAAGGTGCGGGGTTTAATACCAATGCAAAGGCTACTGCCGGACAATTTTTTGGGCTTCCTCTAATTTCAGACTGATTAATTTGGAAATACCGTCTTCGCCCATGCTCACGCCGTACAAAATATTAGCCTGGTGCATGGTCGCCCGGTTGTGGGTAATAACGATAAATTGAGTTTTGTGAGACAGCTCGGACAAAATTTTAGAAAACCGCTGGGAATTAAGTTCGTCCAAAGCCGCGTCGACTTCATCTAAAATCACAAACGGCGACGGGTTGGTAGAAATCACCGCGCAGATTAAAGCGATGGAAGACAGCGACCGTTCGCCGCCGGAAAGCATATTAATGGAGCTGACCTTTTTGCCCGGCGGGGTGGCGATAATATCAATGCCGGTAATCACTTTACCGGTCCGTTTTTTTAAAAAGCGCTTGGGGCTTAAACTTTGCTCGCTTTGCAGCAGCTGATCTAAAATTGATTTGTCTTCGGCTGACTCAAGGGGAGTAATTTCCTCACCCGAATTCACCTCGGCCCCTAGACCGGCCGGTTCTTTTTGTTCTTCTTTGATTAAAACCAGTTCAGCTTTGCCGCCCCCAAACAAAATCTTGAAAAACTTGCTGAATTCCTGATTGATGTTTTTAAACGCCGTATCAAACTGAACCTGGATTTTATCGTCTAAGTCGGTAATGACTTTTTCCAGCGATTTAATTGAAGTTCTCAGGTCCTCAGCTTGGTTAGATAAAAAGTCATAGCGCTCTTTGACCTTTTGGTATTCTTCCGCCACCCCGGGTTCAGCGCCGCCAATCAGCTCCAACTGGTGCTTAAGATGCTGGATATTACTGTATAGCTCCAACTCATTAATTTTTTGCGGCTGATAGATTTTAAGCCAACTCAAGTCTCCCAGCTCTTCTTGAACCGTTTTTTCCAAATCCTGATTATGAGTTTCCAATTTAGCCAGTTCCACCCGCAGCTGCGAGGCCTGGCCGGACAAAGCGTTAAATTCGTTTTGCTGGTCATACAAATCGCGCTGCAGAGAAAACAATTCACCTTTTTGTTCCTCTTCTTTTTGGTTAAAATTTTCTACGGCCTGGCGCGCTTGGCTAACTTTTTTTTCAATCGCCGATAAATCATCAGTTGTCGACTCCAAGTCTTTAACTAGCTCCGGATCAACCGCGGCGCCGGCTCCACTCTTAGAGACGGCTGGGTTTTCCAACTGCTTAAGCAAGCCCTTGATTAATTTGGTCAAATCCTGAATATCCTGTTTAGCCTGAGCCAGCTGAACGGCGCTGGCACCGGCTAAATTTGAAACAATTTGGTCGTGGAGCCGATCAATTTCTTTAATTTTGGAAATGATGTCGGGCAAAGGCAGGGGAGAAATTTTTTCCACCAGCCGCTGCTTGGCCAGCTCAATTTGATTTTGCAAAATTAATTGTTCTTCCCGGAGTTTATTTTTCTCATCCAAAAATTTTTGATAATTTTGCTGCAGCTCGTTAAAAACCTTGCTTCGTGAGTCTTGCTTTTCCAGCGCCTTGAGTTTATCCTGAATCATTCTCACGGCCTGGTTTTTCTTGGTTGCCTCAGACTCGGCGGTTTTTAGCTGGGGTGAAACAGTGTTGATTTTTTTATCCAAATCCGACCACTGCCAGCCGTAATACTGGCGCTGAGACTGCCGCAATTCCTGCTCGACTTTTTCCCGGCGCTCCAGCCGCTTGACCTGGCGGATCAAAGAATTCAACCGCGGCTTAATTTCCACGAGCAAAGCGTCCACTTGCCGCAAGTTATTCCAGGCGTTTTCCAGCTTATTGATTGAACCGTCGCGCTTGAGCTGAAACTCTTTAACGCCAACCGCCTCGTCAAAATATTCTTTGCGTTCATTGGGATTAGCCATAATCACCTGGTCAATTGAACCCTGGGAAACAATGCTGTAACTTTTTTGGCCGAAGTTAGACTTGGCTAAAAGCAGCAAAACATCCTGAAGCCGGACCCGGCTTTTGTTAATCCGGTATTCACTTTCGCCGTCGCGGTAAAGTTTGCGGGAGATCACCACTTGTTCGTAATCAATCGGCATGGTGCCGTCCTGGTTATTAACGTGCAGCCCGACATAAGCCATACCCAGCCGGACTTTTTTCTCCGAACCGGAAAAAATGACGTCTTCAGACTTTTTGCCCCGCAAACTTTTCAGGCTCTGCTCGCCCAAAACCCAGCGGATGGAATCCACGATATTAGATTTACCCGAGCCGTTGGGCCCGACAATACAGGCAATACCACAAGAGCCAGCGGGTAAATCCGCTGGCTTGCCCGCCTGACCGTTAGGCACCAAAGGACAGCCTAGGCCGGGCTGAGGGAATTCTAAAACAGTTTTTTGGGCAAATGACTTAAAGCCCTGAATTTCTATTTTTTCCAAAAACATCGTCTAATCTAATTTAATTACTCATCGCTGCTATCGCCGACTTCTCCATTCTCTAACGCTTGACGTTGCCGATCCAGCTCATCTGACCTTGCCTGCAGTTCGGCTAATTTTCTTTCTTTGGCTTGACGCTGAGCGGCCATATCTTGATCTACATTTTGTAAATCTTTATAAGCCTCAGTCAGTTTGGCCGCCTGAGCGGCCAAACCAGCTTCGGCCTGCCGCAGTTCTTCTTGTCTAGCGGCTAGGCGTTCAGCTGAAGATTGTCGCCATGATTCAAAAAATCCTCTCATATATATTATATTATAAACTAATTTTAACAAAATTACTGACAATCAGCAACAATTACACCTAAATATACTTACTAGCTCACCAGCCCAGCCGACAATTAATACCAATGCTATATTGACTTTTATCCCTCCTTCCACTAATCTTAGGCCTATCGGTCTTTTCAATGGCTAATCGGTCCACCGATTTCCCAAACACCCTATGAAGAGAGGATGTCTATCATGGCACCCAGCAAATGGCTTGAAAACGGTTTGATTCTGATCGTCATGGCCGTGGTTATCACCATCTTGGGTTGGAGCAGCACCACCGGCATTGCCTTCGCCTGGCTGGTGGTAACTATTACCCACCTCGAAGATATCGGCCGTCTTAAACTCAGCAACGGCTGGCTGACTGGCGTTAGTCTGGCCCTGCTGGAGTTGTTGGCCGCTGGCCTCTGGTGTTGGCCCGGCCCCTTTGTTTGGGGGTTGGTGGTTGGCCTTCTCACCATCGCTGCCACCAGTCAGATCACTGGACTATTCAAAAACGACGAGGGAATCCTGTGGCTTGGCGCCGTCTGCCTGACTGCCATAATCCTGATCGTCAGATTCTGGGGTTGGGGCATTCCCGCCGGGTGCTTGACTACTGTCGCGGCCTTGGCAGTCTGGCTGAACTTCTTTCAGCCACAAAACTACACCGCCCAAGCTATGCCAAGGGACATGAGCGCGGCACTGTTTCTGGCCAACTTTGTGGCATTACAAATCCTGGCGGCCGGCCTCTGGATTTGGGGCTGGCAATTCTTCATCGGCCTCTGGCTCGGCCCGGTGGCTCTGGCCGCTTTCGTGGCCTACGACTGGATATCAAGCTGGGGAGATGACGATAAGTCCGAAGACGATGAAGACGAGGACGAAGACGACGAGGAAGACGAAGCTTGCGCAACCACTTAAGCCAACGGAAGAAATGGAGGTGGCCCATGTGGTGGTTCCTAGGCATTGTCATTTTTCTGACAGTCTGCTTTTTACAAGTGAGTCGGCAGAAAGATGCACAAGGCAACCACGGGAAGCTCGCGCGCCTTCAGGCTGGAGTCACTGGTTACCAAACCAACCACGACCTTCCGACCCTGGAGTTATCGCTAACAGACTCGGGTATCTGTTTTTTGCCCGAACACTCAATCCTTATTATCGGCCGCCAGGTCTACGACTGGTGCCCGCCAGAACTGTTGGTGGAGGTTGTGGCAATCCTCCTGTCAGAGTTTTCGGGTGACAATGAGGAGGTGCGCTTGATGTCGATCTGTGAGATCGCTGGCGATGTCACCGGCCGATTGCCGTGTTTTCGTGATCGAGTCTTGACACACGCCAAAGGCTTTGTGGATGGCGATCCTAATTTTTCTGACGATAGAACCGTTGGACTGTCGACTCTTATCCGAAAGATTGAGACGATGATTGAACAACGGGCTTGAAATTGCCAGATGTCTGCTCATTTGGGACACAAAGCTTAACGGCCGCGTGTCTCTTTTTTTATTAACCAGTAAACAATGATATACTAATAATACACCAAAGATATACTAACCCTCACCCCTAACCCCTCTCCCTAATAGGGAGAGGGTGGCCGAAGGCCGGGTGAGGGGATAAAAATATGTCTAAAAAAACAAAACTAAAATTTATTATTATTGATGGCAATGCTCTGCTCCACCGCGCCTGGCATGCTTTGCCGCCGACACTGACGACTAAAAGCGGAGAATTGGTTAACGCGGTTTACGGTTTCACCATGATTTTACTTAAAGTTCTCAAAGATCTGCAGCCGGATTACTTGGCTGTTACTTTTGATTTGAAAGCACCGACCTTTCGTCATCAGGAATACGCCGCTTACAAAGCCAACCGAATTAAACAACCCGACGAACTTTATAATCAACTACCGCGAATCAAAGAAATCGTCCGGGCTTTTGCCTTTCCGATTTATGAAAAAGAAGGTTACGAAGCTGATGACGTGATTGCTACTTTGGTCCGAGATAAAGAAGTGGAAAAAATTCAGTCCATTATTGTTACCGGCGATTTAGACACTCTGCAGCTGATAGATAATAACACCCGGGTCTACACCATGCACAAAGGCATGTCGGATACGATGATTTATGACGTGGCTGAAGTTAAGCAGCGCTTTGATGGTTTAACTCCGGCTCAGATGGTTGATTATAAAGCCTTGCGCGGCGACCCGTCAGACAACGTCCCGGGAGTGAAAGGCATTGGCGAGAAAGGCGCCATTCAACTACTTAAGGACTTCAAGACTTTAGAAAACATCTATAAAAACATTGACTCAGAAAAAATCCTGCCCCGAACCAAAAAACTTTTACAAGAACAAAAGAAAGAGGCCTTGATGTCTAAAAAACTCTGCCAGATGATCACTGACGTCCCCATTGATTTCAAGCTAAAAGCAGCCAAGCTAGACGACTATGACCTTAATAAAATCCTGCCTTTGTTCCAAGAACTGGAATTTAAATCGCTGATTAGTAAGCTGCCCAAGCCCATAGAACCAATAAAATCAACTAGCAACCAAGGTTGCTTTGAATTTGGCCAGACCACCAATCAACCGCTGAGCCAGCCAAGAAGTAAAGCGAGCGGCCAGGCCGACTACCAACTAGTTAATGACCAAAAAACCTTCAAAGATTTTCTAACTCGGCTCCAAAAACAAAAAGAATTTGCCGTTGACACTGAAACTTCCGGCCTTGACCCGTTTAATACTGAACTTTTAGGAGTCAGTTTCTGCTGGCAAGCGGGTTTGGCTTTTTACTTGAACGCCAAGCCCGAATACCTGGAAAAAATCAAACCGATTTTGGCTGACCAAAATATAAAAAAAGTCGGACACAACATCAAGTTTGATTTGGAGTCCCTGAAAAACGCCGGGCTAAAAGTCGCCGGAGTAGACTTTGATACGATGATTGCTTCTTACCTGATCAACCCGGGCAGCCGCCAGCATAATTTAGACGGCCTGGCTTTTACTGAGTTGGGTTATCAAATGCAGCCGATCACCGACCTGATTGGCCAGGGCAAAAATCAAATCAGCCTCAAACAAGTGCCCATAGAAAGAGTAGCGGATTACTCCTGTGAAGACGCTGATTTCACCTGGCGGCTGGTGGCAATTCTCAAAAAACAGCTGAAAGAAAAAAATAACCTGGGACTTTTAGAAAAAATTGAAATGCCGCTGGTACCGGTCTTAGCCGCCGTGGAAGAAAACGGTATTATGATTGACACTGATTTTTTAAACCAAATGGCTAAAGAAGTGAAAGACCGGCTCAATAAAATTGAGGCGAAAATTTATAAACTCACCAGCCAAAAATTCAATATCGCTTCCCCCCTCCAACTCAAAGAAATCCTGTTTGATAAACTAAAAATCGCTACCCAGGGCTTGGCTAAAACCAAAACCGGCATTTCTACCGCGGCCAGTGAGCTGGAAAAACTCAAAGGTCTGCATCCGGTGATTGATTCAGTTATTGAATTCCGAGAACTGGCTAAACTTTCCTCCACTTACCTAGAGGCGCTGCCCAAGCTAGTCAGCCCCAAAGACGGGCGGCTGCACACCAGCTTCAACCAGACCGTGGCGGCCACCGGCCGGCTGTCTTCTTCTGAACCAAACTTGCAAAATATTCCGGTCCGGACCGAGCTGGGCCAAAAAATTCGGCGGGCGTTTATCGCTCCGGCCGGTTTTAAAATTCTCTCGGCTGATTATTCCCAAATTGAACTGCGCATCATTGCTTCACTGGCTAATGATACCAAAATGATTGCCTCGTTTAAAAATGGCGAAGACATCCACACCCGCACCGCTGCTGACATCCACGAAATACCTTTGGATCAAGTGACTAAACCAATGCGCTATGAGGCTAAGGCGGTAAATTTTGGCGTTATCTACGGCCAAGGCCCGCATGGCTTAGCTCAAGGCGCCGGCATTCCCTTTGCCCAGGCTCGCGATTTTATTGACCGCTATTTTTTACTCCACTCTAACATTGCCAAATTTTTGGAACAGACTAAAGAACTGGCCCGCCAAAAAGGTTATGTGGAAACTTGGTTTGGCCGCCGCCGCTATTTGCCGGAAATTAATTCTAACCTCCAACAAATCCGCGCCACGGCCGAGCGCATGGCCATTAACCATCCCGTTCAAGGCACGGCGGCGGACTTAATGAAACTAGCGATGATTGAAATCCAAACCGCACTGCCAAAAATTTCTAGCCGGGCCAAAATGATTCTTCAGGTTCACGATGAACTGGTTTTTGAAGTCCCAGCCGCCGAAATAAAAAAAGTAGCAGCGCTGGTCAAAGCCAAAATGGAAGGCGTCTACAAACTTCGCACACCGGTGGAAACCCACGTCTCAGTCGGGAACAATTGGGGGCAACTCAAACCGCTGGAATAAATTATAACCGGTCTGACACGCTTTAGCGTGTTAAGACTAACAATTAATAACGGTCTAAAGACCGTCAAACCTTTCTGCTTTGGAATCCAACCCCTCCTCACTCGCCTCGCTTCGCTCGCGAAGCGGGCCTCCCCTTATCTAAGGGGAGGAATATATATCATAGCCAAAATAGGCTGTTTTTTGTTTAGCCAAATCGCTTATATAATTTTCTCAAGTGTCATCGCGAGGAGCAGTGAACTAACGAAAAAGCGACGTGGCGATCTCTAAAGAGATTGTCCGCCAGAGGCGTGCACCAGAGGCGCATCAGCCTCTGGCTGAGATCTGCCTTTGGCATGACTTCATCCCGCTTTCGCGGGACTCGCAATGACACCGGGTTGACAACTATCCCAAAATATGCTAATATATAATATTGGATTATTTTAACTTTTAAGCTAATTTGGGCGCTCCACTTCTGGCCGCAATGCCAATTTTCGGCCAAAAGCGGGGTGTCCAGTGTACCTCAAATCCTTCGCGATGAAGTTCTCTGGCGAGATACGTCACCCGAAGCGCTGGACACCCTTTATTCTGTTCTTATCTAAACCTGTCCTTTGAAAATTCATTCAGCA
>MHIE01000010.1:0-13984 GCA_001817345.1 Candidatus Buchananbacteria bacterium RIFCSPHIGHO2_01_FULL_44_11 | reverse complement strand
TGTCCGGAAAGGACGAAAAGATGAATCACAGAAACCCCCAAGCCGATGACAATGGAGGAAACTCCAGCGTCATCGCCGCTGCCGTCCAGGCTGTCGCGAAGATCATCAAAATTTTGGTCCTGCGTTGGGACCCGAATTTGGAAACCGCCCTGTTTGTGGCGTTGGTGACGCGGTATCCGCGCATCGCCCGCAACTTGGGCATCACCACCGGCAAACTCGAGTTCCGTTTCTTGTCCACGCTGAACAATGATCGGCCGCAGACCAAAACCAGGTTTGAGGCACTCTGCCGAGAGCTTGAAATCACACTCGAGCAAATCGACCAAGCCGCGCATTTCAACCAGGGCGGCCAAGGCTTCCCCGGTTGGGACAGCCATGGTCTGCCCGATGGCGCCGTCAAGTGCTCACTCCAGGTGGCACTCGATGACCACGACTTCCTGGAATACCGCGATTACCTCAGGAGAGTGGTCGAACCCATCATGGCCAACGACAGCCAGGCCAAAGCGCTGTCCAAGGACCCCCACAATCTCCGGGAGTTCGCCACAGTCCTGGGTGAGTTGTACCCGGACAACCCGCGAATGGTTCTGGAATGGCTGGTCATCGCCTTTTGCGGCCTGTTCTTCCAGGCCAAGCGCGGTGTGAAGAAAGATGTCATCTTCAACGATCGATCCATCTTGGCCGGCGTCGAAGATTATTTCGCCGACCAGGTGGCCAGCGGCATGAATGAGGTCGAAGCGGACCAAAAGCTGCGCTGGTTCAAACAGCTCGGCTGGGAAGCGATAGACCGGGCCGACGCCGCTTGGGAAGAAGCGGAAGACGCAATCAAGGAAGCCGAGACCAAGGGTCGGATCGCCGAAGTCATGGTCGGATCCCTAGGTCGGACCGCCAAGGTCATCCACGTGGTGACCAAAGCGGCCAACTGCAAGGTCCCGCCGGCGGCACGGAAAGCCGGCTACGGCGTGATCATTCACTGGACGGGAGAGCATTATACCATCCATGGCAACATGCTCGACTGTCCGGATGGCATCCGTCGCGCCTTGGACTTCGGCGAGATCATCGCCGCGATCAGACGGCGGGAAGTCAGCTTCATGCAGCAACGACTGAGCGACCAGGTCGATCTGCGGGCGTCCGGATACGTCTTCGCTTTGGACAGCACCCGCATCCCGGGATTCCTAAATCCCCAACGCAACATCGCCGCCAGCCGGACCCGTTCCAGCCCCGACAGCCCCCAGACGAACTTCAAGGACCGGCAGCGGTTCTTCCAGATTGTCTGCGAAGCCACGCAACGCTGCGCAGCGATCGACAAAGGGCCGGTGACCAACGGTCACAAGCCGACGTCGGCACCGCCCCGCACCCAACCGACTCCAACGGTCGAGATCGTGCCCGGTATGATAATCGAGGGCAAGATCAGAAACATCACCCCCATCGGGGCTTTCGTCCGGGTCACACCTGACCAGGACGGATTGGTCTACATTGGAGAGGCTTCCATTGATCGTGTCGAGTACGATAATGGCGTCCTCAAAGTGGGGAACGAAGTCCTGATGAAGGTCGGCGACATCATCCGGGCCAAGGTGGTCAAAATCGGTCCGGATCCGAAAGACCCCTCGAAAGTACGAGTGAGTCTGTCGTCCAAGTTCATTATGGGCGAAGAGCCGGCGGTGCCATCAGCGCTGTGTCGGATCGGCGAAGTCCCACCCCCACCGGAGCCCAAACCTAAGATCGGTACGGTATTCGAAGGCAAGGTCACCAGGATCGGCGACATCAGCGCCGCCGTCCAGGTTTCAGGCGCCATGGAAGGCATGGTCCGCATCACCGAGCTGGACGTCGAGTACGTCGAGTCGGTCGGAGACGTCGTCCAGGTGGGCGACGTCATCAAAGTCAAGGTCGTCGACATCGATGCCATGGGGAAGATCTGGTTATCCCGGAAGGCCATCATGCTCGACGAGAGAGCGGCAACGGCCGTCTGATGCTGAATGATCTCATACCAAAACGGCAAACATAATTGCCGAAATGGCTGAATGAAATTGACGAGTGCGGAATGCTTCCAAGCAACCTCCGCACTCTTTTTTTTATACCTTTAATTTGCTAGTATACGAATAGCGTTGCAGACGAATACAAACCTATTAACTCCCCCTCACCCGTCCCGTATAAAAAGACTTAAAGCTTCTCCGGGACACCCTCTCTCTCAGGGAGAGGGTGTCCCGCCGGTTTCTATGCCATTCGTAAATTCGCATCATGATTAGTAAATTCGTATCATTCGCATCGTAATTATGATTATCTTTCTTTACGGCCCGGACACTTTCCGTTCCCGTCAAAAACTCAAAGAACTCAAAGAAAAGTTTATCGCGGAAGTTGATAAAGCGGGTTTAAATATCACCACCTTGGCCGGCGAAAATCTGGAAATTAATGAACTGGAAAAAGACATCGCTTCCGCGCCGTTTTTGGCTAAAAAAAGACTAGTGATTATTGAAGAGCTGATTGCTAAAAATAAAGGCCAAAAAATCCAAAAGGAAATCTTGGAAATTCTAGCCAAAGATAACCTGCAAGACACGATCCTAATTTTTTGGGAAGGGGACCTGAAAAAAGACGAAAAAAAGAAAGTCAGCCGCTCCAAAACCACTACTCGCCGGAGTCAGCTTTTGTTTGACCGGCTCCAAAAAGAAAAGTACAGCCAATATTTCCCCTTGCTTGATGAACTCGGCGTCAAAAAATGGCTGGCCGCGGAGGTCAAAAACCGTGGCGGCAAAATTGAAGCCGGCGCGCTGAGCTTATTAGCCGATTTTGTCGGTAACGACCTGTGGCAGCTGAATTCTGAATTGGAAAAACTTTTAGCTTACAGCCACAGTAGCCAGATCAAAGCTGAAACTGTCCAGCAGCTGGTTAAAACTAAGCTGGATGACGACATTTTCCGGCTGACTGACGCCTTGGGCCAAAAAAATAAAACCTTAGCCATCAAACTGATTTCTGACCAGCTAAATTCCGGCATCAGCCCAACTGAACTTTTGGCTAAAATCATCTGGCAATTCAAAAATTTGCTGATGGTCAAAAGCTTTATTGACCAAAATGGCGACGGCTACCCCAGCCAACGGCTTAATTATCAGCTGGGTTTACACCCTTTTGTAGTTAAAAAAACGCTGGAACAAACCAGGTATCACAGCCAAGAAAATCTTAAGCTGATTTACCAGCAACTGCTAAAAATTGATTACCAAATAAAAACAAGCCAAATAAATCCTGAGGTGTTATTTGACTTGCTGGTCGTTAAAAACTAACTTTTTTTGGTTAAAGCATTGACCGCCTTAAACAGACGAGACTTAGTCCGATTGGCGGTGTTTTTTTTAAGAATATTTTTTTGGACGGCTTTATCAATTTTTTTGACTGCTTGCCTCAACCAGTCCGAAGTTTTGGCCTGGTCACCAACGACTACCATCTTTTTCACCCGCCGAATCAGGGCGGCAATGTCACTTTTAGCTTTCCGGTTACGGAAAGCAATTTTATGATTTTGACGCAAAGCTTTAAAACCGGCTTTTTGAATTGGCATAATCTTTAAGGACTGAACGGAATTAATTTTTAAGCGTAAAAACAGTCTAGCACGAACTTGGAAAATAATCAAGATTGGGTTAAGAATCCCCCTCTTAATTTAAGAGGGGTTGGGGGAGTTATCAAAGCAATTGATGAAGTCGAACAATCCAGCCCACTGACAACTAGTAAATTGACAATTGACTGAAAAAAACTTAATATGACTAAAGCAAAGTCTTAATTTTAAATCATTAACTTTTTAACCTTATGCTTAAAAAAGAGGGGATGTCCAACGAAGTTGAAACCATTATTGGTCCGTCGGTTCACGTTGAAGGAGATTTTGTCGGCAATGGGGATGTCGTTATTGAAGGCACAGTTTCGGGAAAATTAAGAACGGAAAAAAATTTGCGGATCGGCGAAACCGCCAAAATTTTCGCCAATATTTCCGCCGCTAACATTCTGGTCGCCGGCGAAGTCCAGGGCAATATCAAAGCTAAAGAGAGCCTGGAATTGACTAGCTCAGCAAAAGTTTTTGGCGATATCAAAACTAACATTGTCACCATTGCTTCCGGTGCTATTTTCCACGGCCGCTGCCAAGCGGGTGAAGAAAAAAAATCCCGGCTGGAAAAAATTGACGACAAAGAAAATAATAAAAACAAAGAAAAACCGCTTGAACCGGTAATAAAATAGCTTCCAGACAAAACGGTATGTATTTGTATCTTTACGACTCATTTTTAAACGACAAAAGGTTTGCCCAAACTCTGGCTAAAATCGAAACGCGTCTCACCGATTTAGGCATCGGCGGAAAAATTTACCGCCTTTCCCCCTTAAGAAACGTGGAAGAATTGATTAGCGATGAAGTTAAAGCGGGGGTAACTAATATTATTGTTGTTGGCAACGACAAAACCCTAAGCCAGGTGGTTAATGTCGCCGCTAAACACGAGGTGGCACTGGGTCTGATCCCTTTAGGCCCAGAAAACCAAATTGCCCAGGCTCTGGGCATTCCCGAAGGGGAGGGAGCGTGTGATATTGTCGCCGCCCGGATTGTTAAAAGAGTTGATTTGGGCAGGATTAATAACCTTTATTTTCTTTCCGGCGTTAAAATCTTTAGCAGCGAAGTCACCTTAGAATGCGAAGAACTCTATAGCATCAGTTCAAAATTAAAAAACGCCCTGATTACTATCTGCAATTTCCGGCCCGCCACCGCCCAACTAGCGGCGACCGCTAATTATTTCAATCCCCAAGACGGCTTTTTGGAAGTCTTTATCCAACCGGAAAAAACCGGCTTTTTTAATATCTTCAAAAGACCAGACCGACAAAAAACCATTATCCCTTTCAAGAAACTGGCCATTAAAAGCAAAAGCTCAGTCCCGGTTGTGACTGACGGCCAAAGAGTCTTAAAAACCCCGGTCAAAATCGAAGTCATCCCCAAAAAACTCAAGCTGATTGTCGGCAAGAATAGAAATTTCTAAAAACCGACTTCTCTAGATAACCAATAACATCCTCCCCGCACTCACTTCGTTCGTGCGGGGTTTCCTTTACTTCACTGCTCGCTCGCCCTAGCAATTGTCATCCTGAACTTGTCCCGATTTTTCCCAAATCTCTGATTTGGTGAAAAATCGAGGATCCCGCCTTGGCGGTGAATTCAGGATCTAGCAGATTCCGGATCAAGCCCGGAATGACATACGGGCGAGTGCTAACCTGCAAAATCATTGATCGGATTTTGCCCATTCATCTCCGTGTTCAGGAAACCTCGCACGGGATTTCCTGCAAGGAACTAAAAACCGAGGCGCAGAGACCTCGGCTTTTAAAATACGGCTCAAAACTAAATCAATTACCGACAACCAGTTTGGTTTTCTTCAGGCCCGACACGACATCTTTGGAGACATTGTCTTCAACTAGCATTCGGTCTTTGCTGATTGAAACCACCTGACTGCGATGGACCAAAAGATGCTGATGCCACAAACCCTTAATCAACCCGGTGCTGACGTGATAATTCACCACCAAATGACTTTCAATATCAAAATCAAAGGAAACGATCCGGCCTAAATTCTGGCCGCTTTGGGTGTAGACCGGCAGATTGATTAAATCCGTGCTGGAAAACTGCATAAAAATTGATTGGGTTAACGGTCTATTTTTGCTGTTCCGCACCGTTATTAACCACAGCCGGTGAAGGATTGGTTGGTTTACCGCCCTGGCCGTCTTTTTTAAACATCAGCAACTGCTGTAATGCGGTCAATAAAGTTAAAACAAACCAATAAAGAGTCAGGCCGCCCGGCAGGCTAGCGCCAATAACAACGGTCAAGATAGGCATAAAATAAAGCATCTGCTTATTCATCATCGCTGTCATGCTTTCGTCTTTGGCGCCCGGCAGGCCTTTGGGCGGTGCCTTGGTTTGGAGCATTTTTGCCTGCCAGTACTGAGCCAAGCCGGCTAAAAAGGCCAAAACAAGATTTGGCTGGGACAAATCAACAAACCCCAGGGACTGAGGATTCAACTGGCCGGGGTTATTGATAAAAGGATACAAGACAACCAAACTTTCGGATTTTAAACCTTCAATAAAAACGCGATAAACGGCAAAGAGAAAAGGCAGCTGAATCAATAGAGGCAGGCAAGAAGAGAGGGGGTTAATTTTTTCACTTTTATAAAGCGCCATGAGCGCCTGGGCCTGCTTTTCTTTTTCGGTTTTATATTGCTGCTTAATCTGTTCGATCTTAGGCTGGAGCGACTGCAACGCTTTCTGGCCTTTGATTGATTGCTTGGACAAAGGATACAAAATCAGTTTGATAAAAATCGTCAGTAAAATTATGGCGACACCCAGGTCGTTACCCGGCACCACGTTGTAAAAAAAGACCAGCAAGTTAAAGATTGGTTCGTACAAGATCGTATTAAACAATTGACCCATAAAAATTCTTTACTAATTAAGTCAGACTAGGGGATCGTGGCCGCCGGCGTTAAACGGGTTACAGCGTAAAACTCGCCCCAAAGCTTTAAACCCGCCGCGCCAAATGCCGTATTTGGCTACGGCCTGGTAACCGTATTCCGAGCAAGTGGGGTGAAAGCGGCAATAACCATTGGGAAAAAATCGTCTTAAAAAACCGTGATCAAAAGACAAGGTCTTTTGGTACAATCGAATCAGGCGCAAAACCAGTAAACGAGGTAAAAAAAATAGTTTAGCCATTTAGCAGAAAATTTTTCTTTAAAGCCGATAAAAATTCAGACGCCAACTGAGCTGAAGTCAAGCCTAAAGCTTTTTGATTAACGGCAATAATAATGTCGTTACCTGGTTTAATTTTGTCTAAATTTAGCCGAATTATCTCCAAGATTTGCCGCCTCAACCGATTCCGGACCACGGCTTTTTTGCTGATTTTGGTGGAAACAACTACGGCAAAACGGCTGTGGGTTGAATTATTAGCCAAGCACCGAAGCCGGAAAGAGGGACAAAAAAAGCTTCGGCCGCTATGTTTAAGCCGGCCAAAATCTTTCTGACGGCTCAAGCGATATGGCTTTTTGAGCATAAAACTATTTAGACAGTTTAAACCGTCCTTTTTGCCGCCGGCGCTTTAAAACATTCCGGCCCGTCTTGGTTCTCGCCCGTTTACGGAAACCATGCTCTCTTTTGGCTTTTCTTTTCTTGGGTTGAAAAGTTCTTTTAGGCATACATCCCGATAGAAATTAAAACTTGTAATTAATGATTGCTTATCTAGCATAACAAAAACCGGGCAATCGGTCAAAAAGAGAACAATTGACAATCGAGAAAGCGCCAGGCGACTGCTTGACACTAATCCGGAGAGGGGAGTAAATTATTATACACAGCTAATTAACAGGTTGTAAACATTAAATAATTATTGGCCTGGTTTTTTGTTAACCCCCTTTGTGCTATAATTGCTAAACGACAAATCATCTAACCACTCTAAAAACATGGAAGCTCAATTAGAAGCCCAAAAAATCTGGCAAGCCGCTTTAGGCGAATTAGAGCTATCGTTAAGCAAGGCTAACTTCACCACCTGGTTCAAGAATACTTTTATCTCTTCGTGCCAAGACCAAACTATCATCATTGGCGTGCCCAATACTTTCACTAAAGCTTGGTTAGAAAAAAAATACCACTCAAAAATTCTCAAAGCGTTACAAAAAATTACTGAAAATAAAATCAGAAACATCACTTACCAGGTTGAATTGAAATCCAAGAATACCGCCGATCAAATTAAAGAGGTGATTACCACCCAGGTGGAAACTACTTCTGTCCCCGCCCCGGAACCGGAAGTGATGATGATGAATGAATTCGGCATTAACCCCCGCTACAATTTCACCAGCTTTGTCATCGGCAAAGGCAATGAATTGGCTCAGGCCGCCAGTATGGCCGTCTCGAATAATCCGGGTAAAGTTTATAACCCGCTTTTTATTTATGGCGGAGTTGGTTTGGGCAAAACCCACCTAATGCAGGCGATCGGCAACAACGTCTTGAAAACACTACCAAATAAAAAAGTCCTCTACGTCTCTTGCGAAAAATTCACTAACGATTTTATCCGGTCAATTTCCACCAACCAATCACAAAAATTCAAAAACATCTACCGCTCGGTGGATGTTTTATTGGTTGATGACATCCAATTTTTAGCCGGCAAAGAAGGCACCCAGGAAGCCTTTTTCCATACTTTTAACGATTTGCACCAAGCCAATAGACAAATTGTGATTACTTCCGATCGGCCGCCTAAAGCCATCCCGGCCCTAGAAAACCGGCTGGTTTCGCGCTTTGAGTGGGGGATGATCGCTGATATTTCCATTCCTGACTTAGAAACCAGGCTAGCTATTTTAAAGACTAAATTAGCGGAAAAAAACTACCAACTGGCAAATGACGTCACTAATTATGTGGCCGCCTCAATCCAAAATAACATCCGTGAACTGGAAGGGGCTTTGAATAAAATTATGGCTTACCACCAATTAAACGGTGACCAGCCGACTTTGGATAGTGTCAAAAAAATCCTCTCCTCTCTTTCAACCATCCAGCGGAAAAAATCCACCACGCCAAAACAAATTATCAACTTGGTGGCGGAGTTTTACGACCTCCGACTGGAAGATTTATTGGGTAGTTCCCGCAAACAAAACCTGGCTTTACCCCGACAAATTGTCATGTATTTACTCCGGGAAGAACTAAAAAACTCTTACCCGGCCATTGGTTTAGAAATTGGCAACCGCGACCACACTACCGCCATGCATGCCTATTTAAAAATTTCGCACGCTATTGAAGAAAATGAAAAAATCAACCAAGACGTCCGCTTACTGAGAGAAAAACTTTACAACCAATAATTCCGGTGGGTAACCTCCGCATAAAAAGAGTTGCCGGAGTGGGCAACTGAATTAATTATCTGACTAAGCGGTTGAAGAAAATCACCGTTTGATAATTCAAAAAAATAGAAGTAAAAACTATCCCACTTTAGTTGATAAATTACCCCTAGCCTTTCAACAAGTTGCAAAGGTTAAAAAAAACTCAACCCAGACAAATTCTAAACGTTTCCAAACTTACCCACTGCCTTATTATTATTATCTCTCTATATAAATAAATTAAATTAATAATTATGAAGATAACCTGCACTCAAGAAAATTTAAACCAAGGATTGTTTGTCGTCAGTCACTTGGCTTCAAAAAATACTTCCCTACCGATTTTAAATAATATTTTATTTCAGGTTGATAAAAATACTATAAAACTTTCGGCGACTAATTTAGAAATTGGCGTGAGTTGTGGGGTGAGAGGGAAAATAGAAGAGCCGGGAGATTTCACGGTTCAATCCCGCCTTTTATCCGATTATATTAGTTTATTGCCCAAAGAAAGGGTTGATTTAACTACTCCCGGAGAAGCTGGTGGTGAAAGTCAAAACCAAATTTTAGAAGTTAAATGCAAAAATCATTCCACTAAAATCAAGGGTCAGTCGGCGGCCGATTTTCCTTTAATTCCGCAAATTGAAAAAAAGCAGGCTTACACTTTAAAACCGGATGATTTCCGCCAAGCCATCAGCCAGGTGATTTTTGCCGTTTCGGTTAACGAAACCAGACCGGAAATTAACGGCATCTCTTTTAATTTTACCGAAAATAAATTGGTTTTAGCGACAACTGACAGCTATCGGCTGGCCGAAAAAACCGTTTCTTTGGTCAGTAAACAAAACGCCAGCAAAAAAATTATTGTCCCTACCCGGACCATGCAGGAATTATTAAGAATTTTAGGCAGTTTTAAAGATCCAGCGGCGATTTCTAACATTGAAGAGATCAAAATTTATTTGGCGGAAAATCAAATTTTGTTTACCCTGGATAACATCGAATTAATTTCCCGCCTAGTTGAGGGCCAATATCCTGATTATCAACAAATAATCCCCACCAACAATAAAACTAAAGTTTTAGTCAATGTCGCGGAGATGATCAAGGCGACAAAAACCGCCAGCCTTTTTGCCCGGAGCGGGATTTATGACGTTAATTTGGATTTTGCCGCCGGTCAAAAAGAAGTGGTGGTTTCTTCCACCAACAGCCAGCTGGGTGAAAATTTCTCCAGCCTGGAAGCCGAGTTTGAAGGCGAGACCAATAAAATTGTGGTTAATTACCGGTATCTTTTGGACGGCCTGCAAAATATCAATTCCGAACAAGCCGAGATCAGTATTATTGACGGCAACAACCCCTGCGTTTTAAAGCCGGTGGGTAAAACTTCTGATTACCTTTACATCATCATGCCGATCAAGCAATAGTTTAGGTGTTTTAAGTTAATTTCAAAACCAGCCTCGCGAGAGGCTGGTTTTATTTAGTGCGCAGACGTCATGGTGGTATAATTTTCCGGAGTAAGCCACTTAAGAGAAAACGAAATTTGCCTGCCTGCCGAAGCGTAAGCGTAGGCAGGGGTGAGCGCGCTAAATTTGGCAGTTTATTTTCTTAATTTATCGTAGCCCTCCACTGTTAGTTGGATGTCGTTGAGTATTTTTCTTAGCAGTCCCTTGCTGATTTCTTGGCAATGAACTGGAACTACAGTAGTTCTGCCGTCGGGATGTTTAAAAAAGACGTGAGACCCTTCGGCATCACGTTTTATAAAACCCAGCTCAAGCAGAATTTTAACAAGTCTTTTAGGCTTTATTGATATGAGTTTAGGCATGGGCAACTTTTAAGTTTTGGATTCCGACAAAGCTGGTTTTTTCTAAAACCTTAGTATCAATATTTCTAAGACATAACTTTAAAACGTCCCGCAGGTTATCAAGCATTTCTTCTTGAGTTTTACCTTGGGCATAGCAACTAGGTATAGAGGGGACTGATCCGACGAAAACGCCGTCTTCGTCTTGCTCAATGTAAACTGTAAAAAAAGAATTTTTCATAGGGGTATTTGATATTTTTAGCTATTATAATATTAGATAAATTAAGAAAATAAGTCAAATTTAGCCAGCGCGAACCGGCTAGCCCGTGTTAGGCGAGCGGCAGAGAGAGAGGGGGGGGGTAGAGGGGTGCCTGCCCGCCTCTGGCGGGAATGCCCGAAGCCCAAAACTCCTTATTCTGTTTGGGGGAGGGGCAAGAGGGGGAACAAAAGGGGTGGATTACCCCGACCGAAAACATATCGTTATGCTTTTGATGCTGATGGTTTATTATCATTTCGTCCGTCTATCAATATAATATTTTGCTGATTTTCAAGGCCAATCTCTTTTAAAATTCTCTTTGCTCGGTTTTCTTCGTCTTCGGTGAAATAAATTATGACTTTGAATGCCATGTCAGTTTCATTTGCTTCTTGGTATATCTCAACTTGTTTTTGTAAATTTCTTTTTAATTGTTTGTTGCCAGCCAATTTAAACTCGACCAGTGTCTTATTTTTTTTTCCAAAAGAAACTGTAAAATCTACTGGACCACGTCCATTGTTTGGCTCTCGATTTATGTCAAAAATTGATTCACCACATGCTAGCATAAAAAATAATTGTAGATCGCTTTCGTTTGAGATGACATTTCCTTCTTTGTCGTAGAAAAGACGATATCCGTCCTTATTTTCAATGAATTTTTTAAGAATCTCGATTTTCTTTTTTGCTTCTTCGAAGCTTGTAGTTGCTGGTTTTTGATAAAAACCAGTTTGCTTTAATCCTTTTACAAAATTTTGAACGTTAGTAATGTATACTTGCTCAGAAAAAATGATTTTTTGATTGCTTATACTTTCCGCTAAATCCCCATTCTCTTCCTTATATTTTATAAAAAAATCAATTAGTTCGGGAAATTTTTGAAGTGTAGCAAATATCGCTGACGCCTTTTCTTTTTTGGTTGGTTCTTTGTCCGGCTCATTTGTTAGCTGACTTTTTAGATAATTATTGACTTGAAATCTTAGTTGTTCATTGGATATTGCATTTGGGATTCTGTCAAAATCTTCAATTAAATCTGATTTGTTTATCCAAGTATCATCTTTTGTCAATAACTCCTTTGGGGTTAATAAGACATAATCATCTTTAAACTTAGGGAGGATAAATTCCTTTTCTCCCCACGTTTCGGTTTTAGTGTTGAATCTAACTCTTTGAATACGAAATTTATCTGTTAGAGCATCGCTTATATGCTCTTTTGCAAATTTTTCCGTATAGTCCAACAGGAATTCTTTAATTAAGTTAGTTGCAAAGTCGCTGATACTATCCTTACCTACGCCTCCTTTTATAAGGCACAGCTTTTCGAGGTGGCTTCCTTTTGTGATTTTTTCTTCTCCAAATTTTTTAAAAATCTTATGTAAATTTTCATTCAGAGCGGTCGCAAAATCCATACCAAGCCCACTACCTTTATTCCCGCCTTTTGAAAAACCAAGCCAGTTTTGTTCCACTTCGCTAAATTTATACCAAGATTCGAGTGCGCCTTTTTGTATTTCACCAGTTGTTGATTTCTGTTTTAAAAATTTTAAATACTCGATGATCTGATTATGCAATTCTTGATATGCAGTCTTTTTGCTATTGAAAAGTAAAAAAGGATCAATAAACAATGGTAGGTCTGAAACAAGGGAAATGTTAAATGCTCCATACTTTTCAAGTACTTTTGGTTTTATCTTAAAATAGTCTGAAAAGTATATATTCATAATTATTTTATTTAAACACCTCCACCAACTGCTTAAAGCTCGTCGGCTTGTATCTATCCCATTCTTCTTGCTTTACATAAAGCATTTTGTAGGTAATTTTTTTCTGCCTCTCGCTTGCGTCCTCGCACCATTGTTCCAATCTCTTTATTTTCTCAATATCGTCTAAATCTTCTCGCCCTTTTGTTTCCACAATATAAATTGTTTTATTGTCCGTCTTTACGAAAAAGTCGGGATAATAACTGGAAATAGCACCGCTGGCGTTTTTATAATCAATTTTGAAATGTATTTCATAATAATTTTTTGCGAAGGAAATCACATCATCAGCTCCTTCCAAAAAGTCGGCAAATTCAAGTTCAAAATCACTATCGCCAACAATTTTATTGAATACGCTCTTTTTTGGTAGCAAATATTTTTTATCCGTAACGACAAATGGTCTGGCACTGCTTACTCTTAGATAGTTTTTTATTTCTGTATCGCCAACATCTTGTATGGTCAGATTGTTTATTTCTTTTTTAAATGTCTCTACGATAGTTTTTACCGCTTCCAATTCGGACAAGTTCCTTAAAATATTTGCGTCATTAAGATCAACACCTTCGCTAAATAAACCATCAGTAATAAATTCTTTTACTTTGCCAAAAAGTATATCGTAGCAACCAAAAAGGCGTAATTCTTTCATTATTCTTTGCACAAAAAATCCGACGACACTTTGATAATTTGGTTCAACCGTACTATTCAAAATAGTCGTGTGATGTAGCTTATCGTCAATCACTTCCTTAAAAACAATTTCTTTCTTTTCTGCCTCCGAAAATTGTTTTATAGAGATTTTTTCATGCTTAAATCCGGCAACATTCAATAAGTTAAGATTTTTATATTCTCTTTGGATTCTCGGCGTTAAAACCGGCAATTCAATGTCTAAATTTTCAATATCTTTTTTTACATTCTGGTCATCAACTTCAATAACGGTTGGGGTTATGGGTGAGCCGGAATGATCCATTTTTCGTCTTTCCAACTCAACGCCTTCGGCTTTGATAGATTCCACAAACTCCATAAATGCGGGCGTGCCAATAACGCTCACATATTCCTCAACATCTTGGCCAAAAAACATTCGGCGAAGTCCGCGACCCAGTGTTTGCTCCGGCAATATCTTTGAATCAGAGCCATAAGGGCGCAAACCAACGATTGTCGTTACATTTTTGACATCCCAGCCCTCTTTGAGCATTAAGACGGAAACTATTACCTTGTAGGGGCTTTCCGCGCTGTCTATCTCATTGGCTTTCTTTCTCAAATCTTGCAGTTCTTTTTCTTTTTTGCCGGTAACAGTTTCTGAAATCTCACCGCTTTTGTTTGTATGAATAGTTAAAACTGCGCCTTTCAACTGCGGATAGCTTTTTTCTAAAAACTCCGCCACATCGTCGC
>MHIE01000009.1 GCA_001817345.1 Candidatus Buchananbacteria bacterium RIFCSPHIGHO2_01_FULL_44_11 | reverse complement strand
ATTAACCTCCTGACCGTCGGAATAGCTGTCAAAGTCCGTGTCCCAGTTCTGAGGGTCGGTGCCGTGGGTTTGTTCCTGGCTGTCAGACAGACCGTCTTGGTCAGAGTCATTTGATTGAGTGACGGTGGCGGGTTGGTCTTTAGTGATCGCGACAGTCAGCTCAGCCGGAACTGAGTAGTTTGGCTTCTGGTCGTGGCTGTAGAATAGATAACGATAAGTACCTTCGGGTAAATTTTGATCCAGGAAAGTCTGGTTCGTACCATTGTAGACAATAATACCGTTAGGGACTTGAGTCGGGTCAGTCGACGTACTGGTTAGATTGGTGGTTCGGACAACGACCGTTCGGACAAAGTCTGAGTCGGTTGGGTTTTGCCAACTCAGGCTGATTTGCTGGCTAGTGCCCGCTCCCTGGAGATTTTTAGGACTGGCGGGTGGCGTCGTGTCGTTAAGCGTGCCGCCGGCGTTGGAACTGCCAGACGAACCGCCTCCGCCTCCGCCGCCACCACCGCCTCCGCCGCCACCACCCGAGGTAGTTGGGGGTGGGGTGTAGGTGCAGGCTTGATTTTCAGTTGGTTTACCCGTCGTTAGACCGCAAGTATTCAAATCAGTACAGGTCCGAGTTTGGGCACTAGCCGTTGAGCAGGCTAGCCAATCGGTACAAGACCAATTGGGAGTGCAGACCGCCGTACAGCCTTGGCTAATGGCTGGTTTAGTTGTAGTTGTGCCACAACTATTAGCGTCGGTGCAGGTTCTGGCTTGCGTGCCGTTACTACAAGCTGACCAGGTGGTACAAGTCCAATCTTCGGCGCATTGAACGACGGCGGCTTGAGTAACAAAACTAATAACATTAGACAGATCGGAGACGTTAGCCGAAGCATCGGTTGATTTTAGGGCTAAATAGTAAGTCGTCGCTGGAGTTAACCCCACTAAGGTGTAAGTCTGGGTTTGGGTCGGTTGAGACGGGATAGGCAGACCAGAGGCTAAAGTGGCGGAAGCAAAGTTAGCTGAATTAATAGTTTGGTTTGAATATCTGAGTTCATAGCTAGAAACTGGTCCGGCCGTGTTTGAGCCTATGTCGTGCCGAGGTGCGGTCCAGGTCAACTGAGCCGAAGTCTGAGTAACGCTGGCGGCCACTAAATTGGTGACGGTCTGAGGTTTAGTCATGTCAGTGGTAACGGCTGGGGTTTGGGTGGTAAAGGTGGCATCAGAAGAAACCGACTGGTTATTAGAGCCGTCTTTAGAGATAACTTGATAGTGATAGGTGGTGCTGGGGTTGAACCCGGAGATATTACGGCTGTGAGTGGTCACCAGTGCGCTATTCAAACTATTTTGCTGGCCATAACTAACCGTCGGGCCATACTGAACTTGGTCAGTGGCCGGCTCATTGGTTTGCCAGGCAATCGTTACGCCTGAGGTGGTAATATTCGATATGGTAATATTGGAAATAACTGGACCGGTCGTGTCTGGCGGCGGGGTGTAAGTGCAAGTTTGATTTTCAGTGGGCTTACCGACGGTGATATTGCAACTGTTTAGATCGGTGCAGGTCCGGGTTTGGTTACCGCTGGGGCTACAGGCTGACCAGGGAACGCAGGACCAGTTCGGGGTGCAACTGGGGGGTGGAGTGGTGCCGGTGTATTCATAGGCACCGACGGTCCAAGAACCGCTAGAAGGCCGGTTGGTACCGTCGTAGTCTTTTATAATATTACTGGAGTAAAAATTCACGCCTAGATTTATCGCCGGTGAGCCAGATTGCAAATGCAGGTTAGTACTAGAAATAAATCTTGGGTCGGCCTGGCTGCCGTGCAAATCATAGTTCATCGCCTGCCACTGACTCCAATTAAGCCAGCCGCTGGCCGTGCCGCCAGGAGCGTCGCCAATCAAAATATTATTGTCGATTGTATAGCCTGTGCTGCCGCTGCCGGAAAGATAAATGCCGACCCGGGCGCCTTTGAAAATATTATTTTTGATTACCGCGCCAGGGCAAGAATCCATTTCAATACCGTTAGTGATCGTGGGTGATGTTGAATAGCCAGAATTGTTGACAATCAAAACATTCTCACACCAATTGCCTTTCGGGGCAATATAAATCATTCCGTCGGTAACCCATTTCGTACTGCCACCAAAAACATCAAAGAGGTTGTTATAAATCTTCAGGTTACGGACGCCTTTCTCCATATAAATCAAGCCGGAAGTACCGGGACTGCCTGGCGTCCAGTCGCCGTTGAAAAAATTGTTGTAAATCTCCACGTTGCTGAAGTATTCATTACTGTTAGTATTGCTGGTTGGGCTATTCCAAAAATGGATGCCATCGCCGTGAGTCCCGCCGGTCATTTTTGGCGCAAAATCATGAAAGTGATTATTAAAAACTTTTACATTACTGACTGTTGCCCCTGAAGCCGAGGTGGCGGCCACGATACCCATGCCGACTTCCGCAATGTCGTTATCATAAATTGACCAATTTGATTCCGCCGTTGTTGCCAAAAGATACATCCCAATCCAGCTTCTGCTCTTTGAAGTGACCCGACTGATTTCAAAATCGCTGGAATTTCTAATATAAAACGAGGCTCGATTGTCGCTAATAGTCGCATTGGTTGAAGAGTTGATTACGGTAATATCGTCAAATTTGAAATAACTGTCATCGTCGGCATTGATCAACGGATAATAACCGGCGCCAGCGGTACTGACCCCGCCGCCGCCGTCAAATGTCGGTTGGTTCCAGGAGCTACCGCTATACCAAGAATGGTCCGTCGTATAGGTAGTTACTGCCCCAGCCGAACCACTGTTAATGTTTAAAGGAAAAACGCTCTTAGGCCAAGTCGCGCCGCCTTTAAAAATAAAAGTGTCACCGGCTTGGCTTGGATTGGACTGAGAGCCATATGTACCACTAAACCCATTCATGCCCGTGGCGCGTTTCCAAGGTAAGGCTTGAGTACCGGAATTGGTGTCGCTGCCAGAGATATAATCAATATAAAAAGTCCGGCTAGGATTTGACGGCGGCGGGGTCACGGTACAACTTTGGCTTAAGGCTGGACGATTAGTGGTCGTACCGCAACTATTAGCGTCCGTGCAAGTTTGGGTTTGGGTACCGTTGATGCAAGTTGACCAGCCGCTACAAGACCAGTTCTCGGTACAGCTGACGGTACAACTTTGGCTTAAAGTTGGACGGCTAGTCGTGGTGCCACAACTATTGGCGTCAGCGCAGACCCGGGTCTGGGTGCCGTTGGTACAAGTTGACCAGGAATCGCAATTCCAGTCTTCGGTACATGGAGGAGGTGGGGGTGGCGTTGAACCGCTGTAGAGGGATTGGATTTCACTGGCAGAGAGTGAACGGTTATAGAGGCGCAGGTCGTCGATCATACCCTGAAAGTAACCGCCACCGCCATAACCAATTAAAGTCACATCGCCACTACTCAAACTCGGATTGCCGGTCATGGCTTTGGTACCAACCGACGAACCATCAAGATAGACAACGGCTTGGCCTGACGCATAGGTCACCGCGACGTGGCGCCAGGTATTTAAGGTTAATGAACCTTGCTCAATGTATTGCGCACCGCTCCCGCTGCTGCGAACAGCGACGCGTAAAGTGCCGGCGGCGGCTTGGATGCCAAAAGGATAAAAATAGGTTGACCGACCAATGATTGAATCATAAAAAGACACTGGCGAATTGCCAGTGCGGTTAACCCAAAGTGAAATTGTAAATTCATTGGTCTGGTCAATACCGAAATTACTGGTGCCTAAATCAATAGAGTCGCTGGTACCATTAAAAGAGTAAGCGCCATTGGCCGTGCCGTCGTGACCGGTGGTCAAAGTCGCGCCAGACACAGTGCCGTCGGCACTGCCCACCTGATCGTTGGCATTACCGTCCAGCGACCACCAGCCGGTTAAACCGTCGGTTTGGGCATATAAAATTGGCAAGGGGTAAAAAACCACTGCCAGTAACAACGTTAAAGCTAAAATAATGTTAGTGCCAACCACCGCATAAGCGAAATAGACCGGAAAATCGAAGAGGGCAGGCCGGCGATTTTTTTTGTTTTTGTCCTCTTTTGGCATAATTTTTGTTTCTAGCGGCCGAAACCAAAGGCTCGGCTTATGAAAAAACTATTGGCTAAAACCAATAGATTAATTAATTACCATACAATCATTATAGCAGAACGCAGGGCAATTGTCAAGAAATTGTGGCACTAGTTAGTCGTTTATAGTTTTGGTTCTAAAAAGAAAAAACAACTAGATCTAAGACTGGTTGCGGCGGGGTAATTCTGGTAAAATATAAACAAATAATTAACACTACTCAATGGAGAAAAAAATCCTGATTGCCCTTAGTTTATACATCACCTCGCTAATCGCTTCCAGCACCTTGGGAATTAAATTGATGCCCTTTATCTTTGGCACGCATTTGTCAACCGCAATTTTTACTTTTCCCATTGTTTTTTTGACGACTGACGTCATCGGCGAAGTCTACGGCAAACCCCTGGCCCGGACGTTTGTCCGAATGGGATTTTATGCCCTGATCCTGTTTTTGGGTTTTAACTGGCTTTCTAACATCATGCCCTCTTCGCTGGATTTTTTTATGCTTAATTCTTACAACGAAATCTTTAGCTTATCTTTTCGTTTCACTCTCGCCTCAATTGTCGCTTTTTTAATCGGCGAATACCAGGATGTTTTTTCTTTTTTCTTCCTCAAGGCAAAACTGGGCGGCCGACTATTTTGGCTCAGGTCAAATTTGTCCAATTTTTGGGGTCAACTAATTGACAGCACGGTGTGGTCGCTGATTGCTTTTGCCGGCGTCTACCCGCTGAAAACTATCATCATGATCATTATCCCCTGGTGGCTTTTTAAAGTCGGCATGGGCGTTATTTACACGCCTCTAAGCTACCTAGGTATCAGACTGCTCAAAGGTAAAGAAAGTCAAAAGGATTAATTTTAATCTTATGAATAATCACGGGCCGGAGTATTGGACGATGTCAATCAGTCAGGTGCTGACGGCATTGGATTCAAAAAAAAGCGGCTTAATATCTTTGGCGGCAAAAAAAAGATTATTTCTCCACGGCAAAAACGAAATTAAAAGTCAGGGTCAAAACTCGGCCTGGACTATTTTTTTATCCCAATTCAAAAGTCCCTTGGTTTTAATTTTACTCCTGGCCAGCCTCTTGGCCGGTTTTTTGGGAGAAGTGATTTCCACCGTTATTATTGTTTTGATTATTCTGATGTCGGCACTGCTTGGTTTCAGCCAAGAATATAAATCGGAAAAAATCATCAGCCGGCTAAGAAAAAAAGTGGCGCTGAAAGTCAGCGTAATCCGGGACAAAAAAACTAAATTAATTGATGCCACCGAGTTAGTCATTGGCGACATTGTTTTGCTGGAACTAGGTAAAGTGATCCCCGCCGACCTGCGGCTAATTGAAACTGACGACTTATTGATTAATGAAGCAATGCTGACCGGCGAATCTTTTCCGGTAGAAAAAAATGTAGCCAGCCACCAGGTCCAATATTATCTGCCTCAATCAATGCAAAACCTGGCTTTTGCCGGTACCCACGTGGTTCAGGGTTCAGCCAAAGGTATAGTGATTAAAACGGGCAAAAACACCGAACTGGGGAAAATGGCCAATTTGCTCCAAGCCAAACCGGAGATAACTGAATTCCAAAAAGGCATCGCCGACTTCGGCATTTTTTTATTCAGGATCATCATCATTTTTTCGCTGACGATTTTCCTTTTTTTGGCCGTTTTCAAACATGAGTGGATTCAATCTTTACTCTTTTCTTTAGCCATCGCCGTTGGCCTTTCGCCCGAGCTTTTGCCGATTATTATTACGATTAACCTGGCCAAGGGCGCCAAAAAAATGGCAAAAAAACAGGTCATTGTCAAAAGACTGATGTCAATTGAAAACTTGGGCAACACGGATATTTTATGTACCGATAAAACCGGCACCCTGACCGCCGGCAATATTGCTTTAAAAAACTACTCTGATTTTAAACAAGGTGAGTCACCCCAAGTTCTCCAATACGCCGCTCTTTGCAACACTTTTACCGCCACAAAAAATATTGCCGGCAATCCCCTGGATGAAGCGATCTTTGACTATCTGAAAAAAAATCGCCGCAAAATTATCGTTAACGGTTTTAAAATCATTGACACCCTGGCTTTTGATTTTCAAAGAAGAAGGATGAGTGTCATTGTCCAAAACAAATCGGAGCGGCTTTTGATCGGCAAGGGGGCGGTTGAAGAAATGCTTAAAATCTGCGCCAAAATCAAAATCAACAATAAAGTGGTTAATTTAAAACCCCACCTGAAAAAAATCCGGGGTCAGATTTTATCAATTGAACGGCAGGGTTTTAAAACTCTTTTGCTGGCGGCAAAAACTATCGAAACAAAAGAACACTACGGCCTGGAGGACGAGAATGATTTAACGCTATTGGGCTACCTGACTTTTAGCGATCCGCTGAAAAAAACCGTCAAAGAGGTATTACCTCAGCTCCAAAATTTAGGTGTGGCAGTTAAGATATTGACCGGCGACAACGAGTCGGTCACTCGCCGCCTGCTTAAAGAAATCAACTTCAAAATTACCGGCCTGATGGTCGGCGACCAACTGGAAAAAATGTCTGACCAAACTCTGAAAAAAACTATCGGCGATTTTAATGTCTTTGTCCGGATCACGCCGGAGCATAAACTCAGAATCGTTAACGCTTTAAAAAAAAGAAAATACACCGTCAGTTTTCTTGGTGATGGCGCTAACGACGCTCCGGCCCTGCGGGCGGCTGATGTCGGCATTTCCGTTGATTCGGCGGTTGACATCGCCAAAGAAGCGGCCGATGTAATTTTGATGCAAAAAAGCTTATCGGTAATTACTGACGGCATCATTGAGGGCCGAAAAACTTTCGGCAACACTTTGAAATACATCTTTGCCACCATCAGCTCAAACTACGGCAATATGTTTTCGGTCGTGGGCGCCGCGTTCATCTTGCCCTTTATTCCCCTCTTGCCCGCCCAAATTTTACTTTTAAACTTCCTGAGTGATTTTCCGATGCTGGCTTTGTCCACTGACAACGTTGACGCGGAATACCTAAAAAAACCCAAGCATTGGAACATTAAAATCATCAGCCGCTTCATGAACTATTTTGGTTTGATCAGCTCGGTTTTTGATTTTATTACTTTCGGTTTTTTGCTTTATATTTTTGGCTATATCGCGCCGTTATTCCAAGCCGGCTGGTTTTGGGAGTCTTTTTTGACTGAAGTAATTCTAATTTTTGTCATTAGAACCAAAAAACCTTTCTGGCAAAGCCGACCAGCTAAAACCTTAAGTTTGGCCGCGATTTTAACCACCCTACTAGTAATCCTCTTTTTGTACAGCCCGCTCCGAGCCTACTTTGGCTTTGGCTTTTTGCCCCTAAGCGCTCTACTAATGATTATTGCTATCACATTAATCTACTTCCTGGTAGTGGAGTTCGGCAAAAAACTGTTTTACAAAAAATTTGAAATTTAATTTTATCGCCAAATAGACCCCGGCTGGTGGGTATGATATAATTATTACGATACAATATGATTGTCGAATTTGTCATTATCATCATCGGTCTAATTTTGTTTGAAGTTATCAGTAGCGTTGATAACGCCATTATCAACGCTAATGTTTTAAAAACCGTTTCGGAAAAATACCGCAAGATTTTCCTTTTCTGGGGCATAATTTTCGCGGTTTTTGTCGTCAGGGGCGTTTTGCCTTTTGCCATCATCTGGATTGCCAACCCCCAGCTGCCGCTTTTTGAAATCATTCGCATCGCTTTCACCCCAGGCCAAAACATGAGCGAGTACTTGGAAGAGTCAACTCCCCTACTGCTCTTGGGCGGCGGCATGTACCTATTCCTGGTATTTTTAGGCTGGTTATTTTTGGAAGAAAAAAAGTACGCTTTTTTGGTGGAAAATTTTTTACATCGCCAGGCGATCTGGTTTTACGCCCTGTCTTCGCTGGTGGTAACCGCCAGTATCTATACCGCCATTAAAATCAACCCGATCCTGGCTTTGGCCGCCTCCATTGGCGCCACGGCTTTTTTTATTACTGATGGCTTCAAAAAGAATGCCGAGGAAAAAGAAAAAGAATTATTAAAACCGGGTATGAGCGCCTGGAGTAAAATTCTTTATTTGGAAGTTTTGGACGCTTCGTTTTCTATTGATGGTGTCGTCGGCGCTTTTGCCTTCACTTTGTCCGTACCGCTGATTCTGATTGGCAACGGCATCGGCGCTTTTATCGTCCGGGAATTGACGGTCAGGGGCATTGATACTATTTCTAAATTCGCTTATCTCAAAAATGGCGCGATGTATTCCATTGGCATGCTGGGCGGCATCATGATTTTAGAAAGTTTCGGCAAAGAATTTCCCTTTTGGCTCGCGCCGGTTAATACCACGCTTCTTTTAGTTGTTTTCCTCATCCTCTCGCTTAAAGAAATGAAAAAAGTCGCCAAATAAACGAACGGAAAAAAATATGGCGGTTACCGAGCTTAAACCGTTCCCCGCGCCAATCCCGCTGAAAAAAATTCTGGGGCCAAGCTTTATTATTCTAGCTTTAGGTTTAGGCTCGGGTGAAGTAATCTTATGGCCCTATTTAAGCGCCAACTTTGGCTTGGGTATTGCTTGGGGCGCTTTTTTAGGCATCACCTTTCAGTATTTCATTAATATGGAAATTGAGCGCTACGCCTTAATTAAAGGCGAAAGCGTTTTTGTCGGCCTAAATAAAATATTCAGTTGGACGGCCTACTGGTTTATTATTTCCACTTTTATCGGTTTTGGCTTGCCGGGCATTGTCGCCGCCTCGGCCGAAGTCTTTGCCTATATCTTTGGCCTGGCCAGCTTTAAATGGGTGGCAATAATATTTTTGGTCGCTATCGGCTTAATCATCAGCTTAGGCAAAACCGTCTATGAAATGATGGAAGGCATTACTAAAACCATCATTTTTTTGGGCATCCCGTTTATTGTGGTCTTGGCTATAATTTTAAGCCATAATACCGATTGGCTGGCTTTGGGCCAAGGCTTAATTGGCATTGGCGATAATTATTATTTCCTGCCGGCCGGCATTAGTTTAGCCACTTTTTTGGCGGCCTTTGCCTATTCGGGCGCCGGCGGCAATCTGAACCTGACCCAGTCAATTTACATCAAAGAAAAAGGTTACGGCATGGGGAAATATTCCCAAAAAATTTCCGGCCTGTTTAAAAACCTCAAAGAAAAACAGCATATTGAGTTAGCCGGTCAAAATTTTGAACTCAATGAAAGTAATATCAAAAACTTCAAAGCCTGGTGGCGAAAAATTAATATTGAGCACCTGGCTGTTTTTTGGTTTATCGGGCTGGTCGGTATCAGTGTGCTGATGATCTTAGCTTTCAGCACGGCGTTCGGTTTGGCCAACAACAGCCAGGGAATAAATTTTGTCATTAACGAAGGTGTTATCATCGGCCAAAAAATCTTGCCCTGGGTCGGCACTCTGTTTTTATTGGTGGTCGCCGTAATGCTGTTTCAAACTCAACTGGGAATTTTGGACTCCACCTCCCGGATTATGGCTGAAAACGCCGCTTTAAAAAAAATAGCCAAGACCGGCAAAAAAGAAATTAACCTGTCCAAAATTTATTTTTTGTTTCTCTGGGCCCAAATTGGTTTTGGCGTCATTCTTTTCTTGCTTAATTTTTACGAGCCGAAATCGCTGATCATTCTAGGCGCGGTCATTAACGCCGTCGCCATGTTTGTCCATATCGGTTTAGTTAACGTAATGAACTATAAACTTTTACCCAAAGCCCTCCAGCCGGGTTTATTAAGAAGGCTGGTGATTATTTTCATCTTTTTATTCTTCGGCGGTTTTTCGGCAATTACTATTTGGGATTCTATCCTAAGCAAAATATTTTAAGCAAAATCAGTGTCACCCTGAGCTCGTCGAAGGGTGACGTCCACAACCCCGCCCCACAATTTCGGGGTGGAATTTTTTTGCTCCGCTACTCTCTCGCCTTATGTCATTCCGGACTCCGATCCGGAATCTGCAGATCCTGAATTCACCGCCAAGGCGGGATCCTCGATTTTTCATCCCGATATAATCGGGAGAAAAATCGGGATAAATTCAGGATGACAAATACGAAGGCGAGAGCTAATAGGGTATAAAAAAGAGGGGTTGGCTAGATTGTCTGCTTATTCAGCAGTCTAGCTCAACCCCTTCTTCGTATTCTTGGCTTGCCTTACGCCGGCTTACGACCACGCCGTGGACGGATCATAGCAATGGTTGCAGCCTTCTTGGCCGATGCCAGAAGTGCAGTTGTCGCATCTCAGGCAGGAATAACTACGGCAGTAGTCCCTCCCCTGTCTCACGATGCAACTATGACACACACCGCACCCCGGACACTTTGACTTGATACAAAGAGCGTAACAGCGATGGCAGGCCGGGCAGTAATCGCCTTGCTTATGTCTCACGCCACAGCCTGGACAGTCGGCAGCATTTGCCCAAAGCCTATTTTCCAGCTCTTGTGCCTCTCTTTGTTTCCTGTCCCGTTCCGCCTGGATTGCGGCCTGTTGCGCCTGGGCTTGCTCTGCCAATATACGCCGCTGTTCTTCTTGTTGCCACCAAGTTACTTGTTCTAATCTATACCTCTCTTTATCTCTCTTTATTTGAAGCACTATTGCTAGGGGTATAGCAATGATCATAAATAAAGTGAGGTAGACTAGGATGAATACTTTCTCGATAGTAGGCAGGTTGGGACTCAGAATCACCATTACACACATTGCCACAAATCCAATAATCGCGGCTAATATTCGGAGCTTGAACATGGCGGTTCCTCCTTTCGGTTTTGTTCATTATTTGAACGTCATGTGTCAACAGTAGAAAGTAACATATGCCATCCTGAATGTCAATGGTTTTTTCGCAACCTGAATAGCGAAATTCGTTCTTACCCTTAAAGCCAATATATTTCAGTATATTTTGTCATTGCGAGGAGCGAACGGCAGTGAGCGACGAAGCAATCTGACGCGAAGCGTCATCCCGAGGGAACCGAGGGATCTGTCTTGCCAAGGAGATTGCTTCCCCCGCCGTTTCTGTTTATCTTTAGTTAAACAGAAACGGCGGGGTCGCAATGACACTAAAGAATAGGTTAGAATAGATAAATTTGAATTTCTCTATTCACGTTTAAGAATACTTAAGGTGAGAATAAAAAAAGAGGGGTTGGCTAGATTGTCTGCTTATTCAGCAGTCTAGCTCAACCCCTTCTTCGTATACTTGGCTTGCCTTTGACCCGAGGGTCATTGGCAAAACCAGATGAAGGAACGTTCAGTTGTGAATGATTGGGATGGGAGTCTGGGTGGTGGTACCAGTGGTCGGTTGATTTTGCTGGGTACCGGTAGTCGGATCGACTCGAATAGCGGGATCTTGCCGCCTGGAGAGTTCGGCCTCGATTTTGGCCAGCCGATTCCGAAATTCGCGGTCAATCTGGTTGGCCTCCACGGTGGTTTGACCGCCGCCCCTCATGGGCAGATGAGCGAAGGGACTGGACAAATCGGCCCCGGATTGATTTTCGGCCTTGGTAAACCGAGTATTCAGCTCGTCGATGGCCAAAGTGGTTTGCCGCTGGACCCCCAGGATCTTCTTGTTCAGGTTTTCTTCAGCGGCCTTCTGGCTCTCGGTCAAATTCTGTTCGAGTTGACTGACCTGAGCGGGCAAAAGCACCATCCGCCGAAGTTGCTCTTCAGCGATCTGGCTGACGCCCGTTTGCCGAAAAGACCGCAAGGCGTCCAGCTTGACCGCATCGCTGTACGGTGCGCTCATGATGAGCAGCTCGACTTCCCGGTTCTGATCAAGCGGCGGATTGGTTGATGCCGCCGAGGCCGCACCATGGTTGCCGCCGAAGCTCCGGAGCATGATGATCACGACGACCACCACGACCACACCAACACCGCCGATCAATGCCTTGATTCTTGTAGACATGGGCCTATCCTTCCTGTTTCTTCAAACGGAGTTTAATGGTAGCACCTTGAGTGAGGGTGGTACCATTTTTGTCTTGCAACGGCAACCGGACAATTATCCGACCGACGTTATAGATGGTCGGAAAATCGAACTGACCGGTGCCGGTCGAATAAAACTCCTGACCATTGATGGTAATCACATGCGGCACATTTTGGCTGCAGGAAATCCGATAGGACACAATGTCCCGCGCCTGAATATACCAGGGTTCGGATTGATCCCCAGGCGCCAAATCAACAACCACGGTGGTCTGGGTGGTAGTGTTGGTATCAACATACCAGCTCCGAGCTGAGGATGCCTTTGCCGTCTGACTGCCAACGTCGGACTGATTTTTGGTTGGGAGCTTAGCCTTGGGCTCAGGCTCAGACTCTCCTATAGCCGTAATTGGCACAAACCCTTCAATCTCCCACAGACCGGAGGCTTTTTGCTGACCGACAAAGACAAACTTCTGGTCGGTCCGGCTCGGCCGATCCGGCAAGGTTAAGGCTAAGTTCACCTTGACCCATTCACCTTGCTTCAGGCTACCGACCATCTGCCAGTTTCGATCGAGTAGCTCGACATCACGGACAAGCTGCATCATCGGCAGTAAGTCACCGCGATAGCTTTTTTGCCGAGCTTGATCGGCTGTAATCTTGGCCTTATTGTCCAAGCCGACTGCCACCCGACTGACCGAAGATTGGCCCAAGGACATGGTCGCGCTGACCAGGTGATTGAAAGAGTGATTAAACATCATCACTCGACCAACTAAGGCGACTAGGCAAAGGTAAAAAACCGCCTTAGCCACCCGGAGTTGCGCCTTATCGCCTCCGTGCAGAAGCGCGACCACGATGCCCAGGACGACTCCCAGACAGACCAATTCCCAAAGCAACTGCTCGGAAATCGAACTGCTGGGATGGCGGAGGCTAAAAGTCAATCCTCCGCCCGGGCCTTCGAGCAGCAGGGGGTCAAAAAGCGGAATTTGGCACACCCGGGCCAGAAACAGCCTGACCAGTACGGCCACAAAAACCGTGTAGCCGCAGCCGGCCAAAAGCTTGCCCAAGCCGACCGGCGATTTACCGCTGAGGTAAACGCCACCGGCCACGAGCAGGGCGAGGACGATCGCCAACTGGGACATCTGGTGGTTCAGCATCAAAACGATGGCCAAACCATAGCCAATGCCCAGATAGATCGCCCAGGTTGTGAATTTCTGTGTATTCATCTGCAATTCTCCTTTTTTCCAATTCTGTTCGTTTACTCTACTTCGAAGATCTGGGTTCTGCGGGTTTGGCTTCGCTGACCCTGGCGGCCGGTGTTGGCTTTGGTGCGTATTTGATCACGACACCAAAGGCAACCCAGAGTAAAACCGCGGCCAGGGTCCAGAACGGCACCTTTGATTCTGGCAAAGGTTTCGTCGTACTGGGAGAAACAGTAAAACTCGAACTGACTGTCCGAACCGACTTTTTCTCCGGTGGCCGAGTGGGTTTTTCTCCAGTCCAAACCAGACTGGCAAAATCCCCAACGGCGGTCAAAGCGTCTTTGGCTACATCGGTAGCTTCGGTCGCTTTTTGTTGACCGGCTGCCAGGACTGCCCCGGGTTCGCGCGGCCAACCATGGTCGCTCAACACCCTCATATCCCTCAGCTCACACAATGACAGTAGGGAAACGAGGATGGCGGCGATAGCGATGTACCCAGGCAAATTCAGTTGGGCCATGACCGATGTCACGGCCGGCTGAATGACCTGACGGGTTTCAGATACCGCCGACAGTACGGCCAGGATGACTCCCACCGCGACGTACAAAAACAAGATCTTACCAATGGTGGGCGTCGTCAGACAAACCGCAAAACCGAGAAGGCCAATCAGGGCCAAAACGGCACCAGCGGCCATCATGATCCAGGCGATGTCTTTGCTGTTATTCATCTTCAGTTACTCCCCTTTCTGGGACTGTCGCCCCGCTGATCTTTTTCTTTTTGATCCGGCTTTTGGGTTAAAATGCTGAAACCCATAACCAGCAGGATCACTCCAATCACCAACAGTGTTCCCCAAAAGTAAGCCATGCTCTTGCTCCTTTACTACAAGAAGTTAGGATCTTGAATTGTTTTTTTTGTTATATTGATGTGGTTTTACTCCACGTTTTCAAGGTTCAGGCTACTAGCCAAAACAATGGCATAGTAACTTTATATAATAGCATATTTAATAAACTTTGTCAATAAAAATCCGGTCTTTTTTCGCTGAATACAAACAAAAAACCCTTATTTTTTACCAATAAGGATTAAAAAACCGCTAATTTAATTAAAATCTTGCCTAACCGGTACTGCCACCACTGCTAGTCAAAGCTTCAATAATAAACCTGACTAGAACGTAACTTAAAAACACTACGGCTAAACCTAAAGACGCCCAAACCATCATGTCTTTGCCTTTTTTAATTTTTTCATCATTACCCGCTGACATCACCCAGGTAAACCCGCCCCAGACAAAAACCGCCAAAGCCAATGAACCAACTAGCCCCAGTATAACTCTAATAATATTACCAATAATCGCCCGCGGATCAAGATTGCCCGGGCCCAAGGGATTTTGCAGCGAGGTAGTATCAACAAGATCACCGCCGCCACTGTCAGTTTCTCCGCTGGTTTGAGTACTACCGGACCCTTGCGCCAACACCGGACTGACTAAATATAGACTAAAGACAAGGATTGTAATTAATAAAATTAAAAAATTACGTATTTTCATATCTAATTCAATATCTCTAAGCTGTATTAATCATAGAATAAAGCAGATAAAGCGTCAAATAAAAAAATGAGGGGGCGGCGAGACTTTGTTCTCAACCATCCCCCGTCAACCACAGTGAACGAATTTAATCTTCTGACCTCGGCGCCGGCCGCTGAGGCAGTTGGCGAGCCTTCGACTGAAGACCACCCAAGGCGTCACGGAACGCATCAGCGAACATATTGGCGACCACGACCACCGCTTCCCAAGCAATCCGTCGTTCTGCCGGCGCGGCCGACAAAGCCTGAAGAACAGTCTGAAGGTAATCTTTCTCTCGTTCAGCAGTGCCGGCTTCCACTTGCGCTGCCGCCCGCCGTCGCAAAGCCACGGCCAGCGAACCAGCCGGATTAATGCTTTGGACTTTGACCTCGGTGAATTCAAGGCCGTACTTGGAAAGCTCTTCCTCAGTGAGCTGCCTGATGTACCGGGCCAGGTCCTGGAGTTCTCGGGTGGTCAGTTCGACCAATCCTTTGGCCGAATCGACCACGATGCTGGTGATGGCACCACTCACCGCGTCCTTGGTGATCTGCCACCGGCAAAGCCAAGACCAATAGCGAGGATGAATACCGTCCAGATTAAGGCGGGTTTGTTTTTGAATCGCCGTCTTAACCTCCTCCTGTTCAGGAGACAGCTCAATGGTACCGCCGGGCACACCGTCCTCGGCTGTCCGCCGCCGCAATTCGTCAGGCGAGTAAGTAATCGCCGGGTAGGATGAAGTGGCGGCGTTCAAAGCGGCGGTCAAAACCTGAAGCACAATCTCATCTCGGCCAAGACCGCCCTCGGCCTCCACCTGAATCGCCACCTTGTAAACTTCAGCCTTGGCGATTTTGCCGGCCGAATCGCGTTTCAACCGTTCGACTGCCCGAACATCAACGTCCACCTCCTGGCCGTCAACGGTATTGACTCGGAATGCCTCCGGATCCAGAGCTCTGGGTCGGATGTCAACCAGGGCGACAAACATGTGCCAGAGGAGCGGCAGCCAAAACTGCCAGCCTTCAGAGTCAATGCTGTAGCCCTTGGGATCAGCCGGATCGTCAAACCGGCTCACCCAAGCGTTTCTCAGTACCAACCTGTGACCGGTGGGTACTTGCGTAAGGATTGGGGTCACTCGGGGCATTCTCATGCCTCCTTTCTACTCTACTGATCAAAATGATATGGCTTCAAAGTTTATTGGTTTATTGCTCAAAGGACAAATGTTCTAAATATAGAACAGCTTTAAATAATAGCTTATTTTGAACATTTTGTCAAGATTACGCATTCTTTTGTCAACGGGAAATAGAAATGTCCTACTTTGGGGGATTTAGAAATGTCCTACTTGGTTGTTAACTTTGGTGTT
>MHIE01000008.1 GCA_001817345.1 Candidatus Buchananbacteria bacterium RIFCSPHIGHO2_01_FULL_44_11 | reverse complement strand
ATCGGCCCGGCGGTAAATCGCTTTATATAGAGGCCGCATAAACCAAGTCCGGACCATGATATCAAGTTCCGAGTCCCCTTCTTGCAAGGTCAGCAAATACTTAACATCGGGAAACTTTTGCTTGAATTTCAAAGCGGCCAAGCCGGCTTGATTGGCCATCATCGCCCAAATCGCGTCATATTTATTTTTTGAGTGAAGTTCCCGGGCAACTTTGAAACCTTGCCAGGGGAAAAAATACTTGCTCGCCTTCCCCTGGCCGACTCGGTGAACATTAACCTTGCCCAGACGTTCCTGCTGTTTTTGCTGACCGTCTAAGTTAACCGTGACCAAATCAAACTCCACGTCAGGAGTCCGATCGGTGATTTCTTTGATCGCGACTTCGGCTCCACCAACAAAAGGATGATAAGCCAAAGAAAAAATTAAAATTCTCATTTATAGAATAGCTTGATAATCTTTATACCAACTAACGAAATTTTTAATGCCCTCTTCAATTTTTGTCTTAGGCTGGTAGCCTAAGACTTTTTTGGCTTTAGAAATGTCGGCGTAAGTCTCAATCACATCCCCGGGCTGAAGCGGCAGATAATTCTTTTTAGCCTTTTTGCCCAGATTACTTTCCAGCAGTTCAATCAGTCTTTCTAAGCCGACCGGCTGGTTATTGCCTAAATTGAAAATTTCATACCCCGCGCAACGATCAACCGCGGCTAAAACTCCGGCGACAATATCGTCAATATAAGTAAAGTCGCGGCGATGCTGACCGTGATTATAAACCTCAATTGGCTGACCGGAAGAAATTAACGGGCTAAATTTAAAAAAGGCCATGTCCGGCCGGCCCCAGGGGCCATAAACGGTAAAAAAACGCAGACCAAAACAGTTTAAACCAAAAAGATGGTGATAAACATGGGCCTGAAGTTCATTGGTTCTTTTAGTAGCGGCGTAAACCGAAACCGGGTTGGTGACAGGGTCGGACTCAGAAAAAGGCACTTTAGTGTTACCACCATAAACCGAGGCGGATGAAGCAAAAATAAAATCCTTCACTTCATTTTGCTTGGCTAATTCCAGCAGATTATGGGTGCCGACGATATTGGATTGGATATAAAGCTCGGGGTTTTCCAGGGAATAGCGCACCCCGGCCTGAGCGCCGAGGTGGCAAATTTTATCAATTCGATTTTCGCTAAAAACTTTTTTCAAGCCTGAGAAATCGGCCAAATCCAAACGATAGAGTTTTAAATCATACCCGTCCAAAAAATCGTTAATTCTGGCTTCTTTGAGTTTTGGATTGTAATACGAATTAAAATTATCAATGCCAATTACTTGATCGCCACGGTCAATCAGGGCCTTAGCAACATAAGAACCAATAAAACCGGCAACGCCAGTGACAAGAATCACCATATTTTAGCAAAATTCCAAACTTGATTATTAATAAGTTTTACCCTATTATTATTATATAAAATGGCTTATCAGTCAAGGTAAAAATGCCTCAAATTACAAAAATTTTATATTTAGTCACCCAGTCGGAAATTGGCGGCGCTCAGCGCTATATTTTTGATTTGGCGACCAATCTAAAGCAGTCAGGCTACGAGATAGCTGTCGCCGCCAGCGGTAACCAGGAGCTGTTTTCTCTGCTCAAAGAAAAAAGTATAGTTACTTACCCGCTAAAACATCTAGTCCGGGAAATCAACCCGGTGAAAGACTGGCTGGCTTATCTAGAAATCAAACGCTTTTAAATATCGCCAGGCATTTTGTTTTGAGCCGAGTAATAAAAAGTTTTTTTCCAGCTGCTGATTTTTAATTTCCGCTGTCAGTTTGCTTTTGTTTGGTCCATCGCCAATAACGCCAAAAATAATTTTGTCATTTTTTTCACAAACTAATTTTGCCGCTTCAATCAGATATCCCAGGCCTTTAGTGGGGTAAAAATTGGCAATGGTGCCGATTATTAGGTGGTAGCTGGTAGCTGGTAGCTGGTAGGTTGCCAGCAATTCATTTCTGGCTTGTTCTAGGCTTAAAAAATTAGGCTGAGCGATACCGTTGTGGATAGTAATTAATTTTTCCGTCGGCACGATTCTATTTTTTATGCCGGTACTTCTGTCAAACTCGGAAACGCAGATTAATTTGTCTTTAAATCGGCCAGAAAATTTTTCCGCGAATTTGTAAGACCATTTTTGCCAGCCAGGCATTGGCTCGTTAAAAACAAAGCCGTGAACGGTGTAAATTATTTTTTTGATTCCGGCGGCCCGGCCGGCCAAACTGCCCAAAACGCCTTAAACCGGATATTCTGCACCTAAACAGCAGTAAGGCCGGCGTTTTGGGCAGTTTGGCCGGCCGGGCCGCCGGAATCAAAAAAATAATTTACACCGTTCACGGCTTTGTTTTTAACGAGCCAATGCCTGGCTGGCAAAAATGGTCTTACAAATTCGCGGAAAAATTTTCTGGCCGATTTAAAGACAAATTAATCTGCGTTTCCGAGTTTGACAGAAGTACCGGCATAAAAAATAGAATCGTGCCGACGGAAAAATTAATTACTATCCACAACGGTATCGCTCAGCCTAATTTTTTAAGCCTAGAACAAGCCAGAAATGAATTGCTGGCAACCTACCAGCTACCAGCTACCAGCTACCACCTAATAATCGGCACCATTGCCAATTTTTACCCCACTAAAGGCCTGGGATATCTGATTGAAGCGGCAAAATTAGTTTGTGAAAAAAATGACAAAATTATTTTTGGCGTTATTGGCGATGGACCAAACAAAAGCAAACTGACAGCGGAAATTAAAAATCAGCAGCTGGAAAAAAACTTTTTATTACTCGGCTCAAAACAAAATGCCTGGCGATATTTAAAAGCGTTTGATTTCTACATTTGCTCTTCAGTCAAAGAGGGCTTTCCCTATTCAATTTTGGAGGCGATGGCGGCCGGTTTGCCCCTGGTCAGCACCAACGTCGGCGGCATACTGGAGATGATTGAAAACAAAAAATCCGGCCTTTTAGTTAAGCCAGCCGAACCCAAAGAACTAGCTGAAGTAATTTTAGAGTTAAGCCAAAATAAAAACTTGGCGGCAGCATTGGGTCGCCAAGCGGCAATGGCGGTAAAGGAAAAATTCAATTTAGAAAAGATGATTGCTGAAACTAAAAAAGTCTACCAGGTTTAATTAAATTTATAAACTTTAAAAGCCACCTGTCCAGAGTGGTTTTTTATTTCCACCGGTTGGATGCCGCGCTCTTCCAGGGTTTTAGCAAAATCAATGGAGATTTGCCTTGAGGGCTGATTGTTTTTGGTTGGGTCAACTGCGGAATCCAACACCGGATAAATAAAATAAAAATTCTCAATGCCCTGTTGGCGCATCATGGCAATTGGATCCTCACCTCCCGCCGTCTTAAAGGCATTGTACAATGAACCAATGGGCAGACTGTAATAAAGCTGATAATGGGCAAAATACCAGGTATAGGCAAACCAGTGAACCGCTTCATCAATAAAATAAAAAGTTTTAATCTTAAAAAAATTTTCCGCGATTTTTGAAGTATAGTCTTCGGTTGTTATTGACCGCGAAAAAACTAAGTTTTGAGGGAAAACATTCTGACGTAAATATTGATCCAATTGGTTAAAACCCAAATTTTCATTCAGATGAGGCGTAGCCGCTGAATAAACCAGCGGATTAAAACTTAGCGACGGTGACAAGAAATGCGAGTTAATGCCGTAAAACAACTCAAAGCCTAAAACTAAAATCAGTAATACCACTACTAGTTTTTTAGCATAATTAAGCCATTTTACTGCTAAAAAATCAACCAAACCAAAAACCGCTAAAGCCAAAATAATCGCTAGCCAGGGCGTTAAAAGAGATAAAAAATGAGCACTGGAAAGACGACCGAGGCTTAAAAACACCAGGCAAAGAATGAAACTGGCTAAAATTAAAATATCGCCTCTTTTATCAATTTCTTTTTTTACTATCAGCCTGACTAATAAAAACAAAAAAGCAATAAAGCTTAGACCAAGCATCGGCCAAGAGACTAAAGAAAATAATTCTTTAATCAAGTTACTAAGATTAATCAGCGGATTGCCGCCGGGTGCCCGATTGATCAGGTTCTGAAAATCCGTCGGATGCATACCGACCATTGAAGACAAGGCAGCATCAAAATGACCGCGGGTCGCAAAGACCATTGAGTTGTAAATAATCACCGGCGAAATAACCAAAATGAAAAATAAGACTGACAACCAAAAAGCTTTAGTTTTAAAAATTCCTTTTTCAAAAAATAAAAAATAGAGCAGAATAACCGGCAAAAGGAAAAAGGCCGTGTACTTAGTTAAAAACGTTAAGCCCAAACTTAAAGCCAATAGGTACAAAAACTTTTTTTGTTTAGTCTGGCTGAATTTGACCAGAAAAAAAACCGTCAGGGTGATAAAAAATATTTCCACTCCTTCCAAAAAACCCAGATGGCTGATCCAGATGTGCAAAGAAAAAATGGCTAAAATTAAAGCGGCCAGTAGGCCGGCAGCGGCTGATTTCAAAGACTTAACCAATAGATAAACCAGGTAAACCGTGCCGACGCCGAAAAAAACAAAAGGCAACCGAGCGCCAAGAAGATTATCGCCAAAAATAAAAAAGAAGAGGTGCTGGATTAAAAACACCAAAGGCGGAGCATCATGAAAAGAGAGATTAGCCCAAGTGGGTATACTGCCAAACCATTGCAAGGGCGTGGTTTGGGCGGTGCTGGCTAAATAATCAACCCAGCCCAGTGCCCGCAGAGAATAAACCGCGTCATCAGTCATTAAATCGGGTACGGTGAGGTTCCAAAGCCGTAAAACCGCAGCCAAGACCAAGATAGCTATTAACAAAAAATTTTCTTTTTTCATAACGATTAATCGCTGTTGGAAAATTCACCGTTCCTGACGTCTTGAATAAAAGCATCCACGCTGGCTTGATTATCAGCGCTTAGCGCCTTGATCTGATTAGCCAAAGCAATGGCTTGGTCATCTTTACCTAAATAAGCATGGGCTAAGGCTAAATTCATTAAATACTGAAGGTTGCTTGGTTCTAATTTCACCAAATCAATATAAATAAACTTGATTAATTCGTAACTGCGGAAAAAAATGGCGGAATCGGCCATGTTAATCAAAACATCGGTTCGGTGGTAATTTATCCCGGCCTGATCCATTTTCTGCAGATGTTCTAAAGCTAAGTCAGGCTGACCAACGTTAATTAAAGCCATAGCATAAGCGGCATTGGCTTCAATTACCTTAGGCGCTAAATCTAAAGCTCGCTTAAAGTTATTAATGGCGTCAGCAAAAAAACCCTGAGCCAGGACTTCATTACCTTCTTTTTTGTAATCGGCGCCTAAATATAGCTGGGTATAGCCAATTTCGTAATAAAGATGGGATCGGGCTGGACTTAATTCTTTGGCTTTTTCAAACAGGTCAAAGTTTTGCGATAATATTGACCGATCAATAACCCGAGCGGCATTGTTAAACCGCATCGCCACTAAATAATTCACGACATTATCCGGCTGTTCCTGGAGCTGTTTGGTCAATTCTTGTTTGACGTCTTGAACTGCCGACTGCCAAAATTCAGCGTTAGCCGTCGCTGACAAAACATTACCGACAAAAGTGGCGTACATAATTCTAATTTCCTGATTACCGTAAGTGCCATGCGACAAAGCCTGACGGTAATAATTGACCGCCCGGTCGGCATTGTCGGCGTATTCAAAAATCAGAGCTTTAATCACGTCCCGACTGGCCAAGGCGGGCTTATAAGAGCCGTAATAAAAGGCCGGCACCAATAATGAGGCGGAAATCAAAAACAAAACCACTAAATTTCTGGCCGGCTGAAGATGGCGCTCCAGATAAATTCGGTCAGCGAAAGTAAAAGAGAGAAAAGATAAACTCAGCAGCAACGAAATGTGAGTCGTCAGATGGTCAAAGACAAAAAGGTTTTGAATAAAATAAGCGGCAATGATTAAAAATAACAACAATTTACCCAGCGACTGATAAAAATCAGCTGGCACCTCACTCCCCTTCTCTTTTTTTAACGATCGCCGCCAGAGATAAAACGGATAAAAAATAAACCCTAAAAATAAAACCAAACCAATGACGCCGCCGGCCAACAGCCGATCAAAGAAGACATTGTGGGCCCGGTCAAACCAAACGCTGGAACCTTCGTCTTCATAAAAAGCCGGGTTGAAATTCTGATTAAAAACAAAATTGAAATTCTCCTGGCCGTAGCCCAAAACCGGCCGGTCTAAAAAACCCTGCCAAGCGGCTTGCCAGGTCATAAAACGAGTGACCACCGTCCGGTCGGTCAAACTGATACTGGTCAGCCGCTGTAAGGCGGAAAATTGATTTACCAGCGGACTGGTTTTATTAATAAATAAAAGGCTGACTAAAATAATAAAGACGGCTAAAACGGCCAAACTGATTTTTTTTAACTGAGGCAATCCTTTAAATACAATAAAGCTAAGCAGGGAAACAATGATGACACCGAGGGCCACAAACCCGCCGCGCGTGCCGGTCTGAAGTAAAATAAAAAGTTCCAAGACAATAGCCAAGGGATAATAAAATTTGGCCAGAATATTATGACGCCGCCAGAGCCATAAATAACCGGCAAAAAGCAGGTTAAAAATCAAGTAGCCGGCTAAATAGCTGGCATTGCCTAAAGTCGCCGCAAGACGGTCCCCGGCCTGACCGACAAAAAATCCCAGGTTAAAATATTGGCCCAAAGCGTAAAGACTGGTCAAAACGCTGACGCCAACCGAGAGGTCAAGTACCAATAGCCAGTCTTTGCGTTCTTGCAAAAAATTAGTGATTACCAGCAAAAACAGCCAGAGATGGACTAATAAAAACAAACCCTCCTGCCGCTCCATGTTACTCCAAAAACTGCGATAAAAATTAATGCCAAAAACCGAGGAGATAAAAGAACTGAGCAAAAATAAGGTGAAAATTATGGTCAGACCGTTGAGTTTGGGCCGATACTTTTTCGACTTGACCGCTAAAAGCAAATAAACCAAAAACAGCAATCCAACGCTGACCCTAAAGACCAAAGCTTTGGTAAAAATAAAAGGATAATAAAACTTATCTATAACCAGCAAAGGGATGATTAGAATCACCCCCAAAAGCACCCAAAGAATTACTTCCAGGGTAAACTCAAACTTGTCCGTCGATCGGCTTTGAAACATAAAACAAGACTACTTAGCTAATTCTGCTTCTAAATCCTTAATCGCCTGCTGGTATTTGTCGTTATTCGGATCAAGGGCTAACAATTTTTTACCGTAATCCAAGGCTTTTTGAAATTCGCCTTGCTCCCAAAAGAAAGTAAGTAAATAGCCGTAGTAGTCCGAGGCGGTGCCGGGATTTTTTTCTACACCCTGAAGCATTAACGGTTCAATTTCAGAGATTTTATCGGGAAATTTGCTCCGGTACAAATCCGCCAGCGACCGATACCAGCTCACTTGCCAATAATCGTTCGCAATGGCTTTTTTGTAATTTTCTACCGCTTGATCAAAATCTTTAAAATTAAAAACATAAAGTTCGGCCAAATTGGCAAAAGCTAATCCCTCGCCGGGTAAAATTTCAGCGGCGACTTCAAAACTTTTCTTGGCTAAATCGTATTCATGCAAGCGCTGGTACAAAACGCCGACCTGGACCCAGTTTTGATAATCATTCGGGTTGATTTTAAGCTCAGCTTCAATCTTTAAAATTTGCTCTATCACTTTAGCTAATGAACCTTCAGATAAATCCAAGGCTAAATATTCGGCCTGTTTGGAATTTAAATAATCTGATAAAGTTACTGGTTTGTAACTACTCTTTTGCCATTGGGGTAAAACCACAAAGAAAAAAGCGGCGGCCAAAGCCAGAACCAAAACAATAATTAAAGCAAAGATAACACTTTTTTTCATAGATATGAGAGATTAATATATTACCGCTCTGGTGAGCAGGGGCTTGATTAAAACCATTTTTTTAAACCCCCTCCCTAAGACAAGGGGGAGAATATTAAGGAGGAGAAGCGTAGGGAAACAAAATTTTGTCCCTACGCCTTAAAAATTCTGAAATTATTTTAGCATAAAAAAAGTCAAAAAGAAAGACCCCTTTTGGGGGCCTTTCTTTTTTCTAAGCTAGGTTAAATAACCTAGATTATTCCTTGATAACTTGCTGAGTGGAAGAAGCTGAAGACAAACCTTCAACTAAGTAACCATTCCACCACTGAGCGGACGCTGTCGCGTTGCCGGAATTGGAATCCCAGGCATCGTTGGTCCATAGATCAGACCAGACAAAGTTACCTTGGTCAAGCGCTCCGTAATGATGAGAAACATTCTCAACACCAATCAGAGCCGGAGCCGAAGTCGTGGCGTTATCACCAGATAGGTAGAAAGCCACCTGACCATCAGCCGTAGCATCGGCACCGGTCACTTCGGTAGCAACTACCTGGAATCTGGCTGAACCGTTGTTACCGCCAATGCGGTAAGCCCGTCTGGTTCTAGTGGCGTCATCTTCATCTTGTAAGACGAAAGCATAATAGCTCACGGTTGAACCGTCAACATCTAGACAATCGCTAGTGGTAGCGGATTGATACCGGAATGACAAGGCAGTGGCCTCGGTGTCGCAAGTCGCTTCCGCGCCAACCGTCTTACTGCCATCGGACTGAACCACCAATTTCGCTTTGGTCACACCGATATTAGCATCGGTACTAGTAACCTGAGCAAAACTGACGCGGTAGATAGCAATTGGATTGGGTGACGGGTTAGAGATAGTGAAGTCAGCCACAATTGAACCGTTGCTTAGACCGGTACTGGAAGGCAAAGTGTTCAAAGTGACTTTAGGATAACCCATAACCAGCTTGAAGAGTGAACTGGTGGAAGCGGTGTAAGTATCCGTGACCGTGGTGCTGGAAGCTTTACCAGTACCCTTAATGCCATCGGTGCCGCCAATACCAACGTTAACGTCAGCACCAGCTAAGCCAGGCAGACCAGTGCCGATATCGGCCAGGGTGCCCTTAATCACTAATTCCACACCGGCACTGCTGTCTTTTGGCACCACTAAAGTGCCTTTGACCAAAGTGAAAGTGCGGCAAGTGTTACCGCTGCCAACGCTGCCAGTGATTAACGGATTAGTCATATCAGTGGCTTTGTAGACCTTGAATTCAGTGATATCATCAGCATCGCCGGTTTCTGAACCGTTAGTGTCAGATGGATCACCAACGCAAAGGGCTAACTCTTCAACGTCAATGTCTTCGTTAGTGGCAGTCAGTTTCAGACGATCCAACTCAATAGTTGAGTTGGCTGCCACCAGACTGTTATTGGTTGAAGCCGCGGTATTAACCGTTAAAGTGCCGGCCGCCACAATGGTGGTAACAGCACCGGTTTGACCAGTAACACCGGTACCGGTTGGGGTAACGGTATTGTTCGTGATCACGCCGCGGGCAGTAATGACGTCCCCGGCTGTACCGGTCACAAATAGCATGAATTCATCTTTGTGACCAACGTAGGTGGCAGCCGTTGTCCGAACATCGCCTCTTAACTCAACGATTCGCTGGGTGTTTTTGGTAACAACCATCGGATCAGATAAGGTGAAAGTAGAAGTACCGGAACTGCCGTCTTCAGTTTCAATGGCGCAACCATAGGAATCATAAGAAGCATTGGGGTAGTCCGCCAGACAAACACTCTGGGAAGTCTTGGACATGTCATACAACGTTAAGTTGTCAACATTAGTGGTAGTCGCCACGCGGTTACCAACTTTGATGACCGTGACTCTGATGTCTTCACCAGAAGCCGTGGTGTCAAAGGTCCAGGAACCAAACTTGAAGTCTTGCTGACCGAGCACGACATTACCGTTGACCGGTAAAGCGTTTCGGGTAATAGCTAGGACTGCACCCTTAAAGGTTTGGGTGGCAGCCGTCACAGCCGCGCTTGGGGTAGCGGTGATGGTTTCATTGGTGTTAGCGCCGGTAGCAGTAATGCTGGTCGGCGTAATCTGCCAATAGAAAGTAGCACCAGCGGCGAAATCTTCGTCACTATTCTGAGTTTCCATGTCGGCCACGACTTTAACTACCGTCGTACCAACTGGCAATTCAACGGTTTCAGAAAAAGTCACTGAACCGCTGGTTAAACTGCTGGAAGGACCCATCAAGGTCGTGCCGTTGCCGTCAACCAATTTGACATTGTCAAATTGTTCGGAATCAGCAGTAGTACTGCTGTTAGCTAAGACCAATTGGGTGATTTGGACCGGCTCACCGGCGACAACAAAACTCCAGGCGCCTAAGACCTGACCATCGCCAAAAGCGACGTTCTGAGAGCCGACCGCGGTGGAGTTGGAGTCAACCCGCAAGGTGCCTTGCGAGATAGTGAACTGATTGTCGGACAACACTTCACCGGTACCGCCAGTGCCAGTGCCGGTATAAGCGGCGACGCGCGATTGGCCGTAAGAAGTGCCTTGGGCAATAATATCCGTGGTCCGGTAAATCACGAACTTGACGGTTCGGGTTGAACCACCAACGACGTCAGCCTTGACGGTAAATTCTTCATTTTTACCTTTTTCAATCTCAATTGGATTGTTGCTGAAGTCTAAAGTAATGTATTTACCATCAATTGTGACGGTGACTGGAACTTGGGTCACGTTGCCTTTATAGACCTTGAAGTTTTCTAGGTCAGTGCTCAAGGAAGCGGTACCAGCGTTGTAAAGCTTTAATTGCTTCACTTTCTGATTTTCCGTTGAATTAGCACTAATCTTGTAAGAAGCAAAAACGTAACCGAGTTGACCAACTTTAACCGTGGTGGAAGTGGCATTACTAAAGGCGCCACGTTGCACCGTTACTTGGCCAATCGTCACGGCATTAATGGTTTGGTAGTTACCAGTCACGGGAAAGCTGCCAATAACGGCCACATTGCCCTTCGGGGTAACTGACACTAATGACAAAGCCGGAACGTTACCCGCGCCGCTAGTACAATCAGTGGCGGTTGATGGGTTCATGTTACCAGCCAGTATTAGTGATCTGGTGGTACCAGCCGGAATAGTAATGTCATTATTGAAGTTAGCGCGATGACTGGAATTAAGATTTTGGTTTAAGCCAACCTGGACATTGGTGTTAGCGTCAATAATCGCTACTGAACCAAGGTTAGCATCAGAGGCTATACCCGCTCTTTCTACTATCAGGGAGTCAACAATGACATCGCCATCGGCCGAAGCGGTTAAATTAACCTTAGTGAAAGGCACGCGGATAGCGGTACAAATAGCCAACATGGAAGCTGGGGTGTCAGACGCTAAAGCGACCGTCAAACCAGTGCCAGAAGAGCTACCGCCGCCGGCTAAACCTTTATCAACATTGACGCTAGTGGCATCCGCCGTCTGAGCATCTCTATCGTAATCAGCAGCCGCATCAATGTCGCTGCCGACAGTGTAGTTAACAAAGAAAGCATCTGACACATCCTGAACCATTGTGGCCCAAGCAGTACCATATAAGGCGACCGCTAATTCTTCCGTGGTTACCCAATGCAGGGTACCATTGGCAGAAACCGCGTAGACCTTAGGATCAGTGGTAATTTTGACCATTTTAACACCTGGTCGGTAAGTTACATTGCCGCCAATTGGGTAAGCGCTCATCTCGGTGCTAGAAACAATCATCACACCGGAAAAGTCGCTGTACCAAGTCTTGTAGGTTTTTTCGTCTGGGAAGACGTAGCGTTTGCCGTCACCACCAAGGTAGTAAACAGCTTTACATGCGTCATTGACGCCAGCACCAGTAGCACACTGGAGCTTGATCAAATCGCCAGAAACCGCCGCCCCTACGCTCAATGGCAGGGCAAACAAACCCACTGACCAAACAATGGTGGTAATAACCGTTGTGTAGGTCAATAGTTTTTTAATCGTCATTTAATTTTTCCTTTCTTATTTATTAAGTTCATTCAGCCTTTTTAGTTAGGTTCACTGAAGCCCTCGATCGAGCTAAGCTACAATGAAGCAAAATGCACCTGAGACCCACACTCCTCTTATAGGAGGCACTCTATTATGAGTCCGACCTTTGCCCACCCTACTTAAGGTGGTCTCAGGCCCTAATTGCTCTAAAAAGATAAAGAGTATACACTCTTTTTGCCTCACTCACTCGGAAATACAAAAATTTATTTTTGTATTTCGCTCGCTTCGTTCGGCAATAAACGAACATTTATCAACCAACGTTTTAAAACGTTTGTTGGTTTTTTAAATAATTATTATGGTTGTTTAGTTTGATCAGTGGTCTCAACGGTCTCGGGCGTAGTCTCAGAATCCCGAACTGAGTCATCGCTACCGCTTTCAGAAAAACTTTGGGTGTTAATCGTACTGGTGGCTGCTCCCTCTACCACTCCCTGACCTTCTGTCTCACTAGAGTTCTGATTTTCAATCACGTCTGGAGTGGAAGTGGCTGTCTGGGGCTCATCTGCCTCTTGGTTCGGTTGGCTTTCTTTAATTAACTCCTGGGCGGACAAACTGATTTGCTGAACCGATTCAACCGTCTGATTTAAATCGCTTTGGACTTCAACTTTTTCACTTTCGGTTAAGCCCCCAATTTTTTCATCAAGGGATTTGGCCAATTCTTCAGTTTTGGAATTGATGGCGATAGCCATCTGCAAAGTTTTTTCTAAATCTGATCCGGAAACATTTTTGTCTGAGGCCGTATTCTTATCAACATGCTCTTTAACCGATCCGACATTCTTTTGCAGTTCCTTCATCACTAAATGGATTTGTTCAGTCTTGACTTCGGGCGTCACATCGGTTTGGGAAACGATTTTATCAAATTCTTCAACGCGCTTTTGGGCAAATTCAATTTTGAGTTGGACTTTATCTGATTCAGACGGAGTGATGGCCAGTTGGGCTTTTTCCAAAACCAACTTCATTCGATAAAGCGGTTCGCCGGGTAAGCTGTAAAAAGCGGCATTGACGGCAAAACTGCTGGCGACCGAAAAACTTAAAACCAAAAGAATAACCACCGCCGGCTCCAAAAAAAACCGCTGGCGAATAACCCGAACGAAAAATTGACCGTATTCTTGCCAACTGAGCTTAACCGGTTCGGTTTTAGTTTCGGTGGTAATTTTGGACAATAAAAAATCCCTGTTCAAAGCTTGCCACTCTGAGCGGGGTTTAATTTTTTTTAACTCTTTTATTTTTTCAATTATTGCCTGATTAGCCTGATTCATTTTTTTTCACTACTTCCCGAACAATCTTCAGAGCCCGATGCAACAAAACCCGCACCGAACCTTTTGACTTTTCTAAAATTTTAGCCATCTCGCTGATGGATAATTCTTCAATGTAGCGTAAAACCAATACTTCGCGATAAACGTCTTTGACACCGGCTAAAACGATTTCTATATTGCCTAAGTCGCTCTTCGTTTCAATCTGGCTTAAGATGTTCTGCTGCCGGCTGTCTTCCACTTTCAGCATCATTTCTTCATCGCCAATTAGTTCTCTTTTAGCCCGCTGGCGATAAAAATCAATTACGAGATTCCGGGCAAACTTATAGATTAAAGCGCGCAGGTTATCTATCTCGTCTTCGCAGTCAATTAAATACTGCCAAATTTTCAAGAATACTTCTGAGGTTAAATCTTCGGCGTCCGCCCGATTGGCGACCTTAAAATAAATAAATCTGTAAATGGATGTAACGTACAGATCGTAAATTTGACCGAAAGCATCCGGGTCTTTCTTCCTTACTTTAAGTAATAGCAATTTTTCCTGTATTTTTAAAGGCTTCATCTATTGATGACGAAAAATAGTAAAGATTGTTACACAATGAAAATGATTATACCTAATTAGCTAATTAAAGTCAAACATTAAAAATAAAGATTAAAGTGTATTTTCAGCCACAAAACAATGCCTTTATTTTACCGTATGCCGGCCTAATGATGCACCTATTGCTTTAATACCTAAAATAAATTATCATTAGAATATCGGGTTTATGTCTAGATTATCGTAGACATAATAGCATAATTTAAATTTAACCAAATGAAAAGTATGGCGCAAATTATCAGATTAACCGTGTCTGAGGCGGCCAAACTATTCGGCGTTGACCAAAAGACAATCAGGCGGGCAATTAAGGATCAGCAGCTAAAATACGTCGTGGTTCAAAACCGGTATAAAATAAATTTTGAAAGTCTGCTCTATTGGTCTCAGGGTCGGACTAAGGTTAAAAATAAACTGGCCCAAAGCGGTATTGGTCAGTATGTGGATAACTGGAAAATAAAAAATAAGCTGTTTTCCCCCAACCCAAAAATCTTTGATCCTGAAAAAACAAACTCCAATAATTAAGACGCTAAAGCTTTCGGATTGTTTCCGGTTTTGGAATGGTTGATTGTTAAATTAAATCCCGCCGTTTCTGTCTGTCTGCGGATATGCAGAAACGGCGGGATTTATTATGATTGCCTTGAACCGCTAAAGACGGCGGAATATTAACTTCATTCGGGCATTAAAGATAAAGTAACGATTTTAGCCAGCTGCTTACCATCCCTGATAATATCTAAATTGACTTGATCGCCCGGTTGGTACTGTTGGATTAATTTGGTTAAATTATCATTACTATCAACGGGCTGACCGTCAACGCTAACAATAATATCTCCGACCGCTAAACCCGCATCCGCCGCCGGTGTGTTTGACAGAGGTTTTTTGTATATTAACGCACCTTGCGGTTGGCTAGAATCGGATATTTTTGACAGATCCAAATAGACTAGCCCCAAATATGGCCGCTTAACAAAATGATTTTTTAGAACACCGAGGGTGATTGGCCGGAATTGATTAATTGGCACGGCCGTAACCACGCCCTGAGATAAATCTATCTGATTAATTACCCCAGTTACCTCACCGGCTAAATTCAGCAAGGGACTACCGAGATATAAATCAGAAATATCATTTTCCAACAATACGGCCTGGCTATATTGTTCAGTTGACAGAACAAAATCGTTGGCAGAATTTTTTGGCTGATAGAAGGAATCCTTGATATTAGTGACAACGACCTCACCAAGGAAATTAATGGTAACCGCCAGTTGGCCAAGAGTAATTTCATCCGAGTCGCCCAGAACCACGACCGGTAAATTGTTGGCCGAAATTTTTAAAAAAGCAATGCCGCTCATTGAATCAATTACCACCTGATCAATGGCGAATTTTTCATTTTTATAAACAACAACAAACTTATCTTGAGCTAAATCTTGAACGACAAATTGATGGGTTAAGATCCAGCCGTCACTGGTTAAAATAAAACCATTACCGAGTAAGTCTTTGGGTAGATAAATTTGGCTCAAAGGATCGTTATCACCCGGCGCCTTTTTTAAGTAAACACCAACCATAGCCGGTAAAGCCTGGGCGATAGATTTTTCCACCTCAAAATCCTGCTCAATGCCTAAAAATCTTTTAACCCGACGCAGCTCCGGCAGATTCAAAGGATTATCTTGATTATCACCAGGCGATTGAATTAAACTTTCTGGCCAGGGATTGATATAGACGTCGGCAAAAATTTGCCCGACCACGCCGGCAAAAAAACCAAAAATCACTGCCAAAACCACGACCTGGGAAATAAACCGGTTAGCATTGCTGATTTTATTTTTTCCATTTTTAAAAAATTTCATATTTTACGCTAAGTTAGATCCATTTAGCTGAAAGTAAAATTAGCATTAAGGAAATAAAACTGATTGTCAGATACCGCACCACCACTCTGGACTCGCGAATATTAAGCAGCCAGTTACGGGATAAGCCGCTCAAGAGATAATAAACAACCGTTACAATTAAGCCGCTAACGTAGACACTGGTAGGCAAAAAATTAACCACAGCAAAAATTTCAGTCACGACAATGGCAATCACTAAAACGTGGGGTAAACTTGAGGCAATCGGCGCCTGGCTGGCCCAGAATAGCTGATAAACCAGCAAAGCAGTCAGAATAAAAATCGGCAAAGCCAAAAGCAAGTAGCTAAAACTTAAAAAAATTCTCAAGCTAAAAACCCCCGCCGTTAAGAAGAATATGGCCACTAAACCGATGTAACTGGAGATATTGCCGAGAGTGTGGGCTTCGTATTTGGGCCGCCGATATAAATACAAAAACACGACCTTAAGAAAAACAAAATACAAAATTACCGAGATAAGAATAGTCAGCTGCCTAACTCCGTGATCTTCAAGAAAAATAATAAATAACCAAGCACTGGATAAAAAAATCAGCGGGGTGATTAAAAAATTCCAGAATTTAGCTTTGGTTAACCGGCCAGCCAGCCGCCAAACGCTAAAAAAAAGCAGCAGCAAAGACAAGCCAACGAACCAATAAAGATTTTTGGGCCAAGTAAGCGCCAACTCAAATAAAATTAAAAGGCTCAAACCGGACAACCAGGCGACAAGACGATTAGGGAACATAAAAATATCTTGAATTCTCGATTAATTCTTAAGACCGCTTAGATCCAGCTGACCGCTGATTTCCAGGTAACCTTCAGCTAAACGAAAAGATTGGATTTGCCCGGCTCGACTTAACTGCTGATTAAGCTCGGCTAATTTAGCATCCAAAAAATTAGACTTCAGCCAGTTGACCAAAAATGTTGGCGCCAACAACCCACCAACTTTAACGCGGCTTAGGGCAAAAGTCAACTTACCCTGAGCCAGCTGCGGCGTAATATCAATCGTCAAATTGACTTTGGTCGGCTTTAAAAGCAAGCCAAAAACTTCAATCCCCTCTTCCGAAATTACCGCCTGAACATTGCTGGCAAAAATTTGATCTTTTTGGCTGGCTAGCAGCTGACGTAAAATGTAAGTCAACTCCTCTTCACTCAGACGCAGGGTCGCCACCCCTTGATCGGCCTGAATGTCCAGGCCTTGCTGAAAATCGGCGAGGGCGGCCTCGTCAACTTCAACCACACGACTCGGTTGAGGTATTTGATAAAAAACGTCGGAAAAAAACGGAATCTGAACCAAGCCGGTTTTAGCCAAAGCCGCCAAGCCGATCAGGAAAAAAACCAGGACAAAAAACAAAAAGACTAGACAACAAGTGGCCTTAGGCCTAATTTTTCGCCTGGGTTTCCGAGGCGCATAAGCCGCTGGCTGATTTTGCCACTGATCAAAATTTTGCTCAATTCTTGCCATTATTCAAGCACAATTAAATAATCAGCGCTGTCGCCAACGCAGGGATTGAAATGATATTCACTGTTACCGGTCGCCATATTCTCAACCGAAACCGTTGGTTTGTTACCGCAGTTAGGATTGCGCTCATGGTAATAGTAAAAATAATCGTTCAGGCCAGTGTTACCGTTAGCTAAAGGATCAGCCGGCAAGGCCGGAAAGAAAGGCGCTAAAACGTTATTCGGTGAAGCATTTTTGTCCCAGCCCAGTTGGCCGGTACAGGATCCACCCGGGCAATCGCTATCTTGAGGATAGCGTTTGTTCTCTAAATCATACAGCCGAATCGCCTTGGCGTATTGCTGGATGTCGTAAATCCTTTTGGCGTCATGAGCCTTAAACCGAGAATTTTGCCAAGCCACCAGGCCAACCGTAGCAATCAAAGCAATAATAAAAATCACGACCATGAGTTCAATAACCGTTAAGCCTTGATGGTTAAAATTTGACTTCATATATTTTCAAAAATTATCAGATGCCTATTTTTTCAACAAAAACATGACGTCAAGATTATCGCTGGCAAGATACTTATATTTTTTTTCTTTAAGTAATTTCAGCTTGGGAAAAAATTTTAAGTACATTTTGGCAAAATCGCCTTTCCACAAATAATCAACGTTACCGCGATAATTGATTGCCTGATGTTTCTCGCTAAAATATTCAAACCCCCAGATGTACTTTTTGCTTACCCGATAAATTTCCGCCATGACTTTTTTTAAATCTTTAGGGTTAATGTGGATTAACACGCCGGAAGTAAAAACTAAATCAAAATAATTGTCTTTAAACGGCAAATCAAAAGCACTGCCCTGAATGATATTAATGTCTTGAGTCAATTCTTTAGCTCGTCTAACGGCGTAGGACTGCAGCTCCAATCCATGCAAATTGTCAAAGCCGTGTTTTTGCATCAGCCTCAACTGATTGCCAGTGTTGCAACCAACTTCTAAAATATTGCCGATTTGAAGTTTGACTAAAAAATCATTGTTCATCTGAGAACGACTCAAACCGTAAGTCCGGCGATAAAAATCATCCAACTGCTTGGGGCCGTAATTGTTTCTTTCTGTGTATTCCCGACCGAAATTAGACTGCCAAAATTTTTGTTGTTTGGTGTTTTTCATGAATCAAATAATTTAGATAATTTACTCAAGCCAGGGATATTGATTTTTTAAGCCCGTCAGCCGTTCTAGGCCGGCTTCAATTTTTGCTTGATCAGACTCAGCCTGACCCTGCTCAAACAAATCAAAAGCAAGAACTAAATTAATGTGCAAATCAAGGTAGCGAGCCGGCGCGCGCAAATCTATGATCTGAAGCCGGATGCCGGCCGGATCTTTGGTCGGCCAAAATGGCTTTAAAATTTCTTTCAGGGATTGCTCATACTGCTTTTCGAGGTCAATATTTCTGACCGCCTGGACTTGAGCTTGATTAGCCGGCCGGTCAATTTTTTTAAACGTCAGCCAAGACCAAAAAATGGCAAAACTAACGACTAAAAAAACAACCAAAAACAAAATAAATCTGGAATTTTTAGACACTTTCATAAATTTAGAGCCAGGAGAACAGAACAAAAACTAAAAGACCAATAATCACTAGGGTGATTAGAGACGTAATGGCAGTCATTAAACCTTCGGCAAACCGCTTCTGAAAAGCCAGGTAGGTTGGATAACCGAAAATCAAAAGGCCGGAAACACCAACGCTGAAAACCAAAAGCAACAGCATAAAAACCAAACCCAAAATCGGCGTCGGCGGCTGGGACATGGTTTTATCTAAAAACATAATCAGCGAAGCCACTAACGAACAATATAAGGCTTCGGCAATGCCACCTAAAAAGCCAAATTTCATCACTAAAGAAGTATCAATTTTCTCTTTAAAAAACCACATATTTTTTAAAATTAATTTTTAATTTTAAATTAAAAAATCATGTCACCGCGCTCCATCGCCATCTCTGACCAGTCGTCATTAACCCATTGGTAAGCTTTGAACTTATTGACTTTCTCAGTATCGGAATAGACATAGGCGACCTTGGTTTCACTACCGATTCGCCTAGAACCAATCGTTTTTTTATCAGTCACCAAGGGCTTAGTCGTCCGCTCTAATTTCATTTTACCCAGCGGCCCTTCAAAAACAATAAACTCCACCGAACCTGGACCTGAGTCTTCCGGCAAATCTTGGGTTTGGTGCTCTAGAATCTGAAAACTGTCTTTAACTTTGGCGATAATGTCCAACCATTTTTCATCAGTCATAAGTTAGCTGTTAGCTGTTAGCTGTTAGCTGTTAGCTGTTAGCTGTTAGTAAATTATAGCTTAACTACAAGCTACAAGTTACCGGCTAATAATAAGTGCCAATCGCCTCGCCGTCGCGAACCCTGTTTTCATAAGTTTGTTTAGTGATCAAACCCTGCTCGTAAAGGCGCCTAACGGAAGCGTTCATCGGGATCATACCGGTACTCCGGCCGGTCTGCATCGCCGAAGGAATATAGGCGATTTTGTCTTCTCTAATTAGATTGGCGACCGCTGAAGTATTAATCAGGATTTCTCTAGCCACCACCACCCCATTGCCGTCGGCCCGCGGCAACATCTGCTGGCAAATCACCGCCCGCAAAACCGAGGCTAATTGAGCTAAAATCTGCTGCTGGCGGTGAGCCGGAAACATGTCGACAATCCGCTCAATCGTTTCGGCCGCCGTGTTAGTGTGTAACGTGGATAAAACTAAGTGGCCGGTTTCAGCCGCGGTAATTGTCGCTGAAATGGTTTCCAAATCTCGCATTTCGCCAACCATAATGACATTTGGATCTTGGCGCAAAGCCCGTTTTAAGGCTTCATCAAACGAATTAGTGTCACGACCCAGTTCCCGCTGCTCAATAATACTTTGGCTCTCTTTAAAAATAAATTCAATTGGATCCTCAATGGTAATAATGTGAGCCTTACGCTCAGTGTTGATTAAATTGATTAAAACCGCCAGAGTCGTTGACTTGCCCGAACCCGAAGGGCCGGTGACTAAAATCAGGCCTTGATTCAAATGAGTCAAACTGTAAATCGTTTCGTCAAAATCTATTTCTTTAGGCGTAGGAATCCGTTCGGGGATGACCCGAGCGGCAATGCCGAGTTGGCCCTCCTGACGATGAAGATTAACCCGGAAATGACCGCCGGCAATATCCAAGGCGAAATCAAGTTCTTTACGATCCTTAAAAACAGTAACATCTTCGGACTTCATTAAGGCAAAAATCGCCGTTTCCAGCTCGGTGGATTCAATAATGGCTTTATCAATTACTTCGAGCTGACCTTTCACTCTTAAAGTGGCGGGGTTACCTGAGACTAAGTGCAAATCAGAGGCTTTACGCTCAATCGCCAGCTGAAAATATTTTTTTATGTCCATGGTCTTAGATAATAGATATTAGGTATTTAGGTAATAGGTTAATTGCAACTGACAACCTAAAAACCTATAACCTGACTGACAATTAAATTATAACACAAAATCCTGCTGTTTCAAAAGAAATTGATGAGCGGCTTTAAGGCAATCCTGGCCCGGCTGATAGAATAGCCGGCTCAGCGCTGTGTTAAAGTCAAACCAGCCGAAATCCAAATGTTCATCGGAAATTTTCACTTCAGATTCGTTAACTTCGACTAAAAAGAAAATAGCGTGTTTATAAACTTTTTCTTTAACCCCATTCTGGACGGTAGTATCAAAATCATAATCATATTCAAAGCGGAAATCTTTAATCAGATTAACTTGCTCAATGCCGGTTTCCTCTTTAAGTTCCCGCAAAGCTGTGGCCAGCTCAGTTTCGCCCGCCACCTGTCGCCCTTTGGGAAAATTCCAATACTCCCCGCCATGATGAAGTAAAAGATAACGTAGACCCTTCCCAGCTCGGCGAAAAACCACAAAACCAACACTTAGCTGCTTAATCATAGGTTAAAAATCATTAATTAAAGTTAAGACCCTTGACCCCGCACCTTTTGAGCACTTGCTACCTAATAATCATTGATAATTTTCCCTATTTTTTATCCCTTACATTATGGGTAAAATGACTTTTTGTTTTTGCCCCCTAAACTGACCAAAACGGTGCTCAAAAGGTGTGGGGCTTGACATAATAAAATATTTATATATTATTAATACATTACCTCAATTCGATTTTCACGTTCTTTCTAGCCCAAAGGAGGGGCAAATAAACATGGCAGCCAGAGGCACTGACTATAACCCCGCACCAATGATGCAGCCTAATGGCCTACCGACAAACGGAAAAATGGATTACACCCTCGCTTGCCATACTCCTGGCCCAATTGAACCGGGAAAAATCAGACGGATTCTGATTGATAATTTCCGCCTGAAGGAGGAAATTATTGAGGTCAGAGTAACATCAGACCCCAAATCCCCGGCCGGGACAATCAAGATTGAGTTCATCCCCAGTGCCGTTGGTACTGTCGGGGCGAAAGTGGTCATATCGGCTCTCGACGGTGTAGATGATGCCAAGATGATTCAAATCATCGCCAAGGGTATGGGCATCAACCCGAACTCAATCACTGTACCTAGCTGACAGCCACCGCCGTTGGCCACCGCATTCTGCGGGACAGGCGGGGTGCCGCCTGCCTTAAAAATAAATAATTTGGTGGCGGCATAAATCAGCCCTTTCCGAGCATTGTTGTCCGTACCGTAGTATATCTGCGGTATGGTATTTTTTTTAACGTAAATATTTATTACCTTTCAATTTATCGGGTAAATACTCCTGATCTTCCCGCCAGTCGTAATCAGGCGAATATTTATAATCTTGACCGTAGCCTAGTTCTTTCATTAATTTTGTCGGCGCGTTGCGCAAATGAAGCGGCACCGGTTCATCCATGGTATTTTTGACGTCTTGCTTGACCTGGCCATAGGCCTGGTAAATAGCAACTGATTTTTTTGACTTGGTCAAATAGACCACGCATTGGGCTAAAATAATATCGCACTCTGGCATGCCTAAAAAATGACAGCCTTGATAACAAGCCACCGCTTGCTCCAGGGCGGCGGAATTGGCCAAACCGATATCTTCAACCGCCAGCCGAATCAGCCGGCGGGCAACATAAAGCGGATCTTCGCCGGCTTCCAACATCCGGCCCAACCAGTACAAAGCGGCGTCAGCGTTGCCGCCGCGAACCGATTTATGCAAAGCGGAAATCAGGTTGTAATGCTGCTCGCCGTCTTTATCGTACAAATAATGAGATTTTTGCAAAGCTTCTTTGATAATTTCTTGATCAAGGATAATCCGGCCGCGTTCGTCCGGCTTGACCGCGCCGACGGCAAACTCCAAAGCGTTTAAAGCGATCCGGGCATCACCATTGGCCATGCTGGCCAAAAAACGCAGCGTTTGATCACTGACTTCAATCCGCAAGTCACCAAAGCCTTGTTTTAAGGAACGGTTTAAAATTAGTTCCAAATCATGTTCGGTCAGTTGATTCAAAACAAAAACCCGGCAACGAGACAAAAGCGCGGAATTAACTTCAAAGCTCGGATTTTCGGTCGTCGCGCCAATTAAAGTAATCACCCCTTTTTCGACGTAAGGCAACAAACCGTCCTGTTGAGCTTTATTCCAGCGATGGATTTCGTCAATAAAAAGAATGGTCCGCTGCTGATGAAATTTACGCCGTTCTTCGGCGGCTTTAATCACCGCCCGAAATTCTTTCACTCCGGAAGCAACCGCTGAAAACTGGACAAAATCTGACTTGGTTAAATTGGCAATAATCCGAGCCAAAGTACTTTTACCCACTCCGGGCGGACCCCAAAAAATCATTGAGGGAATTTCATCGCGTTCCAGGGCCTGGCGCAAAAGCTTACCTTGACCAACAATCTCTTTTTGACCGACAAAGTCTTCCAGTGTTTGCGGCCGCAGACGATCGGCTAAAGGCGCACGAGTTTTGAGATCTTGATTAAGTTGTTGATCAAATAGGTCTTCCATAAAAAATATAAGAAAAAAGACAAACCAAGGCTATTTAAAGCCTTTAAAAGCTATTATATTTTACCTTTAATCACCCACTTGGTCAAAGCCGCCTACCATTGACAAAATTATCTAAATATGTTATTATATCAGCATACCCTAAAACCACGGGTATACTCGCTCCAGTTCCCGCTGCTAAGGAGAAACCTGATGAAGCAGTCACTGCACCAGTTCACTCTGGAAGATGTTATGGTTCTGGCCGTCGCCCTGTTCCTCGTTGGCCTGCCGTTTTATCTGGGCCAATACGGATTGGGGGCAGCCACTGCCACCGCCATCTTCGTCCTGTTCTTCCGTCGGGACATCGTTTTTCACCGGAGCGCTATCAAGCGTTTCCTGGCCGCGGCAATCACACCGGTCATCCACATTCTCTACCCCTTGGGGTGGGCTGCCCTGCTTTGGGCATTATGTGGCGGAATCCTGTGTCTTGCCGACGGGATCCATCCCGACCAATGGCCGGGATCGCTACCCAAGGTCGCGCCCAGCTTTCTTTGGGCGCTACTGTTAGTTCCGGGTGTACTCTTGCGGTACACTCGCACAATCAAACGATCTTCATTCTGGGCCTATTTTGAGATGAGGAAAATCGAAGAATAGCCCAAAACGAGGAAAATTCGTCCCTGCGATGAATTTGCCCTCAATGGCCGCCCCGCAAAGGCGGTCTTTTTTTACAAAAATTTAATGCCTTGATTTAAAACCAGAAAAGAACTAGAATAATTTGTATTCGGTTACTTTAGCGGGGTGTAGCGTAATTGTCCGTCAGCGGGCGGAGCACGCTTCGCCCACCTACGTTCCGACTTCATCGGAACTGCGGCGGGTAAAGGTGCTTAATTATAGACAAACAAATTTCCTTAAATCGGGCTGTAGCGCAGCTGGCTAGCGCGCATCGTTCGGGACGATGAGGTCGTGGGTTCGAATCCCACCAGCCCGACCACCACACCAACTGCTATAAAAAAATAAGCGAATCCGTTTAAAAATATTTGTATCACACCAATACACACCACCGTCATTAAATGAAAGTTGGTGTGGTGGCCCGACCAAAAAACGCTTCTTGAATTGAAGTGTTTTTTGTTTGACGCACTAAATTGGGATATGCTATGCTTTAAAACCGCTCATCAATCAAAAAATAAAAGTCAAAACGCAAGGAGGGAGGCCGATAATGTTTAAAGGTATTGCCTTGCATCGTAACGGCGGTGCCACCAACAATGGTCACAGGGTAATCGTTGCCTGCACTTTACTGCTGGGCCGTGACCGGCCCTGTCCGACGGGTGAAGGAGAGAAGGCGATGATTCAAGCCTTTCTTGAAACTGCCGCCGAGGGCGGAATAGAAGTCGACCACGTTTTGGCTGAATTGAAAGATCGTCACGGCAAGACTTTTACCCTCACCGGCAGAAGATTCCGGGTTCTGGCCATCCATTTCGACGCCCGGCGCACCCAGCTTATTGCCCAAACAAAAGCTGAAGCCGGCCAGGCTTATTTGCTGCTCTTACCCTCACTCAAACCGGCCAAAAAAAATGGCCGGGAAAAAAATCATCATCACAAGCACAAAAAAAAGAGTGCTGCCTAAACAGCACTCCACAGAGGCAAATGTTCTCTTGAGGATTAAGCACCGGCTTAGTCCCATTTTTTTTAATTAATACTGCAAAATAGTTTTAACTTCCTTAGCTTCTTCAGGTTTTTTACTGATAATTTTTTCAATGTTATAAGTGCCGAATTTCGGCGCCTCAATAAACCCCTGCATTGTCGCTTCGGCCAGCCAGCCGGAATTAACCCAATCAAACAGCCACTCATGAGTGTACTCGGGTTCATACTGATTAACACCGCAGCCAATGGTCCGTAACCACTTGCGGTTAAACAATTCCTGAGAACCAATCGGCGGCGCAATGATAATCGGCAGACCTAAAGCCGTATAAAAAGACAATTCCGAAGGCTTAGTCCATAAAATGTCCGTCGCCCTAAGAGCTTGGTCAAATTTATTGAAATAATCTTCTTTATTACCCGAAAAAATAATTTCCAAACCATGACCAATCTCTTCTCGCAAGCCATTGTCAATGGCGACTTGCCTAAAAAAACTGCTAACACTGTTGTGAATGCCGGCGACTAAAACAACTTTTATCCTTTTTTGTTTGATTTTTACTTTTAGACTTTTGACAATCTCCGCGCCGATTTCTTTTTGAGCGCCCGCTCCCCCGACGGCAAACATCAGGGTCAAAAGATGACCACTTTTCTGAGGCAGATTCTTAATCCCCAAATATTTTTTAACGATTGCTTGATAACGATTGCGATAACGACCCGCCGGATCCAAATTGACCAAGCGGCGGGCAATGTCCTGACGCAAAATTTTTGTCTCTAGACCGCCGATATTTTCCATCGGCAAGGGAAAGCCGGTCAGGTGAATTCTATCGGCGGAAACGCCGTAAAGAATTAATCTTTCCACCACCCGGTAACTCGGGGCAAAATAATTAATCCGGCTAAGGTTGGGGTAAAGCGGCGCCCAAGCCCGGCTGATGTCAGTGTCAGTCACTAAACAATAAATCTCCCCGGGGTAATTAAATTCTTCGGCCATGAAAGCCGTGACAAAAAAAGTGGTGATTAAAGGCAAAGGATTTTTGGCTAACCGGTTAATCAAATGCCGACCCCAGTCCTGATTTTTTATGAGTTGATAAATTTGGCGAAGCTGAAAATTAGGTTTTGACAAATCGCGCCGCGGATAAAATTGAGGGATTGATTGAAGCTTGTCATAAAATTCAAAAATTTTTTCACCCACTAACGGCACGTTTTTAAAACGAGAGATAAATTCATAAAAACGCCGGCTCTGTTCCCAAACCAGCTGATCTTTTTTGGGAATACCTCGGTAAGTATTGGCTAAGATCACTTCACCGCCGACCGCCAGATAATCTAAAGGATGGGCCGCCCGCTGATGACCATAACCCATGTCGACCGCTAGCACCCAGGCCGCGGGCTGATTTTTTCTTTGTGCCATAAAAAAAGCTTAAAATTTTTTGGCCTAATGATATCTATATTATAGCAAAGAAAACCATAAACAAAAATGTAGAAACGCCCCTTTGGGGCGTTTCTACATTTTTTTGCTAAAAATAAGCGTCTGTTTACAGTACCGCTTCTTTAGCCGCTTTGGCGACGCGGAACTTAACCACAGTCTTGGCGGGAATCTGGATTGATGCACCAGTGGCCGGATTCCGACCCATTCTGGCTTTGCGATTGACTTTGACAAGCTTGCCGATGCCAGGCACAACGAACTCACCACTCTTTTTAACTTCGCTGTAAGCCAGCGTTGTTAGCTGCTCCAGCAGGTTGATGACATCCTTTTTGCTCATCTGGGTCTTGTCGGCCAAGGCCTGCATAAGCTGAGATTTGGTCATTTTAGCCATAATTTCTCTTTAAGTATTAATTTTTAAAAGTTAGTTTTACCCACCGTTATTATAGCAAAACTTAAATCTTTTGCCAATCTTTATTAACAAGGTTGTCAACCGGTCTTCAAATTGCCAAAAGCTAAAAATCATATTCCCAATAGGGCTGCCAAACCAAGGGCCGGATCACTTGGACTAAATCTTTGCCCAGCACCAGAGTATCCAGGCCATATTGGGTTGCCCGGTGACCAATAATTAATACGGTTTTCTCTGAATGGGCTTCTTTTAGCTCACGATAAAACTGATGGAGCCGGGTCATGGCTTGCTGATAACTTTCCCCACCGGGAAAAGGTTTATCAATCATCTCTAATCTGAGAGAATCAACTTCAGCCGCCGGCCGGCCGGTATAGTCGCCATAATTAATTTCCCGCAGCCGAGAATCAAATAAGACTGGAAACTTAGCACCAAACGCCAGTCGGACTGTTTGTTGAGCACGCTTTAAGTCAGAGACGCAAATCAGGTCAAGCGGTATATTTTCAAAATAGCTAGCCAAAGCCTTCGCTTGCTTTTGACCTAAAGCTGAAAGTTTTGGATCAGACCAACCGGACGCTAAACCATTTTCATTATCCGTTGAAGTGGCGTGAGTGGCAAAATAAATCTTCATACTTTAAATTTTTTTTCGCTTCTCCTCGTTTGACTCGCTCACGTGGGTCTTACTCGGGGACGAAGATTCTCCGCCAGAGGCGAATCTCAGCCAGGGGCTGATGCGCCTGCCGACCTCTGGCTAGCCTTTGGCGCATGCTCTCATAGCAAATTTAGTGTCGGAGAACCTCAATTTCCACGTTCAGAGCGTGGCGTCCTGCCGGCTTGGACGATCCCCAAAATATAGTAACAAATATAACTTACTAGCGATTGTATGGATTTTAGCCCTAGTCTAATTCGCCTTCGGCGAGCTCACTACAAGACTGCCCCATAAAATCGCGTCGCTCGGTTCAAATGAACACCAGTGTTCATTTATCCCTCACTAGCGATTATAGCGCAAGGCTTCAACCGGATCCAGGCTGGCCGCGGTTTTAGCCGGAAAAACGCCAAAAGCAATGCCGATAACAATAGCCACGCCGCAGGATAAAAACAAAGAGAATGGCGTGACCACAAATCGCCAGGGAAAGCCCTGACTGTTAGCGACGATCGCCACCAAGGCCGACATTAAAATGCCCACCACGATGCCGAACAGAGCGCCTAGCAAGGTAATAATGATCGCTTCCCAAAGAAACTGGGCCAAAATGTTTTTACTGTTAGCCCCGACCGCTTTACGCAAACCAATTTCATAAGTCCGCTCCATCACCGACACGTACATAATATTCATAATGCCCACCCCGCCAACAATCAAAGAAATGCTGGCAATGGCGATTAAAAGCAGCGAGATCGCCCAAAAGACCGAGCCCAAAATTTCCAAAGCTTCGGTCATGGAAGTGGCGTGAAAGTCATCTCGGTCTGGATTGTCAATATCGTGAAGCTCGCGTAAAACTTGGCTCATTTCTTCGGCGGTTTGTTTAGCAATACTGTTGTCGTAAACTTGAAAACTGATCCATTGGACGTGATCAATACCTAAAATCTTTTTCTGCAAAGTCCTGACCGGCACAAAAATCATGTCATCCATGTCAAAACCAAATGACGCACCGCGACTTTCCATCAGGCCGACGACCAAAAATTTTTGGTGGCCAATTTTAATCCATTTATCCAAGTAGTCACTCTCGCCAAAAATTTTTTCTTTGACTTTGGGCCCTAAAACTGCGACATTGGCTAAACCGCGGTCTTCTTCGTCGCTAAAAAACCGGCCAGTGGCCAATTTAGTTTTATCAATATCAATGAATGGGGCCGAAACGCCCATGAGATAAATTTGTTTATTCTGGCCGCCGAAAGAAACCAGCTGCTGGCCCATAATGGCGGCATAAGAATTTTTAATGTTTGGTAAATTATTTAATTCTGCCTGGTCAGAAAGTTTTAAGGTGGTAATTTCAATGCCACTGGCTAAACCCATGGCGTTGTCCGTTGAGGTTTTACCGGCCGAAGGCACTTTAATTTCTACCTGGATCAAATCGGTACCAAAGGTTTCCACCTGGTTTAGCACAAAGCCCTGGACGCCTTCACCGGCCGACATCACGGTAATCACCGCCGCAATACCGATGACCACGCCTAAAACAGTCAGGCTGGTTCTAACCCGGTTTCTTTTTAAAGCCATTAGGGCAATTTTGAGGGAATTAGCAATCATAATTATTCGTAGCGCAAAGCGCTGATTGGATTTAATTTCGCCGCTTTAAACGCCGGATAAAGGCCAAAAATCAGGCCAATGGCAATAGAAAAGCCGGTGGATAAAAACAAGGAACCAGGCGAGATAACCAAAGCCCAGTTGTAACCTAAAAGTCTGGCACCTAAAGCGATAATGACCGCGATTGACGAACCGATCAAAACACCGAGAATGCCGCCAGCTAAAGACACAACCATAGTCTCCAACAAAAACTGGGATAAAATATTAAAGTTTTTGGCGCCGACCGCCTTGCGCAACCCCACTTCCCTGATTCTTTCGTTAACGGCGACAAGCATGATATTCATAATGCCGATACCGCCGACCAATAAAGCGATGGCAGCGATGGCAACCAGAAAGAACTTCAAGGCGTTGGTCACTTGGAGCAAAACTTCCATGGCCTGCTGGGTATTGCGGACGGAAAAATCGTCATCCTCAACCTGGTCAATCTCATGGCGCTCGCGCAAAGTTATTTTGACGTCTTCAACGCTGCTCGACATATTTTCCGGATCGTCAACTTTCGCCCGGATGAAGCTTACATGATCAATGCCTAAAAGAATCTTTTGGGCAGTTTTAAACGGTAAAAATACTTGGTCGTCCTGATTGACAAAAAAACTGCTCCCCCGCTCTTTCATCACGCCAATCACTTTAAAAGTTTCTTTCCGGATTTTGACTTCTTGACCGACCGGATCCTGACCGTCAAACAAATCTTCAGCCACCGAACTGCCCAAAACCGCCACCCGGCTGATGCCTTTTTCTTCAGCTTGGTCAAAAAATCGGCCGACTAAAACTTCAGTCTCTTCAACATTAATGTAACTGGCGGTCGTACCGGTAAAATTAGTAATCAGGTCGCGGTTTTGCCACTTGACCGTGGCCGAACCCCGGACGTAAGCGGCGACCTCAACAATATGAGGAGCGTTCTTTTTGTCGTTGAGGGCCACAGCATCTTCATATTTCAAAGTAGTCACCATAATGCCTAAGGCTGAAGCGGGCGGGCCGTTTTCGTCAGCGGCGCCGGGTAAGATGCCGATTAAATTTGAGCCAGTGCTGGTAATTTGATTGGTGATTAAGCTTTGGGCCCCGGCGCCGACGGCTAAAATTACGACCACCGCGGAAATGCCGATAATTAAACCCAAGACAGTCAAAAACGAACGCAATTTGTGCGCCCGGAGATTTTTAACCGTATTCTTTAAGCTTTCCCAAAAAATCGGAATCATTTTCTTAACTCCCCTTCCTTAGCCAGCCGCTGTTTTAAGACTTGGATATCGGCGACAATAATGCCGTCTTTAATTTTTAAAACTCTTTTGGCGTGTTCGGCCGTGTCACTTTCATGCGTCACTAAAATAATCGTCTTGCCTTGGTCGTTGAGGTCTTGGATAATTTCCATGATTTGCTGGCCGGACTTGGAATCAAGGTTGCCGGTCGGTTCATCGGCAAAAATAATCGCCGGATTGTTGACTAAAGCCCGGGCAATCGCCACCCGCTGCTGCTCGCCGCCGGAAAGCTGGTTGGAATGATATTTAATCCGATGCGATAAACCAACGGCGGTAATGGCTTGAGTTGCCCGGTCATCTCGTTCTTTGGTACTTTGTCGGGTGTAAGTTAAAGGCAGTTTGACGTTATCGAAAACCGTGGTTTTGGGCAAAAGATTATATGACTGAAAAACAAAACCAATTTCTTTGTTTCTGAGGTCGGCCAATTGGTTATCGTCAAAACTGGTTACATCCTGACCCTTAAAGATGTAGCGGCCACCGGTGGCCCGGTCCAAAAATCCCAGGATATGCATTAAGGTAGATTTACCTGAGCCGGAAGGACCCATAATCGCCACAAATTCACCTTGTTTAATCTCAAAATCCACACCCTTCAAAACTTGGGTGACCACTTCATCGGTGACGTAATCTTTCTTTAAGTCCTCAATTTTAATTAATATCTCTTCCGGCATAATGCTTGAGAAAAACCTAACGGCTAAGTATTATTAATTTTGTTTGGTCGCCGTAACCACCAACTGACCGGTTTGCAATCCAGACACCACTTCCACTAAGCCTTCATCACCGCGTAAGCCTAAAACCACCGAGACTTCTTTAATCTGGCCATTTTCCAAAACCCGGACTAGTCTGGTGCCGTCAATTTCTCGCACCGCCCGGCTGGGAATGACTAAAACGTTGTCTTTTTTGGCGGTCATCGCTTCAACGTTAGCGGTCATACCGGGTTTAATTCTGTCAATTAAAACTGAAACGTTTTGAGGCTGTTCAACCGATAAGCCAACCGTCACTTTATAATAAATCACGTCCTGAATTTCGGTTTGAGCCGGATTAATGTGAGTGACGCTGCCGGCAAAGATTTCCTCGTCGGAAAAAGCGTCTAAAGTGATAGTGACCTCGTTGCCGACCGACATTTTACTGATGTCAGACTCCGGAATGTCCACTTCAATTTCTTTGTCACCGATCGCCAGCATTTCAATGGTCGGTTGGCTAAGCGTGGTTTGTTCTCCGACTTCAAAATTAATTTCGGTGATTACCCCGTCAATTGGCGCCCGGATGATTGTTTCTTCGTAGCGATCTTGAGCCAAAGCCAAATCGGCCAAAGCCTTTTGGACCCGGGCTTGATACAAAGCAATGTCTTCGGATCGGGTGGCGGCCTGTTTCAGATCCAAATCCGCCTGGGCTTTGGCTAAACTTTTTTCCGCCGCGCTGATGGCGTTTTGGGCCTCTTCAACCTTAGTCTGATAATCGAGGCGAGCGTTAACTAGAACCTGCTTCGCCGTCTGAAGAGAATCAATGCTACTGTTGGTGGTATTCCTTTCGCTATTGACATCAGCTTTTAAAGTATCCAGCTTGGTCTGGGTTAAAACGGAAGTAACGGTAACGTAGCTTAAAAGAGAGCCGAGATTTTCTACCATCGTGCGAACGCTTGATAAAGCGCTTAAAGTGACATTCATGGCTAGATCGACGTTGATTTCATTTTTCTCAAGCTGGGCTCGATTACTGTCTGTCTCGGCTTCATTAACCTGCTTCAAAGCCAAATTATAGCTGTCTTGAGTTTTCACTTCTAAAGCGTTGTTGTAAGTGGCAAAATTATCGGCGTCGCCCTCAAAATTAAAAGCGTCGTCAACCACCTGCAAAGAAATTTTAGCCTGGGTTAGCGCGGCTTCAATCTCGCTTAAAGCGGTTTCCTGTTTGTTAATCACCACCTGCAAATAGGTTTTTTCTGTGGCGGTTAAATCCGATTTCACACTGATTAAATTAATTTGGGCTTGGTCTCGGGACGCCTGAGCCACGGCGATTTCTTGAGGCGTGGCCCCGGCCACGACTTTAGCCAAAGAAGCTCTGGCTTCCAATAGATCTGCCTGGGCCCGACCAACCGATATTTGTAAGTCAGTGGCCTTGAGTTGAGCCAAAATTTGATTGGTCTTCACCGCATCGCCTTTTTTAACGTTGACGGTTTGGAGTTTGCCGGCGTTTTTAAAATTCAGTTCAATTTCGGAAGCGGATTTTACCTGTCCGGTGGCCGCCACCGTCTGAACAATACTGGCAATTTTAGCCGGCTCGGTCGTGTACTCCACTTGGCCGCTCTTGTTTAAACTGGCCGCCACCAAACCGCCGACAATCACAACGCCTAAAACCACCCAAAAAATTTTTGATTTGATTAATTTCTTCATATCTTTTTAAAAATTTTAATTCGAGAAAAGATTAGGATAATCCGAACAGATACCGTCAATACCTAAACTGGTAAGGTGATTGATATCTTCAAGGTTATTGACGGTCCAGACAATCACTTTAAGCTGACGGCGATGGGCGTCAATAACAAAATTCTTATCAGCGTACTGCCAGGCTAAATTGATATATTGCGCCGGCAGTTTAGCGGCAAATTCAGCATAGCCAATGGGCTTTGTCTCCAGACTTGGCCCTAATCTGAATTTCTGGCTCAATCTGCTAAATTCCGTCAGCTGATGATGGTCAAAAGAAACAATGATAAAATCCTCGTAAAAATATTTTTTCTGATTAATATAACTTTGGAGAATTTTATAGACCGGCTTAGCCGTGCTTTCTCCCTTCAGCTCAAGCATGACGCCGACTCGGCGGTTGATTAAATCCAGGGCCTCGGCTAAGGTAGGAATTGCTTGACCCTGGCCGGCGTCTAAAGCCTGAAGCTGGCTTAAAGTCATTTGGGTAACTTGGCCGGTGCCATTGGTTGTCCGGTCAACTTCTTGATCATGAATAATCACAACTTCCCCGCTTTGACAAAGATGGACGTCAAACTCAACCATGTCTACGCCTAGGTCAATAGCTTTTTGTAAAGACAATAAGGTGTTTTCCGGCGCCAGCCCAGCCGCGCCGCGATGACCGATCTTTAGCATTGTAGTCTTTTTAATTACTCTGGCATTTTAACAAAAAATCAGCAAAATATCAAGGATTCTTCCCTAAAAAAGAAATATGGCGAAAAGTTAATTAAAGAATCTCCCTCTTAATTTAAGAGGGGTTCAGGGGAGTTATCATGGCATTTTCTATCAAAGGACTTTGAGAAAAACTGCAAGAGGAGCTGGGATAACCCCCTCTATCTCCCCCTTATATTAAGGGGGAGATAATAATAAAGATGACACAATTTAAAAAAATACGCCGAGATCCCAGGTGGAATCTCGGCATTGACCGACAATTGAGTCAGAAAAAATAGAGCGGCGATACGCTTATGGTAGCATTGGCGGCGGAATCGAGCCGACCGGAAGAGCGCAGGCGCTGCGGGTATCGACCCAAGCGATCTGGAGCCGGTCACCCGGCTTGAGATTTTCGGGTACGAAAAGGGCTTTGCCCTTACCGCCATTCAAACCCTCGTCGCCTTGAAAGGCCAGACGAAATTGGTTCGGCTCATTGCCCTCGAGATCCGGCAGCAAACGGAGAAGATTGGGAGTTTTGGCGTGTTCGCCACTTTCTCCAACCTTGGTTGAGCGCTCGATGCGCACTGGACCGGAAGGAATTGAGAATACCTCCCCGGGTTTAAGGATCAAAAACATTGACATCGTCAGCAAGCCTCCTTGCCATTATAGAGTTGGGTTTCAGCACCAGGCTTTAGTGCTAATCATTTATTTGTACTACAAATTGAATTGATTGTCAAACCAAAAAGGGCTCTCCATTAAGCCCATCAAGTGTCATCGCGAGGGCGAAGCCCGTGGCGATCCCTTCAGTACATAACATGAGATTGATTCGTTCCCCGCCAGAGCGGGGTCCTCGCAATGACACTCTCATTAGTTACTTAATAAACCCGCCGGCTTGGAGTTGCCAGAGTTTTTGATATAAGCCGCCAATTTTCTGACTCAGCACTTCGTGGCTGCCCTCTTCGACAATGCCGGTTTGGTCAATGACCACAATCCGATCCATTTTTTTGATTGTGGAAAGCCGGTGCGCCACCACAATCACGGTTTTATTTTCCATCAGCTTGCTTAGAGCGTCCTGAATCAAATGTTCAGATTCGGAGTCCAAGCTGGAAGTGGCCTCATCCAAAATTAAAATCGGCGAACTGCGCAGAATCGCCCGGGCAATAGCCACCCGCTGCCGTTCGCCGCCGGAGAGTTTAATCCCCCGCTCACCGACGTAAGTCTCGTAGCCCTGAGCCAAAGAAATAATAAATTCATGGCAATGGGCGGCCTGGGCCGCGGCCAAAACTTCGGCGTCAGTCGCCTCCGGCCGGCCATAACGGATATTTTCCATCAAAGTCTGGTGAAATAAAATCGGATCCTGGGGCACTAAGCTGACACTGTGCCACAAACTTTCCTGAGTCACCTTGGCAATGTCTTGACCGTCAATTAAAATTTGGCCAGCCGTGACGTCATGCATCCGGAGTAATAATTTGACTACCGTGGTTTTGCCCGCGCCGGACGGACCAATTAAAGCCAACCGCTCACTGGGCTTAACCGCTAAGCTAAAATTTTTAAGCACCGACCGGGTGGCATGATAATTGAAAGTAACTTTTTTAAATTCAATCCGGCCGGCCGGAACTTTTAATTCCTGGGCGTCAACCACGTCAACAATGTCATGGGGGGTATTTAAAATCACGGTCATTTCTTCAGCGTCAGCCAAGTGCTCGTAAATTTCCCGGACCACCCGGCCAAAATCCCAAATCCGCATAAAAATATTGAGCAAGTAAGTCTGGATTAAAACAAAATCACCAACCGTTAAAATACCCCGCTGCCAAAGTTTGATTGCCCCGTAAAAAACGCCGATTTCCAAAACAATGATTAAAAATCCCTGAACCGCTTCAATAATATTGCCTAAGTTCCAGGTGAAGCGCTGCAACCGGCGCAATACTTCGGTCACCTGGGCAAACCGGCTTAATTCCCGGCGATAGCCGTTAAAAAGCATGACATTGGTGTGATTGGTGATAGTATCGGCTAACACGGCCGTAGTTTCGGTTTCCGCTTCCGAGCGCTTGATGTCGTAGCGCAGTTTGTATTTGGTAAAAGCCCAGTTAATGGCTAAAAAGATAACGACCCAGATTAAAACCGCCAAACCCAAAAAAGCGTTTTTTTGAAACAAAACAAAATCGATAATGGTAATATGGATAGTCAACGGCAAAAGATGCCAGAGGATTTTATCGGTGATAATCCTGAAAGCGTTGACAAACCACTTGACGCGCTTGACCAAAGAACCGACAAAATTATTGTTAAAGTAAGAAAAAGAATGCCGATGGAGATAAGCAAAACAGTGATTGGATAAATCCGCCATCACTTTGGGCAAAAAGTAACTGTCCAAAAAAGTCGCGGCTCGCCAAAAAAGCCACTCAACCAAATTCAAAATTGCGATCACGACTAAAATTGAAATTAAGCTTTGGCTGACGACCTCTACCGGCTGGCCGCTGGCCAACGCGTCAAAAAAATCCTTGAAAAAAAGCGGGATAACAACAGCCGTGACGGCCGCGGCGGCAATAAAAAAAACCAACAAAAAACCGGCCAGGCGATAATGCCGGGCATACTGCCAATAAGTCTTAAAAGTTTTTCTGGTGTTATCTTTCATCGGGTTTTGCTAAAAATGAGAAATCGCCTCTAAGGCGATTAAGCTAAAAAAGCGGCGCTTATAATATAGCAAAATTAAGCAATAAATTCAACCTTCTGAAAACGCCAATCCGATAAGGCAAAAAACAGCGGTAACTCTTTATTAATGTGTCATTGCGAGGAACGAACGGCAGTGAGCGACGAAGCAATCCAGTGTTTTTTGGTATATTCTCAGTGGGATTGCTTCGCCCCGATAAATCGGGGCTCGCAATGACAAACAAAAAATTCAAGTCCTGAACAATGAAAAACGGTATGCAGATGATGAGATACATAGGTAACACCCCCAGAATGCCTAAGATGGTAAAATAACGGGGTAAACATA
>MHIE01000007.1:38560-44970 GCA_001817345.1 Candidatus Buchananbacteria bacterium RIFCSPHIGHO2_01_FULL_44_11 | reverse complement strand
GAAAAATTATACCGTTGATGCCAAAAACCGGGTAAAGGGCGATACCCAAAATCATCGCGCCGATATTTTCCGCCGCGGTTGATTCAAACAAGTCAGCGCCACGGCCGGCACAATCACCGACATTGTCCCCAACTAAGTCAGCGATAACCGCCGGATTGCGCGGGTCGTCTTCGGGAATACCGGCTTCCACCTTGCCGACCAGGTCAGCACCGACGTCAGCCGCTTTGGTGTAAATTCCACCGCCCAGCTGAGCGAATAAAGCAACAAAAGAAGCGCCAAAACCAAAGCCAACCATCAATAGCGGCACTTCCAGCGGATCTTTAAAACCGCCATAAAAATAGAATAGACCAGCCACGCCGATGAGCGATAAAGCCACGACTAAAACCCCGGAAACCGCGCCGCCGCGAATGGCGATGCGCAAGGCGTCATTTAGGGTTTTTTTGGCGGCCGCCGCCACTCTCAGGTTAGCTTTGACTGAAATAAACATACCAATAAACCCAGCCAGGGCCGAGCACAAAGCGCCCAGAACAAAAGCTAAAGCCGTGTGCCAGCCGTAAGAAGGTTTACCGCTAAAAAAATAAATGGCAAAAATTAAAACGGCCAAAACAACGGACAAAATGCCAATGGTCGTATATTGTCTTTTTAAAAACGCCATGGCGCCTTGTTTAATCGCCAAGGCAATTTCCTGCATCTGGGCCGTACCCTGATCTTGCCTGATAATATATTGGGCTAAAAAATAAGCCACTACCAGGCCTAAAAGACTGATCACTAAAATCAAACTAAACATAAATAAATTAAATTGATTAATTATTAAGTAATAAGCTGTCTAGTCGCCAACTGATTAAAAAGTGATTAAAGATAGATAAGGTTAACGATGAATATATAACACGATTACCGGTAGAAGTCAAATGGCCGCAAAAAGCAAGGCCAAAAAATAATCCTGCTTCAAAAAATGAAGCCAGATAAGCCAAATAAGTTTTTCGGAAAAATTAGTAGCAGCATTCCCCCGCCGGTTTGTCGGAACCACAGTCGCAAGGCTCGGTCGCCCCGCAACACTCACCGTAGGGTTTGCCTGAACCACAAGGGCAATCGTCACCCAAATGGGGCATAACTTTTAAGATAATTTAAACAATTGAATGGCGTTTTGAGCTGTTTGTTCAACCACCTTATTATAATCAATTTGCTTTAATTCGGCAATCTTTTTAGCGACCAACTCGACGTACTGGGGATAATTGCGCTGGCCCCGATAAGGTTCAGGCGCTAGATAAGGCGCGTCGGTCTCAATCAAAATCCGGTCCAGCGGCAGGGTCTGGGCCACAGCCTGCAAGTCCTTGGCGTTTTTAAAAGTGACAATGCCGGTAAAGCCGACGTAAAAACCGACGTCTAAAAATTGGTGCGCCTGTTCGAGGTTGCCGCCGTAGCAATGAATTACACCGCGCAACTGACCGCCGGTATTAGTCTGGACTTGGCGGAGAATTTTTAAAATTTCTTCATAAGCGTTTTTGGTGCCGTCCTGGCTGTTGCGGCCATGAACAATCACCGGCAAATTAAACCGCAAAGCTAAATTCAAATGACTGATGAAAACTTCTTTCTGCTTTTCTAAAATTTTGTCTGAATGAAAAAAATCAATGCCGGTTTCCCCCACCGCCACCACTTTTTTTGATTTTTTAATTAAGCTTTCGTAACGATCTAAAATAAAATCTTCGGGATAAGACTCGCTGCCTAAAACATGAATCGGATGCAGAGCGACAGAAGCGTAAACGCCCTGAGGATACTGCTCGGCAATCTCAACCGCTCTTTGACTGGTTTGTAACTGCGAGCCGACATTAATCAACCAGATATTTTTTTGCTGGCAATCGGCAATGATTGACTGCCAGACCTCAGCAAAATCAGAAAAATTCAAATGGCAATGCGAATCAACTAGCATAGATCAAATGACGGATTGGAGCTGACGGAGTAATACCGGCAAAAGCGGTGTCAGGATGGCTGCCATCTTGATTAGCCAATAGGCGACTTTCGAGGCCAACAAAACTTCGGCGAACCAATCGGAAATAGTAAAACGAGAAATAAAATATAAGCTCAAGCCTAAAACCAAACTGCCTTCCAAAAAACCGAATAGCGCGCCCAGCAATCGATTTAAACTTTTAGTGAAAGGAATAATTGAGATCAGGTGAAAAATTTTATTGACCAGCCAAAAAACCAAACCGACCAGCCGGTTAATCAGAACGAAAATGACGATGAAAGCGACGATCCGAGCGGTGTTGGCGTTGCCTAAAAAAAACGGCTCCAGCCATGAGCCGACCGGTTCATACAAAACGCCGGCTAAGTAGCTGCCGACTACCACACCCACCAACGCGCCAATAGTGTGGATTAAGCCCAAGGCAAAACCAAAAGCAATAAACAGAAAAAGAATCAGAATTAAAATTAAATCAAGGATAGTTAAAAACATAGGTTCGACTTTTTGTCATTGCGAGGAGTGGCTAACTGACGTCCAGACGACGAAGCAATCTGGACTGCTTCTCCGCCTAAGGCGGATCGCAATGACAATTTAATTATGTTAATCGCGGAAATAACGACTCACCTTTTTTAATTTTTGGTGCAGTAAAAATCTTTTCAATCTTTGCGGCGGTCTGGGGTAAGAATGGTTTTAATAAACTAGCAATTGCCAAGATTTCAGCCGCGGCTTTGGTCAAACACTCAGTCAGTTCTTTTTTCTGGCTTTCAATTTTTGCCATGGCCCAGGGCTTTTTTTCTGAAATATAGCTGTCCAGCTCTGAAACTTTAGCCCAAATGAATTTCAAAGCCTGGTCAAAAACAAACTGCGCCATCAGTTGATCTAAATCTTTTGCCGATTGGACCGGTAGCTTTTTACTATCTACTTTTATTTTAACATTATTTTGCTCAATTAAGCCAGAGACGCGGCTAACCAAATTGCCCAAACCATTGGCCAAGTCGGCATTATAAGCCTGCTCTAAACTTTTCAGGTCAAAATCGCTGTCCACGACCGGATGGATATGGCGCAATAAATAGTAGCGGACAACTTCGGCCCCGTATTTTTCCACCAAAGCGAACGGATCAACCACGTTACCTAAAGATTTGGACATCTTGCCGCCGCCGATATTGATATAACCGTGGACAAATAAAGTCTTAGGCAAATCCAGGCCGGCCGACATCAGCATCGCCGGCCAGTAAACCGCATGAAAACGAATAATGCCTTTGCCGATGACGTGAACTCGATTTTCATTTTTCAACCAATAGTCTTTATAAACTTTGCCGTCGGTGGCATAATCCAAACCGGTAATGTAGTTACTCAAAGCGTCAAACCAGACATACATCACTTGTGTTGGATCGCCGGGCACAGGTACGCCCCAATTCTTGGCCCGCTGCTGCGACCGGGAAATGGAAAAATCTTCCAAACCCATGCGGATAAAACTCAAGACTTCATTCTTTTTAGTTTCCGGCACAATCCGATACTCGTCAGACGCAATTAATTTTTCCAGCCGCTTTTGATAGTTAGACAGTTTGAAAAAATAATTTTCCTCTTCGACCACTTCAGGTTTGGTTTGGTGTTCCGGACATTTGCCGTCAACTAATTCCTTTTGAGTATAAAACTGCTCACAGCCAACGCAATACAACCCTTTGTATTTCTTTTTATAGAGATCCTCCGGTCGGCAGGCGGCCCAAAGTTTTTGAGCGCCGGCAAAATGTTTTTCCGATACCGTCCGGATAAAATCGTCGTTACTGATATTCAACGCCTTAGTCAAAGCCACAAACTTAGCCGTGTTGCGGTCAACCAAAGCCCGGACCGCCAAACCTTCAATTTCTGCGGCCTGGACGTTTTTTAAACTGTTTTCGTCCGCCCCGGTCAGAAAAAAGGTATCCTCATTTTTTTGGCGATGATACCGAGCCACTGCGTCGGCCTGGACCAATTCCAAAGCAAAGCCGATGTGCGGCGAAGCGTTAACGTAAGGAATGGCGGTGGTGATATAGAATTTCTTGGGCATAGCTTAGAATTAGGAATTATGAATAATGAATTATGAATAGATTGCTAGATTGTAATTCTAAATTCTTAATTCATAATTCTTGAGTCTTATTTTGAGCCGTCAATAATTACCACAAACTCACCTTTGGTATTTTTTTCATCAAAATGACTCAGGACTTCTGAGATTGGTCCGGCCGCCACCTCTTCGTAAATTTTTGTCAGCTCGCGGCAAACAATCACCGGCCGTTCAGGGCTTAATAACGACGAGAGCTGCTCTAAAGTTTTTTTAATCCGATGAACCGACTCGTAAAAAACCACCGGATAAGTCGAATCGGCTGCGGTCTGAAGTAAAGTCTGCCGGCCTTTTTTATGGGGCAAAAATCCCAAAAACAAAAACCGATCAGCGGCGATACCGCTAATCGATAAAGCCGCGACCAGAGCACTAGGGCCGGGGATGGCAACCACCTTAACGCCAGCGGTTCTGGCCGCACTGACTAACATTCCGCCCGGATCGGCAATGCCCGGCGTGCCGGCGTCAGAAACTAAGGCGACATCTTTACCTGACTCCAGTGCGGCAATGATTTTATCAAGCCGACCAACCTGGCTATGCTGATGATAACTTAAAGTTGGTTTAATAATCTGGTACTTATCCAGCAGACGCTTAGTCACTCGCGTGTCTTCACAAGCGATCAAGTCAACTTCTTTTAAGACTCGCAGCGCCCGCAGAGTAATATCCTCTAAATTACCAATCGGCGTAGCGACAATAAATAAGGTCTTCATATCTGAAAAATACCACAAAAACCTACTTTTTTCAAGGCCGAACTTAATTATCCAATTTCTCTTTCAAATCTTTAGTCACCGCCAAATAAGCCGGCTTATTTTCTTCTTTAATGCCTTCTTTAGGCGGAAAAACTTCAGTCAAAGGATTTATCTTCGTGCCGTTTTTAACCAATTCATAATGCAGATGCGGGCCGGTGGAAAGTCCGGTTGAGCCGACGTAACCAATGGTCTGACCCTGGCTGACTTTCTGCCCGCTTTTAATGGCAAACTTAGACAGGTGAGCGTAGTTAGTGGTGTAAGTGGCATTATGTCTGACGCTAATTTTATAACCATAAGATCCGTCCCAGCCGGCAAAAATTACCGTGCCATCGCCCACGGCCCGGACCGGCGTGCCAAAAGTAGCGGCATAATCAATGGCCCGGTGGCCGGTGGCAATATTAAAAGCCGCGATGTAGCGACTGCCGGTGGTAAACCCAGAAGTAATGTATTTAAAAGCCAGCGGCGCTTTAAGAAAAGTTCTTTCGGCAGAATTGCCCGCCTCGTCAAAATAGCCGAAATTTTCTGCCGTCTCTTGATAATAAAAAGCATACAAGTCTTTACCGGCATTAACAAATTTGCCGGCCAAAATTTGGCCGGGCATGATATATTCGCCGTCCAAGTACCGCTCTTCGTAAATAAATTTGTAAGTATCGCCTTGCCTGACTTCCCAGGCAAAGTCAATTGTCCACTGAAAAGCGTCGGCAAAGCCGATCACTGCCCGTTCATCAATATTTTGGGCTAAAGCTGATTCATACATGGAAGTCTCAATTGTGCCGGCCACGGTTTTAATTTTGATTTCATAAGGAATCGACTTAACCGCCGCTGACCAAACCGGCTCGGTACTGGAAGCGGTTGTGGTTGAATTTAGACTGACGTAGAGTCTTTCTTCCGTGTCAATTTGGTAGACCAACTGCTCCAGTTCGTCCGTCGTCAGGTCGTAAACCAAATCAAGACTGCGACCCAGTCTGATTTTAGTCAAATCATAAACCGATTGGGCCGCGGCAAAAATTTCCTGCCGGGTAGTAGTTGGCACACCGGCTTGCGCCATTAAAAAACCGTAAGTGGCACCTTCAGTGATTTCCAAAGACCGGGTATAAGTCGTAGGGGCTGCTTGTTCAATGCCTTCGGTCAGATTCTGGTCAACCTTATTTGATTTTGGCCAAAACAAAAATAAGCCGGCAACCAAAGCTATTAGGATAACTAAATAAACCAAAAACTTCATAGATTATTATCATAGCATAAAAAGCGACTTGACCTAACTAAATCGCGTCTTTTGACCTTAATAACCGATGATAACCAATGGCAAACCGGTGGGCTTCGTCCCGGATTCTTTGGACCAATTTTAAAGCGCCGGAAGTTCTATTCAGTCTCAGGCTGAAAGATCGGCCGGGCAAATAAAGTTCTTCTTGTTTTTTAGCCAAAGCCGCCAAGGGAATTTGCAAACCCAGTTGCTTGAGCGCTTGCCGGGCCGCCGAAAGCTGCGGCTTGCCGCCGTCAATCAAGACTAAATTGGGCAAAGCGGTTTTTTCAGTAACCAAGCGGGCATAACGGCGATAGACAATCTCGTGCATGGCATCAAAATCGGACTGTTGTTGTTTCTGCGCGTTGT
>MHIE01000007.1:0-38539 GCA_001817345.1 Candidatus Buchananbacteria bacterium RIFCSPHIGHO2_01_FULL_44_11 | reverse complement strand
ACTTAATTTTGAACCGCCGATAATTATTCTTATCCGGCCGGCCGTCTTTGAAATAAACCATTGAACCGACGATCTGATTTGCCCCCAGGTTAGAAACGTCAAAACATTCAATCACTGAGGGGAAGGCCGGCAGGCTGAGTTTGTCTTGGAGCTCGGCTAAAGCGCTGTCGCCGCGCTTCAAAGCACTGACGAGATTTTTTTTCACCAATCCAAGCAGTAAAACTTTGTCACCTTTCTGCGGCACAGTCAACTCAGTCTTTCGGCCAGCCAGTTTGGTTAAATAAACTCCCAAAGCTTTTTGATTTTTAACTTTTTGGGGAATAATTATTTCTTGGGGGATTTCATTGCTGTAATAGTATTGGCTGATAAAATCCGCTAAGGCGACAGAGGGATCGGCATTGACTTTAGCCAGCGGGAAACGGAATTCTTTGCGGCCGGAAACCACGCCTTTATTGATGTTAAACAGCTGAACAACAAATTTATTCAGGGAAATCAGAAAGTTAATGACATCCTGGTCGTAATTTTTGCGCCGTTCAATTTTCTGTTTTTCCGACAGCTGGACCAAGGCTTTAATTTGATCGCGGCGCAGTTTAGCCAGCTCAAAATTATTTTGTCCGGAATACTGCCTCATCTCCGCTTGCAAACTGGAAATCAAGTGATCCATTTTGCCCGCCAGCAGCAAGGCCGCTTTCTCAACATCCTTTTGGTATTCTTCCGGCGTCGTTAACCTAATAAACGGCGGCACGGAACAGCGGATCCTGTATCGCTGAGCAATCTTAACCACTCTCTCTTTGCTGGTGCGCAATTTAAATAACTCATTAGCCAGACTAATCAAACTCTTGCGGTTATCGGCAATGGCAAATGGACCGAATATTTTATCCTGGCGCTTGAATAACCGCACTGTCTCAAGCCGGGGGAATTGCTCACTGGTGATTTTAATGTAAGCATAACGCACGCCACCTTTTAGTTCCAAATTATATTTAGGCTGATTTTCTTTGATTAACTTGGCTTCTAAGAGTAGGGCTTCGACCTCGCTGTCAGTAACAAAAAAATCAACATCAAAAATTTCCTCGGACAATTTCTGAGTTTTGTACTCAAGGTTTTTTCTAAAATAAGAACTGACTCGTTTTTTTAAATCCTTGGCTTTGCCAATGTAAATAATTTTCCCTGGCCGATTTTTAAATAAATAACAGCCCGGCTGATGGGGTGAATTCTTTAATTTTTGGCTCAATATTGACATAAATAATAAAATGTGTTAGACTATGGACAATGCGAACACTGAAATACTATCTTATTCAAAGTTGTTCTTAAAGGGAGGGCACGAAAGTGACTCAAGCTCAACTGGGAAACCAGCGGCAACAGGAAGCCGAGTCTTTCTGGCGCCAACAGGCGGCGGAGCAGGAAGCTCGGCCGTTGTCATGGGGAACTTCCCCGTCATTCGCTTTCTCCCCGGGGAGGGATTTCTCCCACATCGAACTCGGCGACCAACGGAATGCCGAAAAGGCAATCCAGCTCTTGGAAATGGTTCTGGTCTAAAGGAGGCCACAATGCCCAAAGCCCAATTCACAGTGCAAAGAACTAGTGAAGGCTGCAGCCACTGCGGAACGCAATTACGGCCTCTGGCCAACTTCTGCCCGCGTTGTGGCGGGCAAATCTCCAGGAGTCCCAAATCCAGTTCCAACCCTACTGCCAACATCAATCCCGTCGCCAGCCAGCACCGGCAGGATCAGAGCAGACCTGGATTCTGTATCTGCGGCTGCCCTCTGGGAGAAGGGGGCGGGGTTTGCCCAGCTTCGGGAGTATTCGTTGCTTGATCTTCAGCCGAACCTTTCCGCCAGGAAATGGTTCACACCCCAGAGAGCGGGAGCGCACCCACACCACAAACCTACCTCGGTGTCGGTGCGCTCCCCTCAATTTTTTTTACTTTAATTTCAACAACGGTTTTAAAAATTGACCAGTATAACTCCATTTGGCGCACTTGGCAATTTTTTCCGGGCTGCCTTCAACAATCACTTGCCCGCCTTTCTGTCCGCCCTCCGGCCCTAAATCAATTACCCAGTCAGCGCACTTAATCACGTCCAAATTGTGTTCAATGACTAACACGCTATTGCCTTTATCCACCAGCCGATTCAAAACCGAAAGCAGTTTATTAACGTCGTCAAAATGCAGGCCGGTCGTTGGTTCATCTAAAATATAGAGGGCATCGCCGCCTTTGCGGGAAAGTTCCGCCGTTAATTTGACCCGCTGAGCCTCGCCGCCCGATAAAGTCGTGGCCGGCTGACCCAGCTTAATATAACCCAGACCGACGTCAAACAAAGTCTGGAGTTTATTTTTAATCGCCGGGATGGGTTTAAAAAATTCCAAGGCCTCTTCCACGGTCATGTCCAAAACTTCGGCGATGTTTTTGCCTTTATACTTAACCGTCAGAGTCTCTTGGTTGTAGCGCTTGCCTTTGCATTGCTGGCACTCAATGTAAACATCGGGTAAAAAATGCATTTCAATTTTTTTAACGCCGTCGCCCTCGCATTCTTCGCACCGGCCGCCGGCGACGTTAAAACTGAACCGGCCGACTTTGTAGCCGCGGACCTTGGCTTCCGGGGTAGAAGCAAACAGTTCCCGGGTGGGCGTAAAAACCCCAATATAAGTGGCGGGATTGGAGCGCGGGGTGCGGCCAATCGGCGACTGGTCAACCATAATCGCTTTTTCCAGCCTCCCGTAGCCGCGCAGGGCTTTATGCCGGCCGACCGGCTCAGTCGCGCCGTGCAAAACTTTGGCCAAAGCGTTGTATAAAATGTCGTTAACCAAAGTCGATTTGCCCGAACCGGAAACGCCGGTAACGCAGCAAAAAACCTTCAAGGGAATTTTGACGTCAATATTTTTCAAATTGTGCTCGCTGGCGCCTAAAACCTCCAACCAGTCAAAAGCCTTGCGGCGCTGCGCCGGCAGGGTAATGGATTTTTGACCAGTTAAATATTGACCGGTGATTGACTGCTTACATTTTTTAATTTTCTCCGGACTGCCGGCGCAGACAATCTGGCCGCCGTGAATACCCGCGCCTGGCCCCAGGTCAATGACGTAATCGGCAGTCAAAATCGTTTCTTGGTCGTGTTCAACCACCAAAACGGTGTTGCCCAAGTCGCGCAACCGCTTTAAAGTGTCAATCAGCCGCCGGTTATCGCGCTGATGCAGGCCGATTGACGGTTCGTCCAAAATATACAAAACTCCCCGAAGTTCGGAGCCGACTTGGGTCGCCAACCTGATCCGCTGGGCTTCGCCGCCGGCCAAAGTCCCCGCCGCGCGGTTTAAATTCAAATAATCCAAGCCGACGTCAATCAAAAACAGCAAACGGTCTTTTATCTCTTTCAAAATCAACTTGGCAATCTGGCTTTCTTCTTTGGTTAATTTCAAATGGTCAAAAAATTCAAAGGCTTTGGCAATGGCAAGTTCGGACACCTGCCAGATGTTCTGGTCGTTAATGCTCACACCCAGCGACTCGGGTTTTAATCTTTTGCCCCGGCAAACAGAACACTCCCCCATCACCATATATTTTTCCAATTCCTGCCGGCGATAATCCGATTCGGTTTGTTTGTAAAGCCGCTCGAGTTGAGGCATCACGCCTTCAAATTGGCCAGTCCAGGAATAGTTGGAATTACGGTCAAAGGAATGCAAATCAAACTTGATTTCGTCTTTTGAGCCGTAAAAAATAATATCTTGAACGGTTTTCGGCAGTTTTTTCCAGGCCTGCCACAAATCAAAATGGTAATGCTCGGCCAGACTTTCCAACATTTTTTTCCGCCAGCCTTCCCCGTGGGTCTGCCAGGGCCGGATCGCTCCTTCGGCTAAAGATAGATTTTTGTCGGGTACAACCAAGTCAGCGTCAATCCGCTGCAAAAACCCCAGACCGTGGCACTCTGGACAAGCGCCAAAGGGTGAGTTGAAAGAAAACATCCTCGGCTGAAGTTCTTCAAAAGAAATGCCGCAGTCCGGGCAGGAATTGTTTTGGGAAAAAAGTTTTTCTTTGTCGGCTTCCAGAATCAAGACTAACCCGGCGGCCAAAGTGACGGCCGCTTCAATCGCTTCCTGAAGCCGGGAAAAAACGTCTTTTTTAATCAGCAACCGGTCAATCATCACTTCAATATTGTGCTTATTCTGCTTGTTCAGTTTAATCTCAGACCAATCGGCTAAATCAAAAGTCGCACCGTCCACCCGGACTTGGCGGTGACCTTGTTTGAATAAATCCTGAAACAACTGTTCGTAAGTGCCTTTTTTGCCCCGGACCACCGGCGCCAAAATTTGGAGCTTACGGCCGGATTTTTCTTGAAGAATCAGTTGACTAATTGATTCCACGGACTGGGGCATGATTTTTTTGCCGCACTGCGGGCAATGGGGCTGGCCAATCCGGGCGTAAAGCAGCCGGAGATAATCGTGGATTTCGGTAATCGTACCCACGGTTGACCGCGGATTTTTGGAAACCGATTTCTGCTCAATGGAAATCGCCGGTGAAAGACCGGAAATACGGTCAACGTCGGGTTTATTCATCAAACCCAAAAATTGCCGGGCATAAGCCGAAAGCGACTCCACGTATCGGCGCTGACCTTCGGCATATAAGGTGTCAAAAGCCAGCGTTGATTTGCCCGAACCGGATAAACCGGTAATGACCGTTAATTGATCAATGGGAATATCCACGTCAACGTTTTTAAGATTATGCTCTCGGGCACCCCGAATTTTGATAAATTGTTCTGACATATTAGGTGCTCATAGACCGCTTTAATAATGATATTTTCTTTATTTTTGCCATATTTTAGCCAAAATTTGTTATATTTTGAAAAACCCTTGACAAAAATTATTTAATATGATACACTGCCATCTCATTAGAGATTGCCTCTGATGAGATAATGCTTGTTCTTTTTATTCAGAGGGAAGTTGCTGGAGGTGCTTCAAGCGAAGCCGTCGTCGTCGTCTAAGGCCTACGGGTTACAGCCAAAAGATGATTCCCGCAGCAACTTTTTTTCCCTTAAGCCCTAGCATAACTTACCCGATCCAATCTCCGAAATCCCATACAATGCGGCAACCGCAAATTCCTCGGCCAAATTGTGGCCGGTTCGCGGGACCTGCGTATCGGGTGACGAGAAAAGATTTAAGCCGTGTGCTAGATGGCTTTCTGCTCTATATACCCTCATCCCGAGCGTCCTGTTTCTTGAAATGGCAGGCGCTCTTTTCTTTTCTAACAAAAATACTCCGAATTTTAATAAATTGTTCTGACATTTTTTTAATACCTAATTCTAAATTTTAAATAAAATCAAAATAATTAAATATTTAAAATTAAGTCATTTATTTAAAATTTATAATTTAAAATTTGAAATTAGTTCAACTATGGCTGAAATATTCCTGCCATTATAACGGCTAATTTAGAAAACTAAAAGCAATAAACCGCCGGCCACCAAAATAAAAGCTAGAATTTTTAACATCAGATATTTTTCGCCAAAATAGAAATGACCGGACATGACGGAAAACAGAACCGAAATTGACCTTTTGATTGTGGTGATGACTGATGCCGGCGCAAACAAATAAGAGAAACTGATAATCACATCTCCGGCGCCATTAAGCAACGATTGGGTCAAAAAAATCGGTTTAGCTAAAAAGCGTAAAGGATTTTCTTTGGCCACCAAAAGCGCCATTATCATAAAATAAGCCGTAACGACAGAAAGGGCAAGGCTTTGCTCGGCTTCAACCGAATTAAAATGGGTAATGTCATACTTGTATAAAGATAAAGTAATGACGGCGTTGACCGCAGTAAATAAAACAAAAAATATGCCTTTAGTTTTCAAACTGCGCCTGACTAACAATAAAATTAAAGCCACGGCGATAATGACAATGCCAAGGATTTGATGGGGGTTAAGCCGGTAGCCTAAAATCAAATCAACAATCAGTAATAAAGGAATCGTCAAAACCCGAATAAAACTGAAAGTACTGCGGCTGGCGTGTTTAATCGCCAGGACGGTAAAATGGGCTTGGACAATTTCTAAAATTACTCTAGGAATAAACGTCGGCAAAGAAGCCAGGGAAAACAAAAAACCCTGGCGGACAAAAAAAGCAAAGAATAAAAAGAAAACCGTACTCCAGAGTAAGTTCAAAAAACCCATAGTGTAAATACTTTGTTGGCGTTTCTCGGTCTGGTCTTTGCCGATGGTCGTACCGATCTCGACAAAACTGTTAGCGATAAACAAAAGGAAAAAAGCAATCATTTTTTAGTTGGTAGGTTTGTAAGTTAATAAGTGAGTAGGTTAACAAAAATTGACATTTTTTTATTTTCATGGCAATATCAACCATTATCAGTTCATTGAGTGTGGTGAGGCCGAATGGCCCAAATCCGACGTCCCAGTCCTTCTGGTTCAATCCTATGCCCGGGGATAAGCATGCCCCGGAAAACCAAGGACGACCCGTCGCAACACCAAGCTTCTCGGTCCGCTGCAGGATTTGACACCCTGCTTTATTCGCCAGCCCTGGCGCTATTCTGCGCAAGCAGTCCCGCCAACCCTGCTGGTCAATCGGATCCTGAAGCTTTCCCGCCGTGGCGGGAAATTTGCGGCAATTCGGCTTCACCATTTAACGCTACTGGCGCTAAACCGCCAGGGAAAGGAGCTGACTTTAGGCCTCAACGACTCCTAGTTCCTTTTTTCCTAGTCTAATAAAGACTAGGTTCGCACCCTCTTAATGCCGAAAAAGTCTTTGTATTTGCACATACCGCGCCATATCATAGGCGATCAGGTTGCTGAGCTAACACTCGGCTAGCAAAACAAAAATCTTGCCCCCTAGGGGCCGGCACCGCCGAGGAACCATCCCCCACCCCGAAGAAATTCTTCTTGATTGATCGATTTCACAAAGGTGGGGTGATTTTTTTATCCAATTTTTTAAAAAACAAGGATTTATAACTCTATTCTAGCTAACTTTCAGACTATCATCCAAGCTACCCTCTACCCATAAGGGGAGAGGGTGTCCTGTCGGTCGCGACTGACAGGACGGGTGAGGGGACGAAATTACCGATCATTCAATGCATAATAAATAGCCTCTTTTATTCTATCAATATTTTTATCTAATTCATTGTTTGCAATTCTGACAAGCTTATAGCCTCTTGCGTCTAAGTATTTATCTCTTTCTTCATCGTATTTAATATTTCTGTCACCATAATGCTGTCCGCCATCTAACTCAATGATTAGTTTCTTTTGACGACAACAAAAGTCAACTATATATTTTCCAATAGGACATTGCCTAACAAATTTAAAATTGGAAAATCTTCTGTCCCGAAGTATTTGCCAAAGTCTCGCTTCGTAGTCAGTTTGACGATTTCTCAATTGTCTAGCTAAATTAACTATTCTATCTGCCATAAGTCCCCTCATCCGCCCCTCGCTTAGGCTCGGGGCACCTTCTCCCCATTTAAATGGGGAGAAGGATTACTTATAATTTTGCTTTCAGACTTTCAATTTTATTCCTCAGTTCAATTGCCTTTTCAAAGTTTAAGGCTTCCGCCTCGCTCCGCATCTGGCCTTCCAGGTCAATCAGCATTTTATCCAGCTCCAATGCCCGGCCTTTTTCGCCGGGTTCAATCACGACTTCTTCCTGGGCAATGGCTTTGACAATACTTTTTGGCGTAATCCGGTATTTTTTATTATAGTCTAACTGGACTTGGCGCCGCCGGTCAGTTTCCCTAATAGCTTCTTTAATGCTCTCAGTTATTTTATCGGCATACATAATCACCCGGCCGTCAATGTTTCTGGCTGCCCGGCCGGTGGTTTGGATTAAGCTCCGGCTGTTGCGCAAAAAACCTTCCTTATCCGCGTCTAGGATTGCCACCAAAGCCACTTCGGGTAAATCCAATCCTTCGCGCAATAAATTGATGCCGACTAAACAATCAAACTTGCCCAGCCGCAGATCACGGATAATTTTAATCCGCTCCAGGGTCTCAATGTCGGAATGAAGATACTGAACCCTAATACCCTCGTTTAAAAAATGCAACGTCAGATCTTCAGCCATTCTTTTGGTCAAAGTTGTTACTAAACACCGATAGCCAAGCTTGGTGGTTTTTTTTATCTCTTGAACCAAGTCAGCGACCTGACCGACGGCCGGTTTAATGGTAATCACCGGGTCAACCAAGCCGGTCGGCCGGACAATTTGTTCCACCACTTGCTCGCTGGAATTCAACTCATACTGACTGGGAGTGGCGGAAGTATAAACCACGTGCTTTAAAGATTTTTCAAATTCAGCAAATTTCAGCGGCCGGTTGTCATAAGCCGACTCCAAACGAAAGCCGTAATCAATCAGGTTTTTTTTGCGCGCCCGGTCGCCTTCATACATTCCCCGGACTTGAGGAATAGTGGCATGACTTTCGTCAATCACAAAAAGCCAGTCTTTAGTCACGTAATTGAAAAAATCAATCAAAGTAAAGGGCGGCTGACCGACTTGGCGTTGATCAAAATGACGGGAATAATTTTCAATGCCCTTGCAATAACCCAGCTGCTCAATCATTTCCAGGTCATAATTGGTCCGCTGATTCAACCGATAGGCTTCAAGCGGCTCGAGTTGCGGCAGCCGCTGTTTTAGCTCTTCTCGGATCGCGGCTAACGCCGGCTTGACTCTTGCCTCAGGCACGATAAAAGGTCTCGCCGGATACAGCCAAACTTCTTTTAAATCATTGATTTTCCGGCCGCTCAAACGATGAACATCGGTGATTGATTCCAAAACATCGTCAAATAATTCCAGCCGGACAATATTGCTGTTGGCTGAACCCTGAATCACGTCAACTGTACCGCCGCGCACCCGAAAGCGGCCGGGATGGAGTTCCAAATCACTGCGTTCATACTGAATACCGACCAAAGCCCGAAGTAAATCCTGGCGCTTAATATTCTGACCAACCTGCAAATGAAGACTTTCGCCGACAAAATCGGCCGGCTGGCCAAAACCGTAAATGCAAGAAACTGAAGCGACGACAATGGTATCGGTCCGGCTCATTAACGACGTGGCCGCTTCCAGCCGTAAACGTTCAATTTGTTCGTTAATCATCGCGTCTTTTTCAATGTAAGTGTCTGAAGCGGGCAAATAACTTTCCGGCTGATAGTAATCGTAGTAAGAAACAAAATAGCAAACTTTATTCTCCGGAAAAAATGACTGGAACTCCTGGAACAGCTGGGCGGCTAAAGTTTTGTTGTGCGACAAAATTAAAGTCGGCTTTTGGATTTTTTCTATCAAGTTAGCAACGGTAAAAGTCTTGCCCGAACCGGTCACGCCCAAAAGAGTTTGCTGGCTATACTTTTTGTAACCAGCTAAAAGCTTTTTGATTGCTTCCGGCTGACTGCCTTTAGGCGAGAAATGAGCTTTTAGTTTAAATTGGGTCATTGGTATAAAGAAATTATAATTATTCAAATTCTAAATTTATCATTGGTATTTGGTTTGACCTTTAGAATTTTGATATTTGGATTTTTAGACCTTGTTTCGAATTTTGTGTTTCGGGCTTAGTATTTATTGCTAGGGGGGAGTAACAAGCTTTAGTGAAATAGCGGCATAGCAAGCTAAAGGAACCTTAACAGTACCTTGAATCGTGAATTATTATTAATTTAATCTGTAAACTGTATTATATATTAATCAAAACCAGTTGACAAGGGTATGACTATCAAAAAATGCCCTCGGGTGAGAGGGAGGGGCGCGTTATTAATTGAATCCGCAAGGATACAGCACCTTCAGCCATTAGCGCCTCCAACTGCCATTAAAACGATGGTTAATGGGATTGAACCGGTCGGCAGTTGCTGAAGGTAGTAAAGGGCGCGAGAACCGGCGCTGTTGCGCTAACTATCACTGTTCTGCTAAAGGTGTTGTTACTTTCATTCGATTCGGCAAGCGCCGATGGCTGGTCAATGCTAAATAATAAATTTGCGCTGCCAACGGTATTAAACGAACCTTGAAAGGTATAGGTAAAAATTTGACCCGACAGCAATGGATGACCGGCGTCGATTATTGCCGGCGAAAAAGATGGCGGGTTGGCTTGGACAAAAGTAGAAAAATCAGAAGAAAAACTATCAACTCCTTGAGAAGAAGTCAAGTTAATACCTCCATTATTATGGCCAATGACGATAATAGCCACCGGTTGACCGACTACTGGCTGAGCCGGATTGGTAGCAATCGAATCAATAGTGATGTCTGGCAGCGTCAGTGGAATCGTGAAAGTATTTATGGCGGTATCGCTGGAAGTCATACCAACCTTGAATCCCTTGGCTTTGAGTGTGATTGAATTTCCCGGACTGCCACTGACCTGGAATGTTCCGGCATAAGCCACCGAGCTGCCGGTCGGCTCGGAGCCGTCGGTGGTGTAGCGGATCGTCGCCCCTGCCGTGGCGCTGCTTAGCGTTATGGCGATCGGCGAGGTGTACGTGCCGGTACCTGGCTGGACATTGGGCGTGGCCACCGTATTGCCGGGAGTGTACTCAAAAGCGCCAATATCGGCAGCAGTGCTGTCGTAGGGAATGGTGTTTCCCGCAAAGTCTTCAGTCAACCATGTTAACCTGCCCTGATCAATGGCCAGACTGGTGGCTTGGAGTTGAAAATCAGTGGACTGGTTGAAGTTCCCGCTGGCATTGAGAAAATTTGGATCAGTAAAAATCGAATTGGCGCCATAGGTTCCCGAAGGTCTAAAGTAAAATTTGCCGGCCGCCGGATATGGAGAATAAACATTATAATCCAAATCTACTGCATTACTATAAGTCCTCCCGTCTAATGACACATAGTAATTTCCAGGATTGACAATAATATTATTATAGACAAATCCACTAACACCATAAGTAGTAGCAGAATTATCATCTTTTATACTAATCCCCGTACCCCTTGCATCTTTAATAACATTATTATAGACCTCAACGGGATCGGCCAAGTTAAGTTCAATGCCATTGCCTTGAGTGCCAGATCCTCCTAGCCCGGTACTTTCAATAATATTACTATAAATTTTGAAACCCGTTCTCAAACCCGGAGACGTATGGTTGGAAACTCTTATGCCACCGCCTTCGGTCACAGATGCCACCTTTATATCCTTGATAAAATTATAACTGATGGTATTGTTTGTCATGGCCGCCGTCGGCCATGACCAAAACTCAATCGCCGCGCCCGTATTCCAAATTTGATTTTTAGTGATGGTAATATTGGAGCCATTTTGGATGCCAACCGCATGGCAATCAGAATTAGCAAGTTGTGCTGGCGTCAAACACATGTCGTGAATAAAATTGTTTTCCACGGTTAAATAGCTGGCACCGCCGGCCGCATTTACGGAAGTATGAGTGTAAATTCCCGTCTCCGACTGAGAGAGATCCGAATTGCGGATTATCCAATTATCATTTCCGGCGTATAAATCAATTATGTTGTCTATGTCATTTTTCAGCACGCAGCTATCAATAGTCACGTCATGAGAGAACAGTACCGGCGGTCCCGGGTCATCGGGGTTGTCCATCACAATCGGCGCGGCATCGAAGTAGCATTTGTAGAAAGTTAGATAGCTTGAGCCGCCGAGGTTAAAGATATAACCAAATACTTTACCATCATCACTGCTCGGGCAGTCCATACGGATTGTGATTCGACTAATGGCGGTACCCGAGGGAATATTGATGACTTGAGTCCCGACCGCCGTGTGAGTGCCACAAATATAAAGCGTATCCCCTGCCTGGACTCCACCTGATCCGAAGATTACGTTTTCCAGGCCTCTCCAGGCAGTGGCATAGGATGTTCCGTCGCCGGAACCACTACCCGGCCGGACGTACCAATCACTTGGTCCTGGCGCCGCCAAGACGATAGTTAAAACTACAAGACAAAGGGTGGCGATTGAGATTAATGAAACCACCATCGCCCTTTTTTTAATGAGTAATTTCAATTTTGTTATTTTGTCACTATGCCCCGTATTTTTAAAATTATTTTGAGTTAAACTCTGCCCCAAAATTTTAAGCAGCCAGAAGATAGGCGATTTGCTCACCGAATTCCGGTAATTGAGCCGACGTTTTATTAACCACTAATAAATCACCACCGATAAGACTAAAAACTAATGACAGCAGGTTAATCTTGGTTGATGACAGTTTAATCATAAAGGGTAATGACAGTGTTTTTAGGGTGGCGGGGGAGTTGAGGCCGGAATACACCAGGTTGGGTCCTCAGGATTTTCATTGGCATTGATGCAAGAATCATAATCCTCCAAATTTTGGCAATTATTGATGCAGGTTTCGGTTTCATAATCCCAGGCACATGAGCCAAGCGAACCGTATTGGCAAGGGCCATAAGCATCAGAGGGATAATTTTGTGAATTAATATCAGCGCAAGTACTGCCGTTGTAAGTTGCCTCCTCTCCCTTATAGGTTGTTTCACCTTGGAGGCAAGAAAAACCAGAGAGCGTAACATAAGTACAGCTTTGACTGGGGGCTGGTTGATTGGTTGGCGTCGGACATTTATTAGCATCGATGCAAGTCCGGGTTTGGGTACCGCTAGAGCTACATTGATCCCAGGCAGCGCAAGACCAATTTGAAGTACAGGTGGGCGGCACATAGGCTGAGACATAGAATCTCGGACTTACCCCAACAATTTTGCCTGCCAAATCAGTCATCACGTACTTATAATATCCGGCGAGTAAATCATTGCGCAAGGTCGGGTTAAACGACACCCCATAGAGGTATAGATTCCAACCATTTAATGGATTTTGATTGGTATACCCCCGATTAATGTAATCTTGGTAGGGATTAACGACCATGGTATTCGTGGTAGCATTATATAGATACAGAAAACCAGTATCAGCCGAAGAAAGACCGTAGCCAGTCTGATTCTGGGCAAACCCATGATCAGTCCACGAGACCTGCATTGATTTACCGGCTGACACGAGTGAGTTAGCCGTTGGCTGACTGATCGTTACATATGGTCCGACCGTGAACACGGGACTGGTCCCGTAAATTGTTGAAATTGGCGGGTCGTCGGCAAAGACAAATTTGTACGAACCCATGGGCAAGTTGTTACGCAGCGTCGGGTTAAATGATCCTCCACTCAAGAGTAAATTCCAGCTATTAACAGTCGTCGGGGGTGTACGGTCAATATAATCTTGATAGGGGCTGGTAATCATGGTGTTCGCCGTCGCATCAAATAAGTACAGCTGGCCAGTCTGGCTGGCAGGAAAATCAGGTCCGATCCACGTCACTGACATGGACACGCCAGGTATTGTTTGGGTCGCAACAGTCGGCTGAGTAAAAGTGACCCTGGAAGGAAGGGGGTAAACACCCGTATGTTGAAAATTACGTTGCAGCATCGGCCAATCCATCTTAGTCGGATTATAGCTTAAGGGCAAACTCCATATATCTACCAGACCTTTAGAATTAAGGCTGTTAGTCCTCGAATGAACTATAATTTCTAATTTACCATCGCCATTGAGATCAGATATGACTGGATTTGCCCCCCAATCATTATATGGATATATTCTACTATCCATGAGTCCTCCTTGCCTATCCCATATACTAATTCCGCTTAATTCATTGTCTGCCAACAAAACCTCATAGTTCACCACAATTTCGGGAAAATTGTCATTATTGACGTCAGCAATAGCCAATCCCTCGATATTATTATCTTCCCCAACCTTCCCATTGGCTATTACCTTAGAAATTGTACCATTACTAATAATGAATATTTGATTAAAATAAGTAGCAATTATTTCCAGGTTGCCCGATGCATCAAGGTCAGCAAGCGCTAACCTAACTTTTGTATAACGCGTTCCGTCATTCGATGCTCCTGGTCCGCTTAATTCAATCCGACTCACGATATGGCCATTTCTATCTAAGATATAAAGAAAGGCGGATGGGAGGTTAGAGGTGTCCAAATCCATGGTCCCGACCATTATCTCCGGCCAGCCATCATTGTTTATATCCCCACTGACTATGCTTGTTATAACTTGACTGCTCAAGGTGGTTGACCACACTATTGACGATCCCTGATCACTGACACTAAGCGCATTTAAGGAAGAACTGCTGTTGCTATAATCACCATATATAATTTCCTTTTTTGAGTCTCCATTTGTGTCAATTGCCAGATGGTAAGAAGACATATCCGACAACCCCGAAGAAGGGATCTTTGTCGGGACAAAATTTTTATAATTCGTACCGGTGGACCCATTCAATATATAATGATTATACAGAATTTCTGTTTTTTTATCATTATCCAAGTCCTCAATAGTAATATAGGCTGCCGCTGCACCAGTGATGTCGCTTCTTCGCCATAGCAAACCACCGGTCTTTGAGTGGGCTTCTATCACCCATCCGCCGGTATTTGGCGACCAACCGGACGGATTGCCTGCTATTACCAGTTCGTCTTCTCCATCATTATTAATATCTCCAACAACTAACTGATTGCCATATAGATTAAATCCAACAACGGAAGGAAAGGCAATGACAGTATTTCCAAAAAAATCAAATTGAGACACTGATGCTGGTACGCCATATAATGGATTGCCTGATAATGAAATAATCAATATCTTTTTGTTACTCGAAGTACTTAATTTGGTTACAGTGGGGTGTGCTTCTACGCCAAGCGTTGTATAAAAAAATTTTGGCCATCCCAATCCTTGATTAAACAGGGTCAAATAAGATGTATTCAACCCTCCACTGATATCCTCCGCGGTTAATTTAACATAAAATTTGCCAACCGCAAGATGAACACTGGAAGGATCCCAAGTTACAGAAAAGTTAGGATTCGTAATCGTTGACCAGGGAACAATGCTGCTCCAGGAATTATTGTATGGATTAGTGCTATATTCAAGTTTATACCTTGACCCCTGGACACGGCCGTCAATAATTATCGAACTATTCACAATGATATTATCAAGAGGGTGCGAGATACCAATATCGCTATCCGAAGCAAGTGCAATTGATTCTGTGACGCTGTTGTAAACGTCAATTACACCACTTCCAAAAAAATGAGAACGATCATAAGTAATTTTATTTGGATTGGCAGTCAACTCAATAAGATTAGCTACTTTTTTTGGACTTAAGCCTGGGTACTTTGACAATATTAGCCCGGCTTGACCTGCCACGTACGGCGAGGCCATTGAAGTGCCAGACTTATGCGCATAGCCAGAAGACTCTAATGATTTTGGAACAGTTGATTTCACCCAAGACCCTGGCGCAGCAACATCTACCCAACTGCCGTAATTAGAGAAATCAGCCCCATAGCAGCTCTTTTCCCCAGGCGCCGCACCAAACCAATCGCCTAAGGCCGAAACTGCCAAAACGTCGTCAAATGCTGCTGGGTAAGAATTTGTTTTATCATCTGTACGAAAATTGCCAGCAGCGGCCACTAAAGTCACCCCCTTGGCGTAAGCATACTGTATTGCCTCCTGCTGCAAATCCGAGAAGCTACCCCCAAAACTCATATTTATTACATTGGCGCCATGATCCGTCGCATAAATTATGGCGTTATAGATATCATCATTCTCTAAAGTACCAATGATGTAGTTGTTAAACTTAATACTAAAGCCAGCACGAACTGGCAAAATAGAACAACCCGGGCACACACCGGTTATCCCAAAGGTGTTATCTAGTGCCGCGGCAATACCGGCTACGTGAGTACCATGTCCATTTTTATCAGCCGGATCGCTGTCAAGAGAAAAATAATCATCTAAACAATATTGGGGGGTGGTCGGCGAACAGTTGCCGCCACCGGTATTCAAAGAAACCCCCGGCACAGTTGACCAATAATCAAAATCTATATTCACAAAATCATAACCTGGAATCACATTGGCCGCCAAATCTTCATGCGTAGAATCAACCCCTGTATCAACAATCGCAATTTTTACCGAATGATTCCCCGTCACGCCAGAGCGATGCGCTTCTAGTTGTTTTGTTTCGCTGCTATAACAAGGACTAGAATTAGAGACATTAAAAATATAATTTGGTTCAGCATATTCTACTTTGCTATTCTTTTTTATCTTATTGATAAAATCCTGGGTCAAATTATCCAGATCATCAATCTTTTTTCCCTGTTCTAAATTTTTGACTCTTTCTTCCTGATGTAAAATTGCGTTATTCTTCAATTTAGGAGATTTGAATTTAACTAAACGGCTTTGCTCTATTAATTTGTTCTGGTCAGATATTGACGTCCTCAACACTTTTTCCGCCGATTCTATGCCATATTCTGAAAACAGCTTATCAAGGTTTGAATCGCCTGTCGCTAGTGTCTTGGCGGATAATTTATTATTTTTTAAAATATCATTTGTTAATGTTGTGTCTTTAAACTTTACGATTATTTCACCGGGAACATACCGAGGAAGCTTATCATAATCAACTTGTTCTTTCTCTGTTTTTTCTTTTGATAAATTAACTGCAGCCATCCGAAAACCGCCAACCTCGGAAATCGCAATACTGTTTAGTCCTACTGCCATGCTGGAAACAAAAAGACCACCGATAACGGCGGTAGAAACGGCAGTGGCTAATATAGTCATCTTGACAATTATGCCAACTTTGGTCGCTGTCACAACCTCGACCTGACGGTAACCCATATATATTTTGAGTTTATTTTTAAAAAATTTTAGCTAGATTTAGCTTATTACAATTTAATTATAGCATATTTTAACAAAAAAATCAATGTTGCTAGCCGCATTTAACGATGAAGGCTACGACAAAATTTTAAGCAGCCAGAAGATAGGCGATTTGCTCACCGAATTCCTTCGCCGCTTCCGGGCCGATGGCGGTGACAATATTTTGATCCACTTCAACCGGCATCCCGGTGTAATCCGCGCCCTTGGCTTTTAAGTTATTTTCTTCCGACGGAAAGGCGGTGGCGGTTTTACTGATCAAAAGACCGGCATTGGCTAAAATCGAGGGGGCCAGACAAATAGCGGCAACAACTTTTCCAGCCTGCTTAAAGCCTTTGGCCAAGTTCCAGGCCAAAGGGTCAGCCAGATATTCAACGGCACCAGGACCGCCGACAAAAATAACAGCGTCAAAATCTTGAGGCCGAATTTCGGCCAAAGCCAGGTCGGGTTCAATTTCCGTACCCAATTTGCCCAGGGCCTTTTTTCTAGTCCGACTGGCGACTTTGGTTTGAATGCCCCGGTCGTCTAAGACGGCTTTTGGCTCTAAAAGTTCTTCGTCGCGAAAACCATTTTGGGCGATAATAAATACGGCTTTTTTAGACATATATCTTTAATCAATATTTTTCTACCTAATAACATTATACTCCAATAATAATAAAAGTAGAAACGCCCCATTGGAGCGTTTCTACTTTAGTGATAATTGAGGGGATTGAATCTTAACGGCTGACGCTAATTGATGGCTGTGCCCCACCAACAGTTTCCGTGCCGCAGGCGCCAACCGTAATCCGACCGTTAGTTGATTTGCTGAGATAATAACCGGTCTGAGCCGCCGTCCAGGTAGTACCACCGCTCGGATCAATTGGAATGGAAGCAATATACTCGTCAACTAAAGCGGCAAGACTAAGGCAATCGTTACTATGGCTGATAGTACCGCCGCCGTTAGAACAAGTGGCCGCACAATTACCAACACCACCGGTGCCGATAATGTAATTAGTGGCAACGCTAGCACCAGAGATTGCAGTTGGCAGTGAACCGCCGTTATCAACCGTGTATTTTAAAACCGCGTTCAAAATTGAATTGGTTGAGCTCCAGCGTACGGCGTTTCTGGCTTCAGCCAGACGACGAGCCGGGTCAACGGCGACAAAAATAATTGCCGCTAAAATGGCAATAATACCAATGACAATCAGCAGTTCAATAAGAGTAAAACCTTTCTTCTTCATAATTTCACCTCCTTAACCATAAGGATTATGGATGTTAATGTTTAAATTGTTAACTTAATTATACCACGGATAGCGAAAAATTATTCTTCCACCTTATCCACATAACTGGCCGAAACCCAGCCTTCTTGTCTGACCGCCTCTTGAATCAACTCAATTTGATACCAGTTATCCTGTTCGGCTAAGACCGGCAACTCGGTCCCGGAATCAACTTGACCAATTTTAGGATAATTGGTGCCGGCACCAGACCGAACATTTAGATAGCCAGCACTGGTTTGTTTAATTTTGATGGTGAAAAGCGATTCAGCTTCAATTACGGCCGGGGTGGTAGTGGGGGTAGTGGTTGAGGTGCTGGTCGCCGCGTCCAGCATAAATTGCAGCCGCAGCTGATCCAAAGCCTCATAATTAATGTCGGCCGAAACTTCGGTACTGTAATCTGGCACCGGATAGACTTGCTGATATAAATCAAAGCCCCGGTTTTTGAAAATCGTCAGGCCAACAAAAACCACAGCGGCGACCAAAAGAACGGCCAAGCGCACGTAAACCAAACGCCAAGCTAATTTATCGGTTGCCAGTGGCTTAAACTTTAAACCGGCTTTTTTCAAAGGTAAAAAATTGATATCGCCGATGGCCGGACTTTTACTGATACCGCGCAAGCCCAAACCTAAAACATTGGCAAAAATAACGGATTTATTCTTGGCTTTAATCAAGTTGGCCGGATCATTAACTTTTGTCAAGATATCGCCGATCTTGACCGGCAAACCCAGGTTGTCGGTCAGGTGCTGATCAAGGCCGGGCAAAAGACTGGAGCCGCCGGCTAAAATCACTAAACCAACCCGCCGGCCGCTTTCTTCTTGGTAATAATTGATTAATTTTTTAGTCTCGTTAATCAAGCGTTCAAATTCTTTTTGCAAAACTAAGGCCACTCGGCCTTTATCTTGTTTGGAATCAAAGCCGACTTTTATTTTCAACGCCTCGGCTTCATGTTCGGTCACGCTCAATTTAGCGGCCAAAGCTTTGCTGAAACGATTGCCGGCGATTTTAATTGATAAACTCTGGCGGATGCCGTTGCGGTCAAAAATATTCAGATTAGTCACCCGGGCGCCGATGTCCATTAGAAGAATCGCGGCGTCAAACTTTTTAGAGTCCTTGGCTAAATGCTTTTTGGCTTCATTGATTAAAGCCGGACTGACCAGGGCTCGGGCCAGACTGATTGATTCCAAATCAAAAGCCACCGCCGTTAAGCCGGCCTTAGCTAAAACATCAAGATAGCCGTCAATGACTTTGGTGGGCACGGCGGCGTAAAACACCTCCTGAGTGCTGTCAACTCTAACAATAGTCTTAAAATCAAAATAAACCTCGGAAGATTTGAACGGTATAATCTCTTCGGCTTTATAAGGAATGGTATTTTTTATCTCGCTGTGCTTGAGGCCCGCCGGCAATTTGAAAATGGTGGTAAACGCCCGGGCATCGGGCAAAGATAAAATGCAGCGCGAAGCTCTGATCGGTTTGGGCCGGCCGGAGGCTAAAACTTTTTTAATGTTTTCGGCTAAACGCTCGGGATTTTTAATGATGCCGTCGCGAATAACGTCGCCGCGTAAAACGGTCCGGGCATAAGCCGCGACTTTCGGCCGACCAAAAGTTTTTTTGATTAAAACCGCTTCAATGGAGTGATCGGAGATGTCTAAACCAAAAATATTGTTTCTTGCCATAGTTTAGGTTTTTAGTCGTTAGGTTATCAACTTTTTAGGACAAACACTAATAAGCTAAAAGTTATAACCTACAACCTAATATTCCTGCCAGTTGATAACTGCTAAGTTAGAATCAACCTGGATTTGAATTTTTTGAGTGTAACGACTAACTGTGCCAGTGGCGACTAAAGTCGCACTGCCCGACCCAGTTGTCACATTTATTATACAAGATTCGCCGCCAATTGACAACGAACCAGAATAATCATTCCAACTCAAACGCAGGCGCTCCAGGCCGTCCTCCAGGCAACTGTTCGCTAAACTTTTGGCCCGGCTCGCCTGAACATCAGCCAAGCTTAACTGAACTGTCCCCAGCCCGGTCAGGCTGACACTCAAAGCAATTGTCAGCCCGGCAGCGGCAATAATCAGCAAGGAGATCAAAGCGATATAACCCCGCGGTCCAAGGCTTAACTTTTTTTTTGATTGATTCTTGGTCATTAGAAATTAAAATTAGTCACTAATACTACCTTCGGCCCCGCAGCTCAACCGAAAAACTCGCCGTGGTGCTGGCGTTATATTGAGGCAAATTATCAGGGTTTTTATAATTTAAAGATAAATCAACGCCGACATTTTTCGCCCGGCCCAAATACGACCGATCGCTAAAACTGCCGGTCACTTCAATGGCGTCGCTATGTAGATCAGCGACCGCAGCGCCAATTTGTCTGGTCAATTTTTTATTACTCAAGTCAAAACTATAGGTTACATCATCGCCAGGCATGGTTAAAGCCAAAACGCCGCTAGACAAACTGGTAATGTCCTGAGCCAAGCGAATATCTTTAATCAGTGTAGCGGTAATAAAATTAAAACCATAAATCAATTCTTGATCAGCCTGACTACTGCTCTGACCGCTAATCAAATCAATGGTTAAATAAGAAATACTGACTAAAATTATACTGACAATGGCTAAATAAATTATCAGCTCAATCAAAGTAAAACCAGAGTTTTGGGTTTTGGATTTTGGGTTTTTGGTTGCCATTACGGTGTATAATTTATTTTCACCTCATTTAAAACTGGCGTGTCGCTGCCGTCGCCCGATAAAAAGACTTTATATTTTAGCCATTGGTGATCGTTATGGTTATTAGCCAAAGGGATTAGGACTTCTTCCCCCAGACTGTAGTAGGTGCCTAAACCAGACGGCCCCAACCAGTCTGACCAACTGCCGGGCAAGCCACCTGAATCCGGCGCGGTCGCTAATTGAACGGCGACATCAAAAGAACTGCTGGGAATCAAACCAGCTAAACTCAAAAGGTTAAACGAACTTTGACCGCCGGTATTAAAGGCGGAGCTCTCCAGCCAACCGCTCGTGGCAAAGCCGGACAACTCACCTTGGCCCCAGCCAAGAACGACTCGGTCCAACTTCACTGCTTGTTGCCCGTCACTGGCCAGGAAAGCTTTGAACATAATTGAGCCGGTGGTGGTGGCGAAGTTGGAGAGGTTAGCGTTAACAACACTCGCCGGATTGTACTGACCAAAACCGGCGGTAGTCCAGTTAGCGCCGTCGAAATATTGCCAGGTCGTGCCGTTGTCACTAGACAATTGGTAATAGATTTCGCCACCGTTTTTTTGGGCCGTCTCGGCAAAAGAAGACCAGGCGTCAATGTTAGAAACTTCATAAGAAGCGACCGGATTAATCGTTGGGTTGTCAGAAGGATAAGAGGTGCCGCCTACCCAGTCTAGACTGACGTTGTCATAACCAATCCGGAACGAACCGGTGGTCGAGCCTGGCGTTTCAACCCAAGCGGCGATTTTCAAATAGTAAGTGCCAGAGCTACTGACCCGAGACGAGGCGTCGATGTTTGAGACGTTGACCCAGCCGCTGGTACTGGTGATTTCACCGGAAGACCAGACCTGCTGACCCAGAGTCGGCACACCGGGACTGGGATCAACAAAAACATAAAGTTGTAAGGTGCTAGGCGTTGGATCATACTGGCTAACCTGCCAGTCAAAATTAACGTTCACCGTCGGACTGCTAACCGTGGTGGTAAAAGCTTGTCGCCAATAGCCACCCAGTTCATCGTTACTGCCCCTGGGAAAATTGACGTAAACCCAAGCGTTGGGATTGCCTCCGCTAGTCAGACGGCTGCCGGTGACGTTAACTTCACCACCACCCTGATTCCAGTCAGCATAGGTCCAGCCGGTGGTGCTGGAATCAAAACCAGGATTAGTCGTAGCCCCGGATGTACCACCAGCTTGACCCTTAAGTTCGGCTAAGCCACCGCTGACTTCTATTTTGGCTGAATCGTAAGTGTAGTCGGTTGGGGTGGTGAAGGGCCAAATCTTTTTGCCACAGCTGTTGCCACCTAAACTGACTAATTTTACTTCTCCGGCCGTGCTGTAATCAATCTGACCATCGTCAGAATAATACCGATTAGCTTCAGACCAGCTCGTCTGGCCGGCGCCGCCAGTCCAATTGGTCTGAAGCCAATCCCGGCTCTGCCAAGTGGTCAATAAAGATTCCAAAGTGACTTCATTATTAACGCCGGTAATAGCGGCATAGGAAACCTTAACTACGGCTTGTTTACTGTGCAAATCAGGCAAAGCGCCCGGACTCAAACAGTCAACGATTAAACCGCTGGGGTCGCGGCAAACATCATTCAAGGTAATGGTCCGCTGATATTTATTTTCTATCAGATCTGAGCTGCCGTTGAATTGCCAAAAACCGGCTAAGCTAGTCAGCCCATGGTCGCCGTTAACCAATAAATTCCAAGCTTGGCGCCGGATAGATAACACGGCTTCTAAACCCTCCTGGGCATAGAGCCCGGCTTTGTGTTTTTCTAAGGCCTGAAAATTACTGCCGTAAGAAGCAAATAATAAACCCAGTAAAGCCGTGGCGAACAAAGCGAACAAAGCCACGGCCAGAATTACTTCCACCAAAGAAACGCCGGTTTTAGCTGGTAGCTTGTAGCTGGTAGCTGGTAGCATTGCGATTTTATTTTCTAGGTTTAGTAATTGACTGTTCTATCATCACAGCGATAGCTGTTAACCTTTGATTACTTCTGTAAGCTATCAGCTAAAAGCTGAATGACTAGAGTTAATTACCAATATTAATTTGGCCATCAGCGGCAATCAGAATAACTCTAACTTGATTATTGGGACCTGAGATTTGAACTATACCGCTGGCCGAGGGCTGACCGTTGAACAAAGAAAAAACGATTTGGTCGCCAAAGTCGGGCTGAAAAGAAAAAATCTCGGAATATGTCGCCACCTGATCCTCACTTGGCTCGCGGCTGGCAAAACTGTCACCCCGAAAAAGAATAAATTGATGATTACCGTCATCAAAATAGACCCCCCAATTTGAATTGTCTTGACCGGTCTGGGCTTGTCTTTGGGCCTGACGTAAAGTGGCGAGCAAATTAAAACCCGAGGTCGCTAAATCAGAAGAAACTTGAAACGATTGGAGAAACGGCAAAGTTAAAAGCGACATCACGCCGATAATCGCTAGAATCAGAATTAATTCAATGAGGGTAAAACCCCGCATGATTTTGCCAATTGTTAAAACTTAATTAACAATTAATTAGCTAAAACAAAAAATCGCTTTAAAGACCGCCACCCAGTTGCCCGGTGACTTGATAAATCGGAGCGATAACCGAAATGGCGACAAAACCGACAATTAAACCGATAAAAACCAAAAGCAATGGTTCTAAAATAGTAGTTAAATTTTTTGTGGTGTTATCCACTTCTTTTTCAAAAAATTCCGCCAAATAAGAGAATGACTCGTCCAGCCGGCCGCTGCGCTCACCCACATCAATCATTTTAACGACCAAAAGTGGAAACAGCGGATGGCGCCTGGACTGACGAAACCCGGCCAGGGTGTCGGAAAAACGCTGGCCTTTTTGGATCTGAGTCAAGACTCGGGTCAAGCGCCGCTGGTAAATCAAATTACTTAAAGTTTGGGTCGTCACAGCCAGAGCCCGATCAATGGTTAAACCGCTTTTAAGCAGAATGCCCAGGGTTCGATTCATCAAAGTCAGGTTGTAATTAATGACAATGGTGCCGACCACCGGCAACTTCAAAATCAAACGGTGCCAAAACGGCTGGGCGAATTTGCTGGTCAAAACGGCCCGGAGTAGGACTAAGCCGATAATCAGACTCAGAATAATCACCCCACCGTGCTTTTCCATTAAATCCGAAACCCAAAGCAAAACCTTGGTGCTGAGGGGTAAATCAAACTTCAAGGTTCTGAATAACTGGGTGATTTTCGGCAAGACAAAATAAGCCAAAACGACAATCAAACCGCCGGTCGCAAATAAGACAATGGCCGGATAAAAAGCCGCCGCTTTGACTTTGCGGCGCAACTCCAGCTGGTCAGAAACTTCATGAGACAGGTACTCCAGGTTACCTTCCAGCGTACCGCTTTCTTCCCCAACCTTGATAATATTAATAAACAACGAATCAAAAACTTTAGGAAATTTTTCCAAAGAGCGCGATAAGTTCTGGCCGGTTTTAACACTTTCTAAAACGTTTAGAATAATTTTTTTGAATTTTTGGGAAGTGGTCTGATCCGCGATCACGGCCAAAGCCTCATTGAGGGTGATGCCGGATTTAAGCATCGTTGACAAATGCTTGGTAAATAAAACTTTATCAATCAACGAAACCCGGCCCAGGCTCAATTCGCCAAACCCGCCCTTGGCCCGGCCGCGGGGTTTTATTTTTTTGATAAACCAACCCTGACTGATTAAAAGCTGAGTCGCCTCTTTCAAATCGGCGGCTTGAGTTGATCCTTTCTTGATCTGATTGCTACGATCAAAAACAACGTAATCAAATTTCATATAGTTACTCGCGAGTCGCGCGTAAAACTTCACCCAAAGTAGTTGAACCGGATAAGGCTTTTTTGATACCATCTTCAATCATTGTCGTCATGCCTTCTTTAATCGCCTGATCCCGAATCTGATCAGCGTCGGCCCGCTTCATGATCAATTCCCTAATTGATTCCGTGACATCCAAAACTTCAAAAATGCCAATCCGGCCGTGATAACCTGTCTGGCTGCAAACTGAACAGCCTTTGCCGTGATAAAGCCTAACACCGGCTTCATTTTCCCCGAACAGCTTACTGACTAAAACCGAAGAAAATTGATTTTTTAATTCCGCCAAAGAAACTTGTTCGCTGACAATGCATTGGGTGCAGTTTTTGCGGACCAGGCGCTGGGCGATAATAATGTTGACGGTTGAGGCGATTAAAAACGGTTCAATACCCATCTCGGAAAATCGGGGTAAGGCCGTGGGCGCGTCATTGGTGTGCAGAGTCGATAAAACTAGGTGGCCGGTCATAGCGGAATTAATGGCAATTTCGGCCGTTTCTTTATCGCGAATTTCGCCGACCATGATAATGTCCGGATCCTGGCGCAAAATTGACCGCAGACCGGCGGCAAAAGTCAGATTAGTTTTTGAGTTAACCTGAATTTGGTTAATGCCGTCCATGTCGTATTCCACCGGATCTTCAATGGTGGAAATGTTGACTTCCCGACGGTTCAAAATTTTCAAGATGGCGTACAAGCTCGTGGTTTTACCCGAGCCGGTCGGCCCGGTGGCTAAAATCATGCCATAAGGCTTGGAGTATTCTTTTTTGACTTTAACCAAGTCCGCGCTGGACATGCCTAAGTCTTCCAAACTGAACTGCCGGCTTTTTTCCGACAATAACCGCATGACGATTTTTTCACCTTCAACAATGGGAATAATTGAAACCCGGATGTCCAACTTTTCATCTTCCAGGTCAGCCCGAAATTTACCGTCCTGGGCGCTTTGGTGCTCATCAGTTCTTAATTTGGATAAAATCTTGATCCGGGTCACGACTAAATCATGAACCTCTTTAGGCAGTTCAATGATGTCATGCAAAATGCCGTCAATCCGAAACCGGACCAAAGTCTTTTCTTCGCCCGGCTCAACATGGATATCGGAAGATTTATTTTGATAGGCGTATTCAATCAGCGTGTCAATAATTTTAGCGATCGGCAAGTCTTCGGCTTTGGCCCCTTTTTTAGCGGCAGAAATATTTTCTTTAATGATTGAGGCAAACTCTTTTTGAATTTCTTTTTGGTATTTGACTAAAGCGGCGTTGATGTTGTCAATGGTTGTATAATAAGGCAGTACCGGCTGACCAGTTTTTTTTTCCACCAAATGGATAATTTCCAGATTGCCGGGATTAACCATGGCGAGTTTGATGCCATCTTTGTCGCGGCCAAAAATAACGACTTTTTGTTTTTTAGCCATCACTTCAGGGATGATGTTTAAAACTTCCGTGTCAATCGGCGTATTGTCTAAATCAACAAAGTCGTAACCTAAATGATCGGCGATAACTTGGCCAATCTGGTCATCGGAAATCAAGTCGTGCTCGACGAGTAAAGTCGCCAGCGGCCGGTTATCTTTCTCGGCCTCAGCAAAAACTTCTTCCAATCGGTCCTTGGGCACTAAGTCCAAATTCTGAACCAAAATTTTTACTTTTTCGTTAGCCAACTGCATTTTTTTAGAAAAATTAATTATCGGGACAGGGCTGGATTTATTGGGGTAAATTTTTTCTGACTTTTTCCACCACCTGATCCAGACTTAAATCACTTTTCACCAAATAATCCTTAGCGCCCAAAGACTTACCCTGCTGGATATCTTCCGGCTGACCCAGGTTGGAAATAATAATAACGGGAATTCTTTTAGTTTTCTCGTCATTTTTTATTGTTTCCAGCAAATCAAAGCCGTCAATATCCGGCAGCATAATATCCAAAAGAATTAAATCAATGTTGCCCTGAGAGGCTTTCACCAGCCCCTCTTTACCATTAATCGCTTGAACCACTTGATAATGATGGGATTCCAAATTTCGGCCAAGCATTTTGGCCAAAAACTTATCGTCCTCTACAATTAGAATTGTTTTATCACCGTTTGACATAAAATTTATTATGTTGCTCGCCGAATACCCCGAAGTGCTCCGTCGCCAAAGCTTGAACTATCTTAGCTTTGGAGCGTCGGCGACTTGCTTCGGAGTATCGGGTTCATTGATTAAAACGATCAACACTTCGTCGCGCCCTGCTACATTTGCATGTCGCTAATGGCTAATCGCAAATCGTTGCTGCGATTTACGATACGCGACAAGCGATTTGTAAAATTCCAGTTTTTTTAATTAGATCAAGATGTTTAAATTATAACATATTTTACCAATTACTGCCAACAAAATGTATTGACAAAAGTGCATAATTTTTGTAATATAGCAGACAAAAGCCAACTAGCTGATAAGGCTAAATAATTGGCACCAAACCAACTAGACGAGGATGGCCAGAAAGATGCCAAAGAGAATAGAGGGCGAAAATCCTTTCATCGCCAGACTGCTGGAGGAACTGGGTACTTTTCCCGAAGACAGCATGTTTGAATCCTGGTGCGTGAAAGACCCGCAAGGAGAGCTTATGGTCAGCGGCCAGGTCGGTCTGCTCGCGATGCTGGGGGTAGCCGGTCTGCAAATACCCAGTCTCATTTTCAGCGGCCAAGGGGTGCAAACCGCCACCCGAAAAACGGTTACGCTGCACTTGACCGAAGACCAAAACATGCACCCGGACGTCGCAATCGCTTGCCGGACGTTTGTCACTCGGCGCGATGCCCTTCAGGTCGCCAGGGTCAGGCTCGCGGCTTTGACTAAACAAAACAAACAAGACGGCGAGAACTGTTCTGAACAGTGGTCGATCCTGCTGGCGCAACTCCGGCAACTGCCTGGACTCAAGGCAGAAATGATGACCAGTGACGAACTGCGCATCAGCGGTGACGAGGCTCAAGGTTTCTGCCTGGAATTCCAGGGGCAGAAGACGGCAATCGCAATCGAAACCGAAAAAGCCAGGGAGTTGAATAAACTCCAGACAGCCGTCGACGAACTCAAGCGGTCTTGGGCAGAGTCAATGCAAGAAGCTCATGACCTATATAGTCTGCTGCGGACCGAACCCGAACCGGTCGGAGAACTGCTCCACAAACTGCAAGGGGTCATGGAACGGTGCCACGCCGAGGTGATGGCCGAGTATCACCAGATGGAACCGGTATTCGAAGACGGCCGAGTGGTCATTGTGGCCACCAAGTTCAGCCAAGAAATCACAGACGGGCTGACAAACGAAGTTGCTCATTTACTCATGGCTTTCATCGCTTACGCCGGCCTCAAGCCCGAAACCCTGCCACGGCAGCTCCGCCAGGCGCTTCAGCCGTATCTCAACCCGCCGAGACCGGATCTGATTTCGGCCGATCAGCTCGGTTTGAACCGTGATCCGACCGACGACGGGAATGATAACGACGACTCCGGCCGGATGGCCGACTAAACCGAAGATGGTGATTGACAACAAAAAACGCTCTTACGAAAAAAGCCAGTTTGGTTTCTACCGCTCTGGCTAATTTTTTTTAAAAAATTTTAGCTCCCAAGCTTTCCCCTCCTTTTCAAGGAGGGATTTAGGGGTGGTTAATTAAACTCTCTTAATCCGTTCATTCCCTCACCTGCCCTCGCTTTCGTTCGGGCACCCTCTCCCTGAGGGAGAGGGGTTAAGGGGTGAGGGGTCAAAAAAATAACAGAATCATTTTACAGACCAAAAAAATGCTTAGCCGCCTTAACATCCTGACGAATTTGTTTTTTTAATTCTTTGATGCTGGGAAAATTTTTAATCTCGCGCAACTTTAAAAGCAGAGTTTTTTTTACTTCTATAATCGGCGACTTCTCCCGAAAATACAATAAATAGCTTTCACAGGTGGCCCGGCCCAGTTTAAAAGTTTTCGGCGGGCCTAAATGGGTTAAAGCCGGATAGATCCGGCCGTTAATTTTAAGCAGGGAAAAATAAACTCCCCATTGGTCTTTTTTAATGACCCGAGATACGGGGATGTTTAGAGTCGGAAAACCAATGGTCCGGCCGATCCGGCGGCCACTTTTAAGCTTACCAACAATGGTAATGATGCCCATAGTTAATCTTTGGTGACTGCGCCGATAGTGACAATGAATATTTCAAAAATAACGGCCAAAACCGTCACTAAAAGAGTCACCAGAAAAATTGTCGGCAGTAAGCTGGAGCCAGAAAAACTGAAAACACTTATAATCAGCGACAAAAAAAACAAAATTAAAAGTAACGGCAAAACCGAGATCAAAACCACCAGACCGGAGTAAAGAATCAATTTTTCCTGAAAAACTGATCTTAAAATTTGACCAAAACGGTACCAAATAATCGAAGCGGTGGCGGCAAACAAAAAAATTACAAACAAAGGCACAAAAGCAATCACCCAAACTGATAAGCTTAATAAGAAAGCGGCGGTCGTTAATCCCATCAGCAGAAAAAATAAAAACAGGATTAAAGTGAAATTGAAACTAAATAGAATCAAACCATAGCGGACAATGGTGCGCTGAATTGCTTCCGCTCTTCTTTTTTTGATTGTTTTAATGATGCCCATATAGATTCGATTATTTGTTAATCGGTTAAAACGCGATTTGAATTTGAGGAGGTAACGATGAAACCGATGGCTTAATTGATTCTTTTCGTTTTTCAAAAGAAAAGTGTAAATCGCGACGGCAAAACCAACTAAAACCAGACCGGGAATAATGGGCAAAAAAATGCCGACGATGCCAAGCAACAAAAAAATCAAAACTACTAGGAGTAAAGAAACTTCCAGAATAAAAGCGATGATAATACCCAGCTGTCTTTTCATATAGTCACCAAATAAGAACAAGAGGTATTATATCACTTTTAACCAGGCCGGGAAACTCTGGATCTATTGCGCTTCAGCCGCTGGAGGCTGAGCAATCGGTTCGGCAATCGGCTCAAGCGGGCAGTTGCTCTTTTGACTGATATCTGACAAAGACATGGCACCGGCCACCCGGCTGCCGTCACCAAACACCCAGGTCGGATAACCGTCAATGCCGGCCTGACTGCAAACGGCCGTTTGACCCTGACCGCCGGGAATGGCGCACTCAATGTAATCAACGTATTGCCAGCTGGGGCCAAACATTTCTTTTTGATCCTGACAGTGAGGGCACCAGTAAGCGCCGTACATTTTAGCGCCGCTTTGTTTTAAGCATTGGGCAAAACTGTCATATTGACCCGGGCCAGCGTTAGCTGAACTCATAACCTGAACGACGATCACGACAATGACCAATGCGGCTAAAGCGATGCTGGAAATAAAAATTAATTTTTGATTCTTCATAAAGATTGACTAAATTTACTGAATTAATTTTTTAAATTCTTCCACCATTGGCACTAACTCGGATTCCAGCCCATAATTTTGGGCTGTATAAAACGCGAACCAATCGGCCAAAAGTAAGGAAGAAAAAATTTTTTCTAACACTGTTTCTCCGGCTAGATCAATAGCCTCAACTCGCAAACCTCGATTCTGATAAAGACTCTCTAAAACCTTAAAGCGTTTCTTGATTTGAGGATGATCGTCAGGATCGCGTAAAAAAACAAAATAGAATTTTTCTGAAAGTTCTTGGCTGCTGTCTTTAACGTCAAAACCAATCATTTCGTTGTGATTCATTTCCGGCAAAACGTTATAGAAAGCCGGGATTTTACCGGTTTCGTTAAGCTTAATTTTCCAGTTATAAGCCACTGACCAATTGCGATTGGAGGCATAAATAATTGGTACAGAACCGGCAAATTTTTCCGCCAGGCCGCGGCCGGCCGGCTCTAAATCGGCTGGTTTTAAGATATGAACCAATTTTGAAGCCTGGTTCAGTGAATCTTCTTGACCCATCGCTTTAAGCAAGGCTAAAAACATAAAACCCAGAGCCGAGCGGGGCTGGATGCCGGTATTGGGCAATTGAATATAAGGCACGCCATTCGCTTTGGCTAATTCCAAAAGCCGGCCGCCGACGGCAATGGTAATTAAAGGCAGTTGATACTCCAAAGCCTGATTAAAAGATTCAATAACTTCTTCGGTATTGCCGGAATAAGACATGGCAATCACTAACCGACCGGCTAAATCAGCCGTTGGCAAACCATAGTCAGAATGAATAACCAAATCCAGCTGCGGCTCAACAGTCTTTAAAATATTAGCGGCCAAATGCGAGCCGCCCATGCCGCAGACAATAAACTTCTGAAACCGGGAATTATCAAAATCCCCTTCCAGCTGCGGCTGGTAACTGAATTGTTTGGCAAAATCTTTAATCGCTTGATCCATCCCGTTAGACATACAATTTATTTATCTTTCTGGATTCCCGCCAGCGCCATACAAAATGTCTAACGGGATCCATCATAGTTTTAAAATTACCAATGACATAATTTCTAATAACCAATAAATAGCTTTAGGAATTAGGAATTAGACATTAGAAATTATTTTATTAATGCGTTCCAGTCACTGACAAATTTTTCCAATCCCGCATCGGTCATTTTGTGTCCGATTTTATAATCCAGGCATGGTCTATCTAAGGAAAGATCCTCGTACGGAATGGGTTGATACTCAGAATTGTCAAACGTGCCGACATCTGGAATTGGCATTCCCGCGGTTCCCCAATCTTTAATGGCGTCAAAATAGGCCGTAATGATATCGGTACCGAGTGCCAGGGCGTATTGAAACTGTTCGCTCGTCCGCACGCTTGAAGTCAGCACCTTAACGTGACCGTCACCTTGTTCGTACATCTTGAGAATATTTTTAATTAAATCCATTCCGGCCACTCCCTTATCGTACCAGCGGCCAACAAAGGGCGAAACAAAAATCCCGCCAACCGGGGCTCCCTTGGTTGCGGCATAAACCGCCGCGGCCTGCGGCTGAGAAAAACAGAGCGTCATGTTAAGCCGAATACCTTCTTCTACTGCCTGTTCAGCCGCCTTTAACCCTTCAGCTGTAATAGGGAACTTAATGTAGGCATTGGGAATCCAGCCGTTAAACTCGCGCGCTTGTTTTAGCATTTCCGGAGCGGTTGTGGATTTATCCGCGTAAACTTCAATTGAAATTGATCCGTCAGGCAATAGTTTTGAAATTTGTTGAACACGCAGTTTGTATGCTTGGTATAACGCATCTAAATCAAAAGTGCCATCACGCTTGACTCGCTCGACGGTTTCCGGACTTTTGGCAAAATTACTGGGATTAGTAGTTTGGCCATCCAAAAATCCAAGCAGCGACAAAATGGTTTTGGTCTCCTGAATGTCACTGCCATCCAAAAAAATTTTGGTTTTAAGGTTTTTTGGTCGCATTTTTTTAGTCTTACTTTATAATATTGCCCGACTTTAGTCGGCTTATTCACGCCCACTGAAGTGGGGTAAAAAATATATTACCCGACTTTAGTCGGCTATTAACTTCTTAAAATCGGTTCTATTTTCTAAATCCAAACCTTTAACTGCAAGGATTAAATCATCAATTTCTTGTTTGCCGTAGCTATCAATGGCTTGTTGGTAGCTAGCAAAAGGGTACTTTTGCAATTGGGTAAAATTTTTGGCCTCACCGTGTTTTAAGGGATTACCTAAAATATAACCCAAGACTTTCCTTAAACCTTTATCATCTTGAATAATTTCCGCCCAGTAATTATCCCAAACTCGACGCTTGATGCCATTAAGTTTATTCAGTTCATAAGAGCTACCGCCAGCTATAAATCCTTCTATTAAAGATAAGGTTTTCCATTGTTTTAATAATACCAAATAATGGTAGTGGTTAGAAATGATAGCAAAGCCGTGAAGCGAAAAATCAAATTTTTTCTGGGCTAGAATCAAACGATTCAAAACAATTTTCTTTTTTTCATCTTCCTTAAAATACTTTTCTTTATTAAAAGTAGGCCGGGTGACAAAGTAGTAGCTACCGTCTAAATATAAATGTGACATTTCTGATTCCGCCCACTGAAGTGGGGTAATTTATTTTCTGAACTGCAAAGATTGCCTGACCGCTTCCAGCTGACCGGCACTGCCCAGCATCTGATTCTTATGAAAAATATACTTGGCGTATTCATTCATAAAGATTTCTCCCGGTTTGCGCAAGTCAAAAACTTCTGGCTGGTCGCGGAAAAATTCCCGGTGAACCCGGGTCCAAACCAGCCGGCCATCGGTATCAATGTTAACTTTAGTCACGCCAAGATTAGCCGCATTCTTAAACTGGGTTTCGTCCACACCCTTGGCACCCTTAAGCTTACCACCAGCGGCGTTAATCCGCTCGACTTCCTCGGCCGGCACCGAGCTTGAACCATGCATCACCAAAGGAAAACCCGGCACTAACTTTTGAATTTCCTCTAAAATATCAAAATGAATTGATTGTGAACCGCTGAATTTGTAAGCACCATGACTGGTGCCAATGGCACAGGCCAAACTGTCACAGCCTGACTGGCTAATAAATTCCTCCGCCTGCTTGGGGTCGGTCAAATGAGCCCGGTCTTCGGCAACGGAGATATGTTCTTCCACACCACCCAGCTGCCCCAGCTCGGCTTCCACCGCCACATCTTTGGCATGAGCTGCGGCCACTATCCGCTTGGTGATAGCCATATTTTCGGCAAAATCTTTATCACTAGCATCAATCATCACTGAACTATAAAACCCACTTCGGATCGCGTCCAGGCAGGTTTCCTCATCGCCATGATCAATATGCACGGCAAAAATTGCCTCAGGAAAAATTTGCTCCGACGCCCGGATCATTGCTTCCAACAAACGCTTATCCGTATACTTTCTGGCGCCTTTAGAAATTTGAATGATGAACGGCGCCTGGCTTTCAATATTCCCCCGGAATAAACCCATCAGCTGCTCAGCATTATTAATGTTATAAGCGCCCAGGGCGTACTGACCGTAAGCGTGGGCAAATAATTTTTTGGTCGAAACAATCATAGAAAAACAATTTTCAATATCTAATTTTAAATTTTAAATAGAATCAAAATAATTAAATATTTAAAATTAGCTTATTTAATTAAAATTTATAATTTAAAATTTTTAACTATGGTGATGTGTCGTAATATAGCGCACCGTACCGCTCTGGCCGCGAATGACAATTGAATGAGTGATAATTTGGTCTTTTTTAAATAAGACGCCAGGCACCAGCGGACCGTCAATAATGCCGGTAGCAGTAAAGGTCAGCTGATGGCCCTTGGCCAAATCCTCGGCCTTAAAAATGGTATTGATGTCTTTAATGCCAGCTTGGTCTAAACATTCCATAACCGCTTTTTGGTCGGCTTCATGGCGGGGCTTAAAGCGGCAAAGTATTTGACCACCCAAAATTTTTACCGCGACAGCGGCTAAAACTGCTTCTGTACTACCGCCAATACCCAAAACCACATCCACCCCGCTATCGGCTAAACAGCTGGCGATACCGGCCGCCACATCACCATCGGTAATCAATCTCACTCTTGAGCCGGCGGCTCTGATTTCGGCAATCAGCTTTTCATGCCGCGGCCGGTCTAAAATCATCACGGTTACTTCCTCAACTGGTTTGCCCAAAGCTTGGGCGATTTTATTCAAATTAACTTTGACCGGCGCATCTAAATCAACAATGCTGGCCGCTTCTTTACCCACTATGATCTTATCCATATAGGTGTCCGGCGCGTGAAGCAAACTGCCTTTGGCACCGGCGGCGATAACTGATATGGCATTAAGCCGGCCGAAAGCAACGCTGTCAGTGGCCTCCAGTGGATCAACGGCTAAATCCATCTCCGGACCGTTGCCCTTACCCACTTTTTCGCCAGTGTAAAGCTCCGGCGCTTCATCTTTTTCCCCTTCGCCAATCACCACTCGACCGGAAAAATCAATCTGATTGAAGCGGTCGCGCATTTCATCCACCGCGGCGCCGTCCGCTTTTTTGCCGTCCCCGCGCCCCAGCCATTTGGCCGCGGCAATGGCGGCGGCCTCGGTGACCCGAACAAATTCTAAAGCTAAATTACGGTCCATAAATTAAAGGTTATCGGCGAATTTTTTGGTCACTGCTGTATTCCACCGGCTTTTCCGTGCTGTCAAACAGTTTACGGTCTTTAATCAGTTTGTCAATATATTTCAGGGCGGCCGTGGTATCCTTAGCTAAATAATAAATTTTAGTGTCTTCCTGGTCAATCAGCTTGTGTTTTTTACATAACTCTTGCTCCATCCAATTGATCAGCGGCTGCCAGTAGTCACTGTCAACCAAGATAATCGGAATCGGATAAATCTTTTTAGTCTGAATCAGGGTCATGATATCAAATAGTTCATCCAAAGTGCCATAACCGCCGGGGAAAAAAATGTAGATTTCCGAAGCATAAGACAACATCACTTTCCGGACAAAAAAGTAATTAAACGCTTGGGAAAAATTAACATACTTATTAACCCGCTGTTCAGTCGGTAGCTGAATATTGAGGCCAACCGAAACACCCTTGGCTTCCAAAGCGCCTTTGTTCGCGGCTTCCATTACACCCGGGCCGCCGCCGGTGATGACGGCAAAACCGCGTTTAACCAGTTGCCCGGCCAATTTAGCCGCCTCCCGGTAATCTTTATTCTCCGGCAAAGTCCGAGCCGAACCAAAGAAACTGACGGCTAGACCAAACTGTCTTAAAAAATCAAAGCCATGGACAAACTCACCCATGATTTTAAAAATCCGCCAAGAAAAGCTGACTTCCGGCGTTTCCCGTAAAACCGTATGCAGCCGGGACTTAAATTTTGGTTTCAATTTTTTATGCTTTATGTTTTTTTTCGCCATACTATTTTTTAATTAACTTTTTAATTTCTCGGATAATCGCGGCGGCCGAAATGCCTTCATAGTTAAGGAGTTGCTCCGGCTGGCCGCTTTTGGGCATCTTGCGCACGGCTAAGACACGAACCGGAACCCGGACTTTAGCTAGCTCGGCTAAACAATACAAAACGGCCTCGCCTAAGCCACCCTCGTGATAGCCGTCTTCAACCACAATAATCGCCTTAGTCTCTTTGGCGGCTTTCTTAATTGTCGCTACGTCAATTGGTTTAACGCTATATAGATCAATCACCCTGGTATTTATTTTTTCTTTCCCTAGCTCAGCCGCTGCTTTCAGAGCCTCAGACAAAGTGATTCCGGCGCTAATGACGGTTACTTCATCTTTATTACTCTGGCGCAAGACTTTGCTGCCGCCTATGGGAAAACTCTCGCTATTTTTGTAAATTACCGGCGTGGCTGCCCGCGTAGTTTGAATATAAACAATGCCTTGGTGACGCGCCGCCTGCTCAAAAAGTTTATCGGCGCTGACCGCATCGGACGGATATAACACCACGCTATCAAGTAAAGTCCGAAACATGGCAATTTCTTCCAAACCCATTTGCGACGGCCCGTCTTCACCAATGGAAACACCGGCATGTGAGCCGACAAATTTAATATTGGCATTGGAATACCGGCTCATCCGAATTTGATCGAAAGCCCGGCTGAAAAAAGCGGCAAAGGTGGAAACAAAAGGAATCTTGCCGCGGTTAGCTAAACCGACCGCGGTGCCGACCATGTTTTGTTCGGCAATAAACATTTCAAAGTAGCGCTCCGGATAGACAGCGGCAAAATCTTCAGCGTAAGTGGAATTGCTGACTTCACCATCCAAAGCGACAATTTGAGGAAAACGCTTAACCAGCCGAGCTAAACTGTAACCATAGGCCTTACGCGTCGCCACCTTGTCGCCAAGTTTATAAACCACCGGCTTGAAAAATTTGACCTTAAGCGACTTAGCTTTGCCAGCTCGAGGCGGCAGAACCTGCCCCCGAATTTTTAAATCAACTTGACCGAGTTCAATTAAAGCTTTCTTTGCCTCGTCAGGTTTGAGCGCTTTACCATGCCAGCCCAATTTATTCTCCAAAAATGATACACCCTTACCTTTAATGGTTTTAGCGATAATCACAACCGGCCGGCCTTTGGCCTGACTGGCCTGCTGATAAGCATGAGTAACAGCGGCAAAATCATGGCCGTCAATAACAATTGTCTGCCAGCCAAAAGCGCTAAACTTTTTTTGGTAAGCTAAAACATTATGGCCAGACATTGTCGCCGTACTTTGGCCCAACCGATTAACATCCAAAATCGCAACGAGGTTATCAAGTTTATAATGAACGGACAATTGAATTGCTTCCCAAACCGAGCCTTCGGCCATTTCACTGTCACCCAACAAGACATAAGTTTTGTAGCTTAACTTATCTAAATATTTAGCATTGATCGCCATACCTACGCCAATGGAAAGACCTTGGCCCAAAGAGCCAGTCGCCGCTTCGGTGTAAGGAAAACTCATGACCGGGTGGCCTTCTAAGGGACTGCCGAACTTACGGTAGGTCATCATTTGCTTAGGCGTCACCGCGCCAGCGGCCAGCCATAAACTATAAAATAGAGGCGAGGCATGGCCTTTAGAAAAAATCAGCCGATCATTGTTAGGGTTTTTCGGTTTCTTGACGTCGAAACGGAACTGACCGCCAAACATCAAGCCCGCCATCAATTCCACCGCGGAAAGCGAGGAGGTCGGATGGCCCGAACCGGCCTTGGTCGTTGACTGGATAATGTAGTAACGCAGGAGTTTGGCGATTTTTTCTAAGTCGATTTTTTTCATACCTTATTATGGTCAGCTAAATCCGCCTCCTTTTACATTTTGGCGGGCAGGCTTACTTTAAAATCTCTTAATTAATTATAAAGCTTTTTTGGAATTTTTACCAAACTATCTCCAATATTTTCCCATAACCAGTAATGATTTAGAAGTCCTTGCATTAACTCAAAAGTATCGCCATGCTTTAAAAACCCTATATAAGACGCAAGGGTTTGGGGTTGAACGTTTTTCTTGACTCTATCCATCATCCGCCGTTTGGTTTTTGTCCGTAAAACTGAATGGTGAGGAAAGCTAACCCAGCCTAAAAAATCCATTCCTGACGCTATAGTTTTAATAAAAACCTTGTCGGGATGCAATGTTAATTTCAACTTATTCTCTAGGAACTCGCCGACTGACCGCAAATTTTTTGGCAATGATGTTTTACTGTCAGACAAAATAACAAAGTCATCGGCGTAACGAATATAATATTTAGCTTTTATTTTGTGCTTGACGAACTGATCAAATACATTCATGTAGACATTAACAAATAACTGCGAGGTTAGATTTCCCAATGGTAGGCCCTTTCCCGGGCGAATTTCAAAACTGCTAATGATTGTGGCAAGAAATTTTCTTACTTCTGGGTCAGCAATGTATTCGCTTAAAATTCCCAAAATAACATCATGGTCAATGCTTTCAAAAAACTTTTTAATATCACCCTTCAATACCCAGCACGTAACGGCGTTGTTTTGGCTTGCTTGTCGGCTAAAACTTTTAAACCTGGCAACTGCTCTATGTGTCCCCTTGCCTAGCTGGCACGAGTATGAATCGGCGATAAAGGTTTTGGCAAAAAATGGATAGAGCTGGCGGTATATGGCGTGGCAAATTAACCGATCACGGACGCTGGCCTTGTGGATGTGTCGTAACTTCGGATCAGTGATGTAAAAACTTTTGTAACCACCGTGGCGATAGGTATGATTGGCAAGTTCGTCATGAAGCTGTAAAATGTTATCTATCAGGTTCAACGAAAACTGCTGCACATCTGGCTTTAATTTTTTCCCGACAATAAATTCACGCCAAGCCGACAGTAAATTGTCGGCTGATACAATATCATAATAATTAACTAAACATTGGTTTTTCATATGACCTATAATCCTACCCCCCCCCTCAACAATTTCCAATGACTTGCCCATACTACAAAAAATGGTTGAGGCGTAAAAGTCGTGGCACAATTTTTTACCTCATTTCCCCCGACTTTCACGTTACACCTTGGGCACAAAAATAGATACCATTTTTACTGAAATTTTAGAGCTGCTACTATTAGCTAAATATGCTGATAAAAATAATAAGCCACTACTGATTAACAAAGCGATTGCTAAACTGGACTGCTTAAAATTCTTTTTGCAAATCGCTTGGGAAATCAAGGCGTTGGATAATAAAAAATTTACTCATCTATCACAGCCACTGATAGAAATCGGGCGCATGCTGGGTGGGAGCCGACACCGCTTGTAAATAACCCGCCCAGATATCGTCCCGCCAAGGCGGGACGATCGGGTTCATTCTCCCCGCTGTTTGGGGAGTTTATTTTTGAAGCTGTTTGCGCCAGCCACCC
>MHIE01000006.1:59612-69353 GCA_001817345.1 Candidatus Buchananbacteria bacterium RIFCSPHIGHO2_01_FULL_44_11 | reverse complement strand
GAATTAGATTAGGTAGGACATTTCTATTTCCCTGTACTAGGACATTATCACTTCCTTACGACATAACTAAGCAAAAAATTGTTAAAAATTAAGACAAAAAAGAGGAGCAGGCCTGACCCACTCCCCCTTCTTTTGGTTAAATTATCTTTTTGACTTTCAATAAATTACATCATATCCATGCCGCCCATGCCCGGCATACCGCCGCCGTGGCTATGCTCGTCTTTCTTTTCGGGTAAGTCAGTGATAACCGTTTCCATGGTAATTAAGGCCGAGGCAATGGAAGCGGCATTTTCTAAGGCCGTTCGGGTGACTTTAAGCGGATCAACGATACCAGCTTCCAGCATGTCCACTTTTTGCATTTTATTGAAGTCATAGCCGACACTGGCGTCTTTGATGTCTTGAATATCCTGCAAAATAACCGAAATGTCTTTAATACCGGCGTTAGCCGCAATCTGGCGCAAAGGCGCGGACAAGGCGTTTTGGATAATTTTGACGCCGATCTTTTCTTCATCAGTTAACTCGACTTTGGTTTCTTCCAAAAGCTCAAACAAAGAGTGGGCGATTTTAACTAAGGCCGCACCGCCACCGGGGACAATGCCTTCGGCCACGGCCGCCTTAGTAGCGTGCAAGGCGTCTTCAATTTTAAACTTTCTTTCCTTCATTTCCGTTTCGGTCGCCGCGCCGACTTTAATGACGCCAACGCCACCGGCTAATTTAGCCAAACGTTCCTGAAGTTTTTCCCGGTCAAATTCCGAGTCGGTAATTTCCATTTCTTTTTTAATCCGGGCAATCCGATCACTAATTTTAGCTTTGTCACCTTTACCATCAATTAAGGTGGTGTATTCTTTGGTGGCCACTACTTTCCGGGCCGAACCTAGTTGTTCCAAGGAAGCGTTTTCTAATTTCAAACCCACTTCTTCGGAAATCACCTGGCCGCCGGTCAAAAAGGCGATATCTTGGAGCATTTCTTTACGCCGATCGCCAAAGCCCGGGGCCTTAATGCCCAAAACATTAAACGTGCCCCGCAATTTGTTAACGACAAAAGTGGCCAAAGCTTCACCCTCAATTTCGTCGGCGATAATCACCACTTCTTTTTTGCCGCTCTGGGCGATTTTTTCTAAGACCGGCAAAATTTCCTGAACCGAAGAAACTTTGTGATCGGTAATTAAAATATAGGGATCTTCAAATTCGGCTTCCATTCTTTCGGCATTAGTGATCATGTAAGGCGAAACATACCCCTTGTCAAACCGCATGCCTTGGACCACTTCTTTTTCCAAACCAAAAGTCTGGCCTTCTTCCACCGTGACTACACCGTCATTGCCGACTGCTTCAATCACATCAGCAATCATCTGGCCGACCTGGTCATCCAAGCTGGAGATAGTCGCGACCTGAGCGACTTCTTTATTGCCTTTGACCGGCTTAGTGATTTTTTTTAGGCCGACGATAGCCGCCGCCACCGCTTTATTCATTCCTGATCTTAGAGCAATCGGGTCGGTGCCAGCCGCCACATTCTTTAAGCCTTCTTCAATAATCGCCTGGGCTAAAACCGTCGCCGTGGTAGTGCCGTCACCGGCCACGTCGTTGGTTTTTTCCGCCACTTCTTTAATCAGCTGAGCCCCAACGTTTTCAAATTTATCTTCCAGATCAATTTCTTTGGCAATAGTCACGCCGTCGTTAGTAATCGTCGGCGAACCAAAGCCTTTATCTAAAACCACATTCCGGCCCTTGGGACCCAAGCTGACCTTAACGGCGTTAGCTAATTTATCAACCCCCTTTTTAACTGCCGCCCGGGCGGCTTCATTGAATAATAGTTGTTTAGCCATAGTTTATCTAAGAATTACTTAATTATAAATGATAAAATTAAATCACTATTCAATCACCGCTAAAACGTCTTCGTCGCTAAGAATTTTATATTCAACTTTTTCAATTTTAACTTCTTCGCCGGCGTATTTACCGAATAAAACCTTGTCCCCGACCTTCAGATCAAGCTTCTGAATTTTTTCGCCTTCGCCGATGGCGATGACTTTACCTTCCGCTTTTTTTTCTTTATCAATTGTCTCCGGCAAAATAATACCGGATTTGGAAGTTTCTTCTTCGGTTAAAAGAGTGACAATAACGCGATTACCTAACGGTTTTAACTTCATAGGTGTTTAACAAAATTAATTATTAATCTAACCTCATTAGCCCCATTAGAAATCGACATGTGGTATGTTTATTTACTTCTTTAATTGATGTTTCTAATGGGGTTAGCACTCTGGACTGTAGAGTGCTAGCATAAAGCATTTTAATTGATTACTGAAAAACTGTCAAGAAGCAGAGGTAACCAACAAAAACAAAAAACGCTTAAAGGCGTTTAGCGGCTAGAATAAGGACTTTTTTAATTAATCGGCGGCTTCTGACTATCAGCTAAAACCTTGAAATTTAAAGCTAAAACCAGCCAGAAAATCAGGCTGCCAAAATACATTGTCCAAAAATAATGGTCCATCAGGCTGATAATAAGAATTGAAAACAGCGACAAAAATACCGTCACCCCCACCAAAGAAGCAACCCGCCGGGCGGATAGATAAATTAAAATGGCTAAGGCGGCCAGCCAAAAAAATATTGCGAACAAACCCAGCTCAGCCCAAATTAATAAATAGATATTATGGACTGGCTGATAATAATAGCCCGGCCAGCCGGCATTGACTATTTGAAAAACGCCTAGAGTATAATTGCCAATCCCGGTTCCCTGCCAGGGACGAGCTTGAATGATTTGCCAGGCCTGCTCGTTAAAGGCAAAGCGCAGTTCAATTGAGGCCACTTCCAAATCTTGATCGCCGGCAATCCTGGTTTTAACTGGTTCCAACAGATTAAAGGTTAAAATTGAAACGAGTAAAACTACCAGAATAAAAATTTTAAAAAAAGTCTCTAGCCAAAGATACTGCCGACGGCGATACAGCCAAAATGCCAAAAGCACAAGACTGACAATAAAAGCGATCCAGGCGGAACGGCTAAAAGTAAAAAACAACGCCGGCAAAATCACGACCAAATTGGCTAAAACAAAAATCCGCTGGGCCCTGGTTCTAGCTTCAAAAGCTAGGTAAAACAAAAGCAGCAGAGCGATAACTAAAAATCCGGCTAAAATATTCGGGTGAGGCAGCCCGCCATAAGCGCGCAGCCAGCGCTCGGTCGTGGTCTGAAGAATAATTGAACCGGCTAAGGTGGAAAAATGCTCAGCCAACCCCAACCATTTGTTGGCAAAAGCGTATTGGCTAAAAAATTGGCCAATCGCCAGTAGGCTCTGAATAGTGGCGGATAAAACCCAAACCAAAGCAATTTTTTTGAGCTTAAAACCAAAAATTAAAACTAAAGAAAACAAAGCACCGCCTTCCAAAAGCCGAATCCAGGAATAATAGGCCAGTCTGGCGTTTAACGACCAAACCACTGACAAACCCACCAGTAAAATAAAGATGATGATCAGCCAGTAACTTAAAATCAGCGGGTTTTGCAGCCGGCGATAAAATTGGCGGAAATCCAATTTAGCCAACCGGTGAGTCTGCCAAAGCCAAACGGCGGAAAGCAATAAAATCAACCAAAGGATTAATTCACTGCCGTACAGGCTGAACCGGCCATATTCCCAGACGTAATTATTTAAAAAAGCGTCCTGCCAGATCAATCGGGTCTGCCACGGCAACAGAAACAAAAAAAGGTAAAAACCAAATTCAATTACTTTGGTTAATTTTGTCATGAATCTTTTTAAGAATTCTTGGCCGCTCAAGATACAAATAAACAACAAAGCAACCAATAATCGAACCGACGGTATTAAAAACTAAATCTAAAGAATTGTTGTAATAGTCACCGACTTGCTGGGCGGCATCAAAAAAGATAACCGCCAAAAATTCCAAGATTTCATTAATTGAGCCCAGGCCGAGGGTCATTAAAACCAGCCCAAGACAAACAATACCGAATCGCTTACGCGCCCGTTCGTCAATGAAATCGGCGGTCAAAGTATACAAAAGAATGGTAGCAATAAAACTGGCGTAAGAATGGACAAAATTATCATAACGAAAAAAATTAGGCGCTAAATAGTATTCATAAAGACGAACGGCTCCGATATAAGAGTTGCCGCCCAAAAGATGAAAAAAACCGAGCAAAGATATATTAAAAATCAGGAAAAAACCCAGCCGCAAATATTGATGAATATAAACCACAAGATAGATTAAACCGACCAGGAGGATGGTGTAGTAAATGAATTCCAAATTACGGTGAACGTAAGCGTTGACGGCAAAGGCCGCCACGTAAGCGAGGGTAAAATATAAAATCAGGTAATTCCTGTTTTTGATAAAAAAACTAAGCATGGTGATTGATTTAAGCAATCAGCTGGTTTAATTTATCTAGCCAAAGTTGACGATAGTATTGTCGCCGGTCGGTGGTATGTAACTTCAGAATTTCATCGGAAATAACCACTTCGGTCGTCGGCAAATCGACCAAAGCACCAGCATAACGACGGATTCTTTTAATCTGCAGGCGTTTAGAAAATTTCTCCAGCCAACCGCCTAAAAACCCGGCCAAAATCATTTCATCCAGCCCGCGAAAATAATTAAGCCAACGATCTTCCTTAACCTGGCGACGATCACTGAGAACGTTGCTGTAAAAATTTGGCAAATAATCTTTCAGCCAACCGTTAGCCGAAAGCAATTTGGGGTAAGTCTCGTGGCGATTGTAGAGAGGAATAAGGGTTGCTAACCAATAAGCCAGATAAGGATCAGCCGGCTTTAAGCCAATACCGGACATATTCAGATAATCCTCGCTCGTATAAAAACTTAAACAAACGCGATTGGCGGTTTTTTGGCCGTGACGGCGCCGGCGCAAAAGATTAACCACCAAGGTCACCATCAGCCGCGTCAGCCAAAGCCGACCGCGGCTAGTAACAATAAAAAAATCAATGTCGCTTTTTTTTGCGCCGTTGCTGTAAGACACGTTATTGCAGACGCAGACTAGTTGAACAAAGGCCAAGCTTCTGAGCCAAACCGTGACTTTCAAGGCAATGTTGAATTTAGTTTTAGCCAGACAATAACGGTTCAACCGGGTTAAAATTATTTCCCGACGGCCCAACAGAAAGTAAAAACCGTCTTTGACGTCAATAATCGGCTCCAGGTCAACTGACTGTAGGCCGAACAAGATATCAGCTAAGCTGCAATTTTGATTTTGCGAACTGCTATCATCGCGATAAAGCCATTTCCAAATTTCGACGGCCGTCAGCGGATAGTCAAACATATCAAAGTAGGCAATCGTCGAGACGATTCTTTTTTGTAAACTTTTCAATGGCATACCCCGTTAGAAGTTTTAATTCAAAAACTCAATCTTACTTAAAATGTCTACTTTGTCACCTGTTTGGTTGGGAAAAAAATATAGAACAACAATCTTTTATGCTATAGACTTCTAACGGGGTATAATTAATCAAACTTCGGTTTATCAATGCTCAAAGTATCTAATTTTTCTTCGCCACCAACTAAACGCACAACGTCCTTGTCAATTTTCTTAAATTCCGAGGCTGACAAATTATACATGCTCACGGTTGTGCCTAAGTGATTACCGAGCTTTAAGTGGTAATCGGCATAAGCATTCAAATGCTTACTTAATCGGTCAACATTTTTCAAGATCTCTTTGGTTTGCTCCTGGATTTGCATCGCCCTTAAACCCTGCATAACCGTCTGCAGATAGGCCAAAAAACTGGTCGGGGAAACAATAATAACGTGATATTTCCCGGCGGCGCGCTGGATAATGCTCTCAGTATCGCCGGTCACCGCGCCGATTTTATTGACCAATAGATCGTAATAAATAGCTTCATGAGGAATGAACATAAAAGCAAACTCCATCGTGCCTTCGGTCGGCCTAATGTATTTGGCGGTTTCTTGAATTCGGTCTTTCAAATCGTTAACAAATAGTTTTTCCAGTTTCAGTTTCTCGACTTCATTGCGCTCCTCAATGATGCGATTGTAATTTTCTAAGCTGAATTTTGAATCAATGGGAATAACCTGATCTTTAACAAAAACAACCGCATCGACAATATCACCATTTTTGAACTTATACTGCATTTTATAGGTGTCGGGCGGTAAAATATTTTTCAAAAGAGTCTCCAAATAATATTCACCCAAGACGCCGCGCTGTTTGGGATTTTTCAAAATATCCTGCAGGTCTTGGAGTTGATCGGCAAAATTAACCACCTGCTTATTGGTTTCATCAAGCTTAGCCAGTCGCTCAGTCACCTCGCGAACAATTTGGTGAGTTTGACCGAATTGGTTTTGAAACATTTTAGCCGACTCCCCCAGCTTGGCATCCAGCGTCCGGTTCAGTTCGTTGACTTGATTTTGAAGCATCAGCATCGCTTGGTCAGGCTGACCAGGATCGGCTTGGTTTTTTAGTTTCTTACTCAGTAAAATTATCACCGCCGAAAAACCGATGACTAAAATTACCAGGCTTAAAATGATTAAATATTGAAGCGCCATAGCACTATTAAATTTACCACAAAAAAACAGATCGGGCAATTGATTAAAACCAAAAAGCTGATTGACACTAAGATAAAATTATGGTATTTATAAAGATATTGGTGCACCGAGCGACTTTAAAAAATAAGACGAAATTTTATTAGCGATAAAACCAAAACTATCCTAATTAGAATTTTAGCCAGCACTTTGCGGGGATTAGTCTATATCAAAGATAACCACCCGAAAGTGATGAAATTAATTACCAGGCCATTAAATTGGGTTGGTCGCTTTTTTTTATGGCTAGCCGTTTTACCGGCCTACAAATTTTATTTGACGGCCAAAAAAATTTTTACCAGATTTTATGCGCCGCAAGCCAGCCGTCACCGGCTGGTTCATCCTTTTTCCCGGCGTTATTTAACTCACCTGACTCTAATCATCATCACCAGTTTCACTTTAGCCGCTAACCTCAACGCCGGCGAAGCTCGCCGCCAAGACTTTAACCAACAAAGCGTTATCTTCCAGTTAATTGTGACTGAAGACCTGGGATCAATTGAAGAAGAAGGGCCGGTAATCCAAAACAATAAAGTCAGCCGCTACCTCGGCGAAACCGGCGCCGAAAGTAAAATCCAGATTGCCCCGGGCGGGGCCGAAGACATTTTGCCGTCAACGGCGGCCGGCGGCGGGGCGGTAGTTAGGCCAATCCTCTCCCCGACTGAAGAAAATCTCAGGCGGCGTGACGAGATTGTTTATTACGCCGTTCAGCCAGGTGACACTATTTCTGAGGTCGCCGAACAGTTTGGCGTCAGCGTTAACACGATATTATGGGAAAATAATCTATCAAGCTATCAGGTCATCCGCCCGGGCGATAAACTGGCCATTCTCCAAACGACCGGCATCCGCCATAAAGTGGTCCGGGGCGACACCTTAAAATCAATTGCCAAAAAATACAGCGTTGATGAAGAAAAAATCATTGAAACCAACAGATTGGCCTCCGCTGACGATCTCGCGGTCGGCGAACAGCTTTTAATTCCGGGCGGGGCAAAACCTTATGTCGCGCCGGTCTATACGGCACCCAAAAGCTTCTACCAGCCAACCACCAAAGTGGCGGGGGTAACGGGCAGCGGCACGATGCTTTGGCCAAGTACCTGCCGACGCATCACTCAATATTTTACTTGGCGCCATTCCGGGGTGGACATTGGCTGCAGTAATGGCTCGGAAATCTACGCGGCGGACGGCGGCACGGTGGTCAAAGGCCAGGGCGGCTGGAACGGCGGCTATGGCTTAATGATAACAATTGACCACGGCAACGGCGTCCAAACCCTCTACGGTCACTTGAGTAAAATTTATGTCCGGGTCGGCGAAACCGTGGAAAAAGGCCAGACTATTGCCTCAGAAGGTTCAACCGGCCGATCAACCGGACCCCATCTTCATTTTGAAGTTAGGGTCGGCGGGGTCAGAAAAAATTCCCTCAACTACGTAAAATAACCCCGCCGTTTCTGTTTGTTTTAGTAGGGACAAAATATTATTTTGTCCCTACAGATGCAGAAACGGCGGGGTTTTGTATGCCAAAATTAACCAAAGATTAACCAGCTTCGTTTAAAAATTAAAATTAAACCCAAGAGAATCATCAGGACACCGCCGGCAAAATTTGACCATTTGGAATATTTGGTCGTGATGCCGATTTTGTCAAAACTGTATAAAGCAACGCCAAAAACAATCAGATCGTCAACCATGTAAAACAAAATATAAAGAGCCATATACCATTGGCTGGTCAGCCAGCTCAGATTGTTTAATTCGATAATTTTGGTAAAGGCCTGGGGAATACCGACTGAGCAAGCAAACTCAATGACGTTAACCGAAAAGGCCAGACCGATGATACCAATGGCAGTGCCAATGTTAAAAGGTGAACTGACAAAATTTTTGATCTTGGAAGTGGTTTTTGATTTTTGATCAAAGTCAATTAATTTGCAGCTGCCGTCTGACTGCCACCATTCATAAAGAAAGAATATCCCACCGCCGATGGCGACCAAGCCGACCAAAGGCGTAACCATATTATCCAGACCGACAAAATCCCAGGCGGTAAACCAAACCGTCAGGATTAAATAATACATAATCGCTTCAGCGATAATAAACAAACCGGCAATCTGCCACATCCTTTTTTTTGAACCAACCTGAACCAAAATAATCAAAAAAGTGACCAGAACCCACATGGCACAGGGGTTAAAGCCGTCAATGAAACCAAGGATAACTGACAGGGCCGGCAAAGAATATTGTTGGACGTCAATTGGGCCGACAAAAGGCATGCTGACTAATAAAGGCACCGCCTCCGTGCCGATGTCGCAGACCGTTGAAGTGGCGTCGCAGGTGCCGCTGTTAACTTGCGTGCCGTCAATCAAGCCGCCTTGGGCCAGCAGTTGCTCCAGGCTTAAATTCTCTTTGCCTTTCCGGCTGTCAATCAGCTGCTCAATGTAGACCCCGGTTGTTTCGGCCGAAGAAAAACCCTGAATCACCGTGCCGCCGATAACGGTGATCGGAGTCACTTTAGGCAAGCCGGCCAACTGGGTCAATTGCTGCCAGTGATCATAATGCTCCTGCTGAGCAATATCGTGAAAATTAACGACAAAATCGTCGCGGCGGGTTTTCAGATCCAAAAAAAAGGCCTTCTCGGCCTGGCAGTGGGCGCAATCCAGCCGCTCAAAAACTTCAACCGGCACCGGCTGATCATTGCCGACCTGATTGGTTAAGCCAGTATTGACGTTGCCGTCTTGGGCTTGAATTACTGGGCTAATTAAAAATGACCCCAAAAATAAAAAAAAGGTTAAGAAAAATAAAATTGACTTTTTAGACCTTGGCTCCATAACGATAGTTGAATTGAATTAAAAGACAATAATAATTGTAAGCTAAAAGGCAAACGTTGTCTAGGTCTAAACCAAAAATCCAAATTACGGTCTTATTTACTATTCATTTTCTCCAGATGGAGAATTTCTTCCACCATCTCTTTTTTCCGGGCTTCGTTGCTGCCTTTGAGCGCGCTGATAAAACAGCTATTTAGGTGATCGGCTAAAAGTTTTTGGTTGGCTGATTTTAAAAGGCCGACAATCGCCAAAATCTGCTGCATGATATCAATGCAGTACTCATGACTTTCAGCCATATTGATTACTTTACCCAGATGGCTTTGAGCTTTTTTTAAACCAATCAAGACTTCGTTTTTATCTTTCATACTATATTAAGATTAATGATTAGCCTTCAGCCATTTGAGAACTGAAGCGGGCGA
>MHIE01000006.1:0-59568 GCA_001817345.1 Candidatus Buchananbacteria bacterium RIFCSPHIGHO2_01_FULL_44_11 | reverse complement strand
AAGGCCATGGCTAAACCCGCCAATTCCGGTTTTAAAATCAAACCCAGAAAAGAAAAAACCCGGGCGGCAATGGGGATGCCGACCACATTATAAAAAAGGGCAAAAAACATGTTTTGTTTGATTTTACTTAATGTCTGCTGAGAAAGTTCAATCGCGCTGGCCACATCATTGAGATCATTTTTCATCACCACAATGCCGCCGGTTTCCATGGCTACGTCAGTGCCCGAACCCATGACAATACCCAGGTCAGCCTGAGCTAAGGCCGGCGCGTCATTAATGCCGTCGCCAACCATGGCGACTTTGCGGCCTTGAGCCTGCAATTTTTTGACTTCTTCAGCTTTGTCTTCCGGCAAGACTTCGGCTAAAACCTGACTGATACCGACCTGATCGGCAATGGCCTGAGCGGTTAAGGCGTTGTCACCGCTAATCATAAAAATATTCAAACCAAGATCTTTTAGCCGTTTAATCGCGGCTAAAGAAGTGGCTTTGACTTGATCGGCCACGGCAATCACTCCGACTAAAGAATGATTGACGCTCAAAATCATCGCCGTTTTACCTTCAGCCTCAAAGCGCTTTAACTCCCCAGCTGACGAATCAATAGCAGTTTTGGCAATGTCAGTCATCATTTTCCGATTGCCAAAATAAAACAACGAACCGTTAATTTCTCCCTGAACGCCATGACCGGGCACGGCTTTAAAGTCTTTTACTTCAACCAGCTTAACACTTTGAGCCTGAGCGTAAGTGTAAATGGCTTCGGCTAAAGGATGCTCGGACATTTTTTCCAGACTAGCGGCAAACTGTAAAACCGCCGCTTGATCAAATTGACCAAAATTCAGAATGTCGGTCACGGCCGGCTGACCCTTGGTGATAGTACCGGTTTTGTCAAAAATCACCGTATCAATTTTGCAGGCCATCTCCAGCGGCTCGCCGCCCTTAACTAAAATGCCGTGTTCGGCGCCGCGACCCGTGCCGACCATAATCGCCGTGGGCGTGGCTAAACCTAAGGCACAAGGACAGGCAATGACAATCACGGCGGTAAAAGACATTAAAGCGAAAGCTAAAGAAGCGTCAAAAACAAAATACCAAATGACGAAAGTTAAAACCGCCAAGCCAATCACGGCAGGCACAAACCAGGCGGAAATCCGGTCGGCAAAAGCCTGAATCGGCGCCTTTGAGCCTTGAGCCTCTTCGACTAGACGGATGATCTGAGCCAAAACCGTCTCACTGCCGGTATGAGTGACGATAAATTCAAAACTGCCGGTTTTGTTGATTGTCCCGCCGACGACCTTGTCGCCTTCTTTTTTTTCCACCGGCAAACTTTCGCCGGTCACCATTGATTCATCAACCGCGGTTAAACCCTTAACGACTTTGCCGTCCAGCGGCACCTTTTCTCCCGGCCGAACTAAAATCCAGTCCCCGGCGACAATTGATTCAATAGCGACATCTTCGGTCTTATCGCCCTGAATTCGGCGGGCGGTTTTGGGCTGCAGACCCATAAGTTTTTTAATTGATTCCGAGGTCTTGCCTTTAGTCCGAGCTTCAAGCCATTTGCCCAAAATGACAAAGGTGATTAAAAACGCGGCGGTCTCAAAATATAGTTCGGGAATTTTTTGGCCGGCTAAACCCAGCCAAGACTGGTTTTGAATAGAATATAAAATAAAATTAACCAGACTGTAAAAGTAGGCGGTCGAAGTGCCAATGGCAATCAAGCTATCCATGTTAAAGGTTTTCATCTTTAAGCTTGACCACATGCCCTTGTAAAATCCCGCCCCGACGACAAATTGAACCGGCGTCGCTAAAAATAGAGAAACAATGCCGACAAAGGGCAAAAGACTACTGCCGCCCGGCCACCAAGAAAAAAAATCCAAAAACATGAAGTAAGCCATAGGCAGGCTGAAAATAGCGCTGAGGATAAACTTGTTGAAATAACTTTTAATCTCTTTCTGCCGTTTCCGGGCTTCAAACTCAGTATCTTTACTGTCTATTTCTTCTGCTTTGTAACCGGCTTTTTTAACCGCCTCAATCAAAGCCGGCGGATTAGTCACCCGGGGATCAAAAATCACCATGGCTTTCTCGGCCGCAAAGTTAACATTTGACTGGCTGACGCCGGCCACTTTTTTTAAAGACATTTCAATCAGCCGGGCGCAGGAAGCGCAATGCATGCCCGACAATGATAAATTAATTTTTTGATTTACCTCAGCCATAAAATTAATTATTTAATAAATTAACTCTTGATTAATCCACCACCACAAATTTGCCCCGATACATGCCCATGGAACAAGAAAAAGGAATTTCGCCGGCTTGAGTCGGCGTAAATTCAATAACATTCTCTCCTTTGGTTAAAGAGCGGCTGATACCATAGCTGGGCACGACTAACGAGCTGGCACAAGTGTAAGGGTTGGTGGAATTAATAATCCATCTAACCAGCTGGCCTTTTTTAACGGTAAAATAATTTGGTTTATAGCCACTGGCATCCTGATTCATCCGCACCTCCTGCGCCTGATTATTAGTGACGGCGTTCCCCGCTGCATTACCGGGCGTTTGAAGATGAAAATGAATAATATTACTGGCGTTAGAAACGTTAAACCAGCCTAAAAATATAACCGCCAAGCCCGCCGTCATAAAAAATAATTTGGCTTTCTTGCCATTTAAAACCGAGGTTAAGCCGGCAATACCCAAAAGTCCTGGAGCGGTGCCTAAAGCGAATAAAGACATGATTAAAGCCCCGCTTAAAAAACTGCCGGTGCTAACCGCGTAAAGCTGCATCGCCTGGGTAAAGCCGCAAGGCAAAAAGAAGGTTAAAGCCCCGGCCCAAAACGCTCCCTTATGGCTATACTCGCGATCGTCTCGGTGAATGCCCAGCAATTTAGAAATAGACTTGGGCAAAGTAATTGATTTATCTTTCAGGATGGGAAAAATTTCTATCAATTTCAAACCTAAAAAGATCATTACGGCACCGACAAACATTGTCATGATGCCTAAAAAATTATTTGAGGGTTGTAAGGCTGACCCAACTAAACCAATCAAGCCCCCGAGAACGGCAAAACCTAGAATTCGGCCCAAATTGAAAAAAAGATGAGGCCGGAACTTTTCGGCGGCAGAGGCTTCCGGGTGTAAATCGGCATGCCGAGCGGCAATCCCCAAGACCAAACCGCCAATCAAGGCCATACAGGTAGAAATACCTGCCACCAAGCCCACTACCAGGGCCACTAACAAGCCAAAATTGTTATTGGCATTGATGCTTAAATTTAAAAGTCCTAAACGGCTGGCCAGTAGATACAGGCCAAACAAAATCAGGGCAGCTATAACCAAATATTGATAATCCTGCGCGTTACGGGAAACCCAGGGCAATTTGTCTTTATCACCAATGGCATAGCCCGCGGCGGTCACCGCCTGGTTTAAGGACTCTGGCGACGGCTCGTCACCCTGATAATAAACTTCAGCTCTACCAGTTTGATGCCTAACATGAACCTTTTTAATGTTAGGAATGCTTTTAAGGTGTTCCTCAATCAGTAATTCACAGGACTTACAATGCATGCCTCGAATCGGAAGGATAAGTTTTAACATGGTTTTAGTAGTTAATTTTAAAAACTAATAATTTAGCTAGGTACCTATACCATAGGTATAGGTGTATAATAGCAAAACTTAGAAAGTTGTCAACCCCCCCCCTCCCAATCTTCTATTGACAGCTTTGACTTGGGGATATATGATGACAGTGATAGTACCCAGTGGGGGTATTAGGTATATAAAATTTTATGGATCATGGTCATATTCAACCGGAATATAAAAAACGACTTATCCACAGACTAAAAATACTGGCCGGGCAATTGAGAGGGCTAGAGAAAGCGGTAGAAGATCAAGACTACTGCCTGGACATCTTAGCCCAATCAAGCGCGGTCCAAGAATCCTTAAAAAGTTTTGATGCCTTGATGCTGGAAAACCATCTCCACACCCATGTAGCGAATTCATTCAGGGGTAAAGAGATTCAAAAAGCAGTTGAGGAATTACTGAGAATCTATAAACTTAATAGACGATGAATTATTTTGTTAAAATAACTTCCATTTTTCTTCTAACCATAACCGTATTTTTTATTTTCGGCTCGGTTTTACTTATCACTTTATTACCTCAGTCCCATAATATTGTCCATGATGGTTGTTTTGGTACTGAATGCGGTCCGGTCCAACACATGCTTCATTCCTACATCATCACCAATGAATTATCATTGGCCGATCCCGCCATTAACAAAAAAATTGATTCTTTCGTCAAAGAGCTACCCTACGATGTCATTTTAACTCCAGACTCTCCCCCGCCGAAATTCTCTCTTGTTTAGTTTAGTTTCTTGAGTAATTTTCCATCTATCTTGTTATACAAGATAGATGGAAAGACTAACTAACAAGGGAGAATTTTTATGTCTCAAAAAAACCTAGAATCATGGGCATCGGCCGGTATAGTTACGGTTGTGGTGATTGGCTCTGGCGCGTTTATTGCTTCCGCCCAACTGTCGGCCGGTTGGCCTCTCAAAAAATTTTTTGGCATGGATTTGGATATATCCTAATCTACAATGTCATGTTTGTTGTACTCTAGTTCACTTCACTAATTATTAATGACAAAATATGGGATTATTCAAGCTAAAAAGACCCCCGGCACTTCCGGCACTTAAAGAATCAAAAAACGATTCAAAGAGTGAACGTGAGGGAAAAAATGCTGATAGTTGCCCGTTCTGTCATGCGTCTGACGAGGTAATTAACCAACTAAAAGCTAAAGGAGGTGAGAAATCAGAAACAAAACAATAATTAAAAAATAATTAACTAACTAATCTTATGCAAAAATCAACATTACCAATTGTTTTGATGAGCACGCTGGCACTAGTACTAATCTTCAACCAATCGCAGCTGGGAATATTGCGTCAAATAATAGTTGAAAATACGACTGAGGGAATTGAAACTGGACCGGTAGCTGGAAACGGCAACGTCTCAGGCAACTCAAACAGTCAGCCGGGTATTGACTTGGTCGCCCTAGCTAAAAATTTTCTGCCGTTTGGCATCCCGCCAGTCTACGGTGCTGAACTAAAAGTCAGCTTTGACGACCCGGTAGCCGCCATTAATGTCCTGGCTCAATATGAGCAGGACACCAGGCCGAACAAACTGACCGGCGAAAAGCTTGAACGCTACATCAAAATTGGCCAGTCGACTGCCTGTGAATTTTGCTGCGGCGCCACCACTATGGTTTTCCCGGACGGCAGTAAGGCCTGCGGTTGCGCTCATTCGGCCGCCATGCGCGGCGTGGTCGCTTATCTGCTTGAAAATACCAACATGACCGACCAACAAATTCTAGGTGAAGCTAATAAGTGGAAAGCGGTATTTTTCCCCGGCCCAATGACCCAAAAATTCGCCGTGGCCAATGGCTTAATTAGCCCAGCCAATGCTTCAGCCCAAGGTTTACAGCAGCAAGTTGGCGGCTGTTAATCAGCTTAAAAAAACATTCATCTTAAAATTAAACAATCAATTAATAATCAAATATATGGATAACGAACATATTGCTCAAACCAATCAATCAGTCAAATCAGTGCCAAAAAATTTAGTGCTATCTGGAATAGTGGGCATTATGATTGTCGTCAGTCTGTTTCAGTCCTTTCAATTGTCTAAATTGCAAGGCTATACTAAAGGACTACTGACGGTTCAATCGGTAAAAGCCTCAGCCATAACGACTCAGACGGCAACGCCACTACCAACTAGGCCAGCCGCTAGTGGTCTACCCTCTCAGGTTGGCGGCTGCTAATATTAAGGCTAGAAAATATATGGAAAGATATCTAGGAATCGAAAAAATATCGATCACCGCTCTTATCTTATTGGCAATTATTGGTTTTGCTTGGTCAGTAACTAGCTTTCTGACGACGAGTAAAATTCCAGTCTCTAGAATTGAAAACACGCCGGAAAATTTCGCGGCTTTTAAAGCAGCCGAGTTGCCGGATAAGTGTCAAACGCCTCCAGACTATACTGAAACCGATTGGCTCGATCATATGTCACATCACCCCGACCAATACCAAGAATGTTTGGCCCAGGCAAGATAATAGCTTAAAACTAAATAATTATGCCTAAAGACCCAAAAATGAAATCGTTGTTCTGGGGTATTATCGCCGGTGCGGCAATGGCCGGATTTTATCTGACGATTATGCTCCTAACTATGCCGCCATCAGCCGTCTGGCTTAATTTTCTGGCAGTCTGGTACTTAATCTTAGCAATCATCATTGGCTTTGGCGTCCAAATCGGTCTTTGGGTTTACCTTAAAAACTGCGGCATGAATCATACTAATGGGGCCGTACCGGGAGCCAGCGGGACAATGTCGGGTACGGCCATGGTAGCTTGTTGTGCTCATCATCTGGCCGATGTTCTACCGATTCTAGGAGTTTCGGGGGCAACTATATTCCTGGCCCAATATCAGAAGTCATTCCTGATTCTTGGTGTATCTATCAACCTGCTGGGAATTGCCTATATGCTATGCCTGTCACAGAAAAATAAAAAAATAATGTCTAAACTGATTAAAAAGGAGATGGTTGTATGATTAAAAAATTCATGATACCGCGAACCGCTCACTGTGATGACGGTCACTGGATAATAAGATATTAAAGATTGATAAACCAACCCAGCCTTTTCTGTCTAATATGATAAGCACGGAAAGGGTTGGGTAGCGGGACGCGGCACTTAAGCAATTATAATAAATTATCACAAGCAATCATTATGGATTTACTAGTTAGTGCTTCAATCGTCTCAGCTTTCATTGCTGGAGTCGCCGCCCTCTTTGCTCCTTGTTGTATTACCGTGCTTTTGCCTTCATACCTGGGTTCGATTTTCCACGAGAAGAGAAAAGTCTTCTTGATGACTTTTGTTTTCTTTTTGGGAATCCTGCTTGTTTTTCTGCCTCTCGGTCTTGGTTTGGCGGCCTTTGGCCAAGTCTTAAGCCGCTATCACAACATCATATTCGCTTTTGGCGGCGCCTTCTTGCTACTGCTGGGACTAAGTTTGATTTTCGGTGTTCACATATCCCTGCCATTCCGAGTCCATCCTGTTCTTAAGGCTAATAATGTTTTTTCCGTTTTCACCCTGGGAATCTTTTCCGGCATAGCGACGACGTGCTGTGCGCCGGTTTTAGCCGGAGTTTTTGCGCTCTCGGTTTTACCGGGCTCTCTTTTTTGGGGCAGCATCTACACCTTAAGCTATGTTTTGGGCATGGTTTCACCGCTATTTTTCATCGCTTTGTTTCTTGATAAAACGGAAATCACTAAAAAATTCATGGCCGCCAGAAAACCATTGGAATTCTTATTGGGGAAAAAGCGGATCAGGCTGACTTGGACTGAAGCGGTCTCCGGCGTAACATTTCTGGCGATGGGAGCTCTGACTCTCTTTCTAGCCGCTACCAACCGCCTGGCGGTTCATTCTAGTTATCAGATAAATATTAATATTTATCTGACGCAACTCTTGGATTCCTTAAAAGGATCAATAAAGTTTTTTCCCGAGTGGGTCTGGGCTATATTTTTCCTTATGCTCTTCGTAATTATAACCATTAAAGCTATTAATTTATTTAAAAGTCAAAATACTATGAGCCATCTAAATAAAAATAACAACGTTACCACTTGGGTCCTGATTGGTGTAATAATAATCCTAGTCTGGGCATTGGGCAACGCTAGTAATAGAGGTCAATCAACCGATTTGGCCGGTGCGGCCAATCCAGCGGTTGATAGTATGGCCGGTCATCATACTGGAGGAGTAAAAAATTCGGCTTCAACCGCCAAATTAGAGGGGTTAGTTGGTAAGGTGTCACCTAACTTTTCCTTATCTGACTTTGACGGCAACAATTATTCTCTGGAAAGTCTTAAGGGAAAAAATGTCGTTCTTTTTTTTAACGAGGGCTTGATGTGCTATCCTGCCTGCTGGAATCAAATCGTGGCTTTGGCTGATGATAGTCGCTTAGAAGATACGGTCGTCTTATCGGTAGTGGTTGATTCAGCTCAAGACTGGCAAAGAGCAATCAGCAAAATGCCTAAGCTGGCCGAGGCGACCGTAGTTTTTGACACTAATCGAGAGATGTCAAATGCCTTTGGTGCGCTGACCACCCCTTCTTCTATGCATTATGGTTCTCTCCCCGGGCACACTTATATCGTTATTGATAAGGCAGGAATCGTCAGGCATGTCTACGATGACCCGAATATGGCAATTCATAACAATGGTTTAGTTAATGAGTTGGGAAAAATTCTATAATCTCTACCAAAAGATGTGTGCTATACTGATTACAGAATCACAAAAAATAAATAATTAATGTCTAAAATAATTAAAAGGAGGTGACTATATGATTAAAAGATTCATGATATCGAGAACCGGTCCCTGCTGCTAGGGACGCTGAAGAGTCATCCTGGACATGACCCTAAACCCCGCACCTTTTATAGACATAAAAGGTGCGGGGTAAACTGCCCATCGTTAATCATTGATTATTATTATTGATATGAAAAAATCGTCACTTATCCATGGAACGTCAATTGTTACGGGCATTTGGGGTGCTTTGGCATTGCTCGGCGCCTGGTTGGCCGGCCAAGGCGGGACATTTTGGGGATTTAGCCAATCACATCTTTTTAACGATGCCATTGCGCTTCAACTGATTGCGATCTCAGCCGGCGTTTGTGCTTTATATCGCCGACAGCTGGAACGTGATAACTAATAGTCGTATGATTAGTGTAAATTTCAAAAAAAAATTGTCGGCTTTACATTGGACTATAATTTGTATTTTGGTCGTTGCCGCTATTTTGCTAATAGTTGACCATTGGGCTCATGTGTTTGGCATTCTGCCATATCTATTGATTTTGGCATGCCCATTGATGCATTTATTTATGCACAAAAATCACGGCGGTCATGATAGTGACGGCAGTCAAGATGACCACAATAGTCACCGGCATCTTTAAATGTATGCTTTTTTGATCTAAATTAGACAACTAGCCCCAAACAAATCAATAATGTTAATCAACAAATTTTTACTCATTATTTTTCTTTTATTACTGGCGATACCCGGCAATGTTTCTGCCGCTGAGCCGCCAGACTCTTTAGCTGAGGTAAATCAAGAAACCACCGACGAATTCAATGTCCAGGAATACGATCCGGCGGACGATCGCTACTACCAGGCAGTGGTGACCAAAATCATTGACGAAATTTACGACGACGACCTTTTGATTCCGGCTATTGAAAGATTTTCTCAGCTCGTTGAGGTAAAATTACTTCAAGGGCCAAAAAGCGGTCAAACCATGGAACTGTCTTATGCTCCTGGCTCAACTGGCAATGGCGATCAGGATTTGAAAGTAGGAGAAAAAATCCTGGTGGTCCAAACCGAACAGCTCGGAGAAGAGGTGCATTATATTATTGATCGTTACCGCATTAAATCGGTGGTTTATTTGGCAATCTTCTTTTTTATCTTGGTAGCGGCTTTCACCGGCTGGAAAGGCATACGTTCAATTATTGGTTTGGGCTTTACTATTGCCGTAATTGTTTTTTACATTTTGCCCCGGATTATTGAGGGTGGCAGTCCTTTTATCACCTTTTTAATCGGCGGACTCATTATTGCTTTGATTTCAATTTATCTGGGGCATGGCTTTAATCGGCGGACCACCCTGGCGGTTTTGAGCACGTTAATTACCTTGATTATTTCAATTGGCGTTGCTATATTTGCCATTAAGTGGGCAAAAATGTTCGGGCTGGGCACGGAAGAAGCATTTTACGTTCAGGTTGGCGATCTAGCCACCATTAATTTACGCGGGCTCCTGCTGGGTGGAATTATCATCGGCATTTTGGGTGTTTTAGATGATGTGACCACCGCCCAAGCGGCAACGGTGGAAGAAATATACAAAGCCAATAATAAACTCAGTTTTCGCGAATTAACCAAGCGTGGTTTATCTGTCGGCCATGAACATATTGTGTCATTAGTTAATACGTTAGCCCTGGCCTATGTCGGCGCTTCCTTCCCTTTACTTTTGCTTTTTAAAACGCAATCATACATGCCGCTGTGGGTGACTTTAAATTCGGAACGGATTACTGAAGAAATAGTCCGGACTCTAATTGGCAGCAGCGCCTTGGTGATTGCCGTACCGATCACCACTTATTTGGCGGCATACTATTTTTTTCGTTTTGGCACCGCTCGGGTAGATAAATGAATTAAAAATTTTTAAAAAAGTCTTAGACAGCAATACGTAAGGCGCATGAATAAAACATTAAAACATTACGAAAATAGTATTTTTGTTACTGCTTCTCAGACGGAGGTTTTTTCTTACGTGGACGATCACGCTCGTTTTTCCTCGCACATGAGCCAGTCGTCTTGGCTAATGGGCGGCGGGCGGATGATAGTAGCGGTTGACGAAAGTCAAGGTCAAAAAATTGGTTCTCACATTAGGCTAAGCGGGAAAGTGCTTGGGATTAAATTGTTCTTAGATGAAGTTGTCACCCACTACGACCAGCCTCATCTGAAAGTCTGGGAAACAATCGGGGACCTAAAACTTTTGGTCATCGGCCATTATCGTATGGGTATTGAGTTAAAGCCGCAGCCGGCCGGTTCTTTATTGCGTGTTTTTATTGATTATGACTGGCCAAAAAATAACGCCTGGCTGGGACGATTATTTGGCGGAGTTTATGCGAAGTGGTGCGTTAACCAAATGCTTAAAGGAGTAAATGGTCACTTTACAAGTCCAAAGACATCGTTAAGGGCTGTTTACACCTGCCCGATGCATCCGGAAATAAAGCAAGACCAGGCTGGCCTGTGTCCTAAGTGCGGAATGGAACTTGTACCCGTTGAAAATAAAAAACTAGATTAAGACTAATAAAATTATTCAATTTTAGGCCGGTACTGCAATGCTTCGGCCACGTCCGCTAACTTAATGTTTTCTTCACCGTTCAGGTCGGCAATGGTCCGGGCTAACTTTAGAATCCGGAAATAAGAGCGGGCGGACAGTCCCAGCCGGTTAACCGCTTGCGACAAAAGGGTAACAGTTTTTTGATCAACCGGGCAAAACGCCTGGGTTTGGCGCGAGGACATTTCGGCGTTAGTTAAAATGTTTAAGTCTTTAAACCGCTGTTGCTGAATTTGACGAGCTAAAGTCACCCGCTGACGAATAGATTCAGACGGTTCGGCAATATTATCGTCAATCAGTCGGTCAATTTTAACTTTCGGCACCGCCACGTGCAAATCAATCCGGTCCAATAAAGGCCCGGAAATCTTTTTTTGATACTTAATCACTTGAGCCGGCCCGCAAGTACAACGCCGATCCGGGTCGGTTAAATAACCGCAAGGACAGGGATTCATTGCCGCAACCAAAATAAAATTAGCCGGAAACTGCAAAGTGCCGGCGGCGCGCGAGACAGAAATCACGCCGTCTTCCAACGGCTGGCGCAAATTTTCCAAAACTGAACGGGGGAATTCGGGAAATTCATCCAGAAACAAAACCCCGCGGTGCGACAAAGAAATTTCCCCGGGCCGGGGCCAGGCGCCGCCGCCGACGAGTGCCACGCCCGAAGCAGTATGATGAGGCAGCCGAAACGGTCGGCGTGTAATTAGAGGCTGGTGGTTTGATAAAACTCCGGCCACGCTGTAAATTTTTGTCACTTCCAAAGACTCAGCTAAGGTCATTGGCGGCAAAATAGTTGTCATCGCTTTGGCCAGCATAGTTTTGCCCGAACCGGGTGGACCGGACATCAAGATGTTATGGCCGCCGGCGGCGGCAATCTCCAGCGCCCGCTTAGCTTGATTCTGGCCTTTGATATAAGCCATATCATGAGGCAATGGCACGGCATTGTCCGCCAGGTAGCTGGCGAAATCCGGCCGACTGGGACTGATCAGCTCTTGACCTAATAGATGCCGCGCCAACTGTCTTAAATTTTGGCAAGGAATAATAGTTAGGCCGGAAATTAAACTGGCTTCCGCCGCATTATCTTGGGGTAAATAAATTGTAGTTACGCCGCCGGCTTTGGCGGCTAAACAAATAGATAAAACGCCGTTAACTGGTCTGAGTCCACCGTCTAAAGACAGCTCGCCGATAAAAATCTGCCGCGACCAAGCCGCTGCAAGTTTTAACTGCTTAGTGGTCAGTAAAATACTGACGGCAATGGGTAAATCATAAACCGGGCCCATCTTTTTTAGATCAGCCGGCGCTAAATTAATAGTTACTTTAGTCCGTGGCATTTCCAGGCCGGAATTTTTAATCGCCGACCTGACCCGCTCCCTTGATTCATCCACGGCTTTGTCAGGCAGACCAACAATATAAATACCGGGCAAAGCCAGGGAGGTATCAGCTTCCACTTCTACCAGTTCACAGTCCAGCCCCAAAACCGCGGCGGATAAAACTTTAGCAGACATAGAATATATTTAGGGTTAAAATATTAATGATTATTCTTGTCATCCTGAATTTATTTCAGGATCTCTTCTTGATTCAGATTCTGAAACAAGTTTAGAATGACACAACTATAAGATGTATAAATCCTCCCAGCGAGGGTTAACGCTCGTAATCAGATTAACCTTCCATTCCCTGTGCCAATTCTTAATCTGCTTTTCTCTAATGATTGCATTGTAGATACCATTAGATTCCTCATAATAAACCAATTTGTTTAAATTGTACTTATGGCTGAAACCCGGTATTAATTTATTTTTATGTTCATATATCCTCCTATTTAGGTCATTGGTAACACCGGTATATAAAACGTTGTTTCTTTGATTAGTAATAATATAGATATAATAATTTTTCATACAAAAAACGCGCCAAAATGGTGCGCTATATTGATTTATCAATTGTAACCTCAGCTTATCTTAATTCTAATATTTTGTCCAGAGTAAAGAATCTAAGACTGCTGATGCCTGGTTTGAGAAAATAATTGCTGGCTGATGACTAAAACTACGCCCAGGCTAATCATGGCGTCAGCTAAATTAAAAACCGTGAAAAATGGCACATTGATGTAATCAACAACAAAACCATACTTGAGCCGATCAATTAAATTAGAGCCGGCACCCAGAATAATCAAACTAAGAGAAAATACGAGCCAAACGTTTTTTTTATAATACAACTTCAGCAATATGGAAATTAGAATGATGATGATGATAACAGTCAAAATCACCGTCAAGGTTTTATTTAAGGGCAAGCCAAAAGCGACGCCGAAATTTTTTTCCAGCTGAAAACTCAAAAATCCAGCCACGGCTTCTTTAAAAAAATCAGGATTTTTAACAAACCAAAGTTTGGCCAGCCGATCTAAGACAAACAAAAAAAGCACCGGCAAGTTAATGCTTAGGTACTTTTTAAACATAAATTAATTTTCGCCTTTTAATTTCTTTTTGCAGTTAACACAAGAACTGGAAACCGGCCGGGCTAAAAGTCGACCTTCTTCAATCTCATTATGACAATACTGACAAATACCGTACTTACCGTTTTTAATATTAGCCAAAGCTTTATTGACGTCACGCAACTGAACTTCCAGGGTGTGCTCCAAAGAAAGCCGATCGCTGTAATCAGCCACCTCGGCGGCGTTTTCATCTTCATCATTACCAAACTCAGGAAACTGAGAATTATAGTTGTCTTTATTATTACTGTCCTTATTGGTAAAAGTGGCCAGCTCACGCTCAATCCTAGCCTTTTCTTCTTCCAAATTGGTTTGAATTTTGGCCAAAGACGCTTTATTCATATCATTATAATTATAACGTAAATTGATTTGGGAGGGAATACCATCATAGCAAAAATTTAGCCAAAGCAAAAGGGCGCGATTATGGCCCAATTTATAATAATGGATGGCTACGCGCCCTGGGAGTCTGTCTATACTGTTCTAGTGAGAAGGCAGAAAGCCAAATTTTGACTCACTCTCTTCCCACTAAAACAGAAAATTCTTTACAGACTGCTATATTTTTGTTCCCGCTGACTGGAACACTCCTCTACCTCTCTGTGGTTAGGACTCTCTTTTTGGCGTCCTTCAACCTAAAAATTTGTTTTTATTTTTGTAGGCCATAGTCAGTTTTATGACCCGGCTCAATAAGAGTAGTAGAGAAGAAAAAAGTTTCTCCAAACACTTTTAGGGAAACTTTTCTGATGTAAAGTAACAATATCTAGATTTAATATATCACACAAAACTATACGTGTCAATCCCCATTGTGATTAACAAAAAAAATTGCTTTATTTTAGCAAAATTTATGACTTTACAAAAACCAAGAAAGATTTTTTACTATATTACAAAGTGTTAACAACTTATCCACATTTACTATAAACATAGGTGGATAAGCCTAAAAACAAAAGAAAAATATGATGAACTTTCCAACGGACTTAATTTTCAATAACGCAGCCAGACAAACCAGAAGACTCTAGGGGTTTGATTAAAATTACGCCTGGAGGCAGATAGTCTCTGACCGGCCAGGTAAAGTTCTGTGGGTTTAAAAAAATCAAATTGCCAGCCAAGTCAAAGCCGCAACGATCAACTAAATCTGATACGACAATCTCGCTGGTAGATAAAAACTGCTCCAGCCGCTCAATTGAAGTAGCTAAAACAACGCGATTATTAGAAACAACATAAGCCGCGGCAAAATTAAGGCTGGGTTCGCTAAGATAGCGGACTACTTGGCCAGCTAAATCTTTAGTCTGCCAAACAAATGAGTCCGGCTCGGCAATTAGTTCAGTGACTTGACTACCGTCAGGCAAAAGGCGATCAACCGCCGTTGGTTTTTTCTGAGCTAAAATTATATTGATCAACCTTTCCAGCTGGTTGAGGGTTTTATTGTCAGAAGGCAAAGACAAAATGAAATCCAGGCCAAAAACATTCGGCGTCTGAGCCGGCAAAAGAATTAAGTCAACCGGCTGACTTAATAAATCAGAAAATTCATCGGCCAAATTAAAATTGTATAAAGCGGTGACAGCGGCGGCGGTTTGGCTGAAGGTTTTATTTAATTCCGGATCAACTTGAGACCAGATTGAAAAAAGTTCGGAAAGATTAAGGCCGGAACTGAATTCAAAAAAATCAGCCGGCAAATATTTAATTGAAGTTTTACTTTTGGCGCTGCTGGAAATAAAAGTCTTCTCCCTCACCAAGCTGAATTGCCAACCGCCGGCAGACTGATTAAAGTTTAGGTATAACTCCCCGGTCAAAAACTGAGTAAAAATTTCTTCCGCTAAATTTTCTGGCGCCAGATAACTTTTGACATTACTAAGATTAAAATAACCGATCAGAAGCTGGCGGCCAAACTTTTTAGAATTGACATTGCCGGCTAAAGAAAAAGTTTGGCCTTGCTGAACTTCAAGCAATTTTTTAATCGCCTCTTCGGAGGTGGTCACGGCGGTTAGGTTTTTTTTCAGCAACAAATGATGCGGCGATTGATTCAAAACAGAAACTACTGAATCATTTTTAGATTTAATGATTAAAACAAAATCCAACTGACCGCTGTTTTGATTCGGCACCGCCGCCAAAGTCACTTGCGAGCTAAAGGCTAAAATATTTTTTTGAAAACTGCCGGCTGGCCAACTAAAAATAGTTTCCAGCTGACCGTAAAAATTAGCAAAAGGTAAATCGGCAATCTCAACTTTAGACCAGGGCCAAGCCGGACCATTGGCTTGCAAATAAAAAACTGAATCAATTGGCACTAAGGATAGAATTTCAGACTGATCGGCCGTCGAGCGATAAATTAAGGCGGCGGATAAAATAATAACAAAAATCCCCGCCAACAGCCACCAGAATTTCTTTGCCCTCAAAGTTGAGTGTTGGGAACGGGACAAATTAGCCTGGGAATTTTGATGTTGGAAGGGATCTTCCATGCTAAGAGTAGTTAAGCTAAACGCTTGGGCTTGATGCGGCGCGACTGTTAATAACGATTACGCTTCTGGAAAAACTTATTCTTGTGATCATGGCCGCCGTGGCCGCCGGGACGATAACTGGATTCTACGGCGCCGGGCAATAAAGCCTTGATTGAAAGGCTGGTCCGGCCGTTTTCCACATTAATCACTTTGACCTTGACCGTATCGCCGATTTTAACCACGTCGGAGACTTTTTCCACCCGATGCGGCGCTAATTCCGAAATATGAACCATGCCGTCTTTACTGGGCAAAATTTGGACAATAGCGCCAAAATCCAAGATCTGAATCACTTTACCTTCAAAAATTTCACCGACCGTGATTTCCCGAACGATATTTTTAATCCAATCAACGGCTTTGGCCGCCGATTCCTGATCAATGGAAGTCACCAACACCAAGCCTTCAGGTTCAATATCAATTTGGACGCCGGTCGCGTCAATAATTTCATTAATAATTTTGCCACCCGGACCAATCACTTCCCGAATCTTATCCGGATTGATCATGAAGGAAATAATCCGTGGGGCAAAGGGTGAGAGTTCGGCTCGCGGCTGGGCAATAACTTTATCCATCGCACCAAGAATTTCTAGCCGAGCGGTTAAACCCTGATTTAAGGTTTCTTTAATAATGTTTAAACTTAACCCAGCGGTTTTAGTGTCTAACTGAATCGCCGTGATGCCGTCTTTAGTGCCGGCAATCTTGAAATCCATGCCGCCCTGACCGTCTTCCAAGTCCTGCAAGTCAGTTAAAATTTTGTAATTACCGGCGTTGTCAGACGCTAAACCCATGGCAATACCGGCCACTGGTTTAGCCAGAGGCACACCGGCATCCATTAAAGCCAAAGCGGAGCCGCAAGTGGAAGCCATGGAAGAGGAACCATTGGAACCAAAAACTTCAGACACGACCCGGATAGTGTAAGGAAAACTTTCTTTGTCCGGCAAAAGCGGTTTGATGGCTTTTTCCGCCAAAGCGCCGTGACCAATTTCCCGGCGGCCAGGTGAACCCAACCGGCCGGTTTCACCGACTGAATAAGGCGGAAAATTGTAATGATGCATGTAGCGTTTTTTACCGGAAACTTCCAAACCTTCCAAAAATTGTTCATCGCCCGGCGCGCCCAAAGTCACCACCGATAAAACCTGAGTTTCACCGCGGTTAAACAAAGCCGAGCCGTGAGTCCGGGGCAAAAGCCCGACTTCCACGCCTAAAGGTCTGATCTCAGTCAACTTCCGGCCGTCAACCCGCTGCTGGCGCTCCAGGATAGCGGCCGAAACTTCTTTTTCGATCGCCTCATCTAATAAGGCTAAAGCTTTTTTCCGGCGGTCTTTACCGATATTTTCACTGATTAAATAATTCAATAAGGCTGCCTCGGCTTTGGTCGAAACCGCCTGCCGGTCAGCTTTAGTCACCAATTTTTGGGCGAATAAAAGCTGAGGAATATTTTCTTTGAGCCATTGCTGGGTTTTTTGGATCGCTTCTTTTTCCGCGTCAGTGGCTTGTGAATCTTCTTCGCTGCTTGGCGTTGTCGCGGACAGTAAATCGGCTTTAGGCCGGCCGATAGCGGCGACCACCTGGTTAATCAAATCAATAATCGGGTTGGTGTGTTTCAAGGAAAATTCAACGGCAGAATAAACCACGTCTTCGGCGACTTCTTTGCCTTCGGCTTCAATCATCAAAACTTTATTTTCTTTGGCGGCAACGACTAAATCCAGATCGCTTTTTTCTCTGGCTTCAAATGACGGATTAATCACCCATTCTCCTTCAACCCGGCCGATTCTGATGCCGGCCAAAGGCCCGCCCCAAGGAATGTCGGAGATAGCCAAGGCCGCACTGGCGGCGACTAAACCGACAATGTCCGAGTCGTTTTCTTGATCAAACGAAAGCACGGTTAAAATAACCTGGACTTCATTTTTAATTTCTTTGGGGAAAAGCGGCCGGATGCAGCGATCAACCAACCGCGAGGTTAAAACCGCTTCGTCGCTCGGCCGGCCTTCGCGCTTAATCCAGCGACTGCCTTTAATTTTGCCGGCGGCATAAAGTTTTTCCTCGTAATCAACCGAAAGAGGAAAATAATCAACTCCCTCTCTGATACCGCCCAAGACGGCGGTGGCTAAAACTACGGTGCTACCGTAGCTGACGGTGCAGGAACCATTGGCCTGCTGAGCAAAATGACCGGTTTCGATCACCAGCTTTTTTCCGGCAAAATCTAACTCAAAAGTTTTTACTGACATAGTAATTGCCTTTCTCGATTTGCCGGAAACGCGATACTAATCTGCGAATACCCACGAATGTTAACACTCGCCTAGACAGCATTCGTAGATTTGCATCGCCAATTAACTTCTGGCAAATCAACTAATTAATGATTAATTTTTGTTAAACGTCTAATCCGCTCCGGCAATAATTTTTTAATCGAGACCTGATTGTTATTGACGTTAATTAAATAACGCTTGGTGTCTTGGCCTAAATCAATGTAATCATCGGAAGCGGTAATCAGCCGGGAAGAAGTGGTTTTGCCGAAGGCGATGATTTCCACCTGACAGCCTTTATTTTCCTGCAAATAAGTGACGAGGGGAACGTAATCGCCGTCGCCGGAAACTAGAACAACGCTATCAAGCCGATCAGCCAATTTAATCGCATCCATGGCAATACCGACGTCCCAGTCGGCTTTTTTGGCTCCGCCGGTGAAAATCTGCAGATCCTTGGCTTTAACTTCAAACCCTTGTTTATCCAAAGCCTCAAAAAAAGCCCGCTCTTCGTCGGACTCCGAACGAATGACGTAAGCGATGGCGCGGATCAATTTTCGGCCATCAACCGCCGTCCGCAAAACTTCCTTAAAATTCACCCGGGCACCATAAAGATTCTTGGCCGAATGATACATATTGGCCACGTCAACAAAGATGCCGACTCGTTGATCTTTATACTTAATCATAAGTTACAGTTTAAAAAATTATTCCTCAACCTCGGGTTCTGCTTCCGGCTCGGTTTCGGCTTCCACCTCTTCAATCGCATCAGCCAATTTTTTTTCTTTTTCGCCTTCAATTTTCGGTTCCAAAACTTTCAATTTCAGATCCTGAATTAAAGAGTGGTAGGTTTTTTCGTCTTCGCGCCGTAAATAATTTAAAAGTCGCCGTCTTTCAGCCACTTTTTTTAATAAACCCCGGCGGGAAGAGAAGTCTTTTTTGTGAGACTTCAGGTGCTTAGTCAGTTCTTTGATCTCTTCAGTTAAAATCGCGATCTGAACCGGAGAAGAACCAGTGTCGCTGGAGTGGGTTTTGTATTTAGCGATGATTTTTTCCTTCTTCTTTTTGTTCAACACAATGCTTGGCCCTTTCGCTGACGGTTGCCAAGTCTGGTCGTTAGCCGGGGTCAGCCGGTTTAAGGCGCAGCCGAGCAGTCGTCTTTTAACAATTAGCTTAACTACCATAACATAGGCAGGAATAACTGTCAACCCCGCACCTTTTCTCCGCCTGTCATTCCAGACTTTCAGTTAAAGGCTGATCTCCGCCAGAGGCCGATGCGCCTGCCAGCCTTTGGCTGGCCTCTGGAGCAAGCCTCTGGCGGAGATGCGGAACCAGGATTCGGCGGTACAATTGCTAGATTCCCGCTGGAGTTTACCACCCCCACACCTAAAATTAGCTTAATTTTAGGTGTGGGGGTAAAATATAAACATGAAGTTACTTGCCATTACGCCATTAATAGAAAAATTTTTAAGCCATCTTAAAAATCAAGACCACCTAAGCTTGGCGACAATAAAAAATTATGATTTTTATTTAAAGCGGTTTTTATTAGCCTCAAAAATTACTAACCTCAGTCAGCTGGACGATAAATTAATCAACCAATACCGGCTCTGGCTAGATAAACAAGCTAACCGCTTTGGCCGAACTTTGGCCGGCTCAACCAAAAACTACCATCTGATCGCTTTAAGATCATTTTTAAAATATTGGCAAAACCAAACAAGCTTGAAGGCCGAACAAATCAAATTAGCCAGGCTGCCCAATAGAAAAATTAGTCGGCTGGAAAATTCGGAATTGGAAAGATTGTTAGAGTCCCCTTTAAGAATCAAACAGCCAAAAATCATTCAGTGGCGCGATAAGGCGATGCTGGAGCTGCTTTTCGCCTCTGGCCTGCGCGTATCTGAATTGGCCAATTTACGCACCCAGGAGGTTAGATTAGAACGCGACGATTTTGTGGTTTTAGGCAAAAAGCAAAAACCCAGAAAGGTATTTATATCAAACCAGGCTAAATTTTGGCTAAAAAAATATTTAGCTGAAAGAAAAGATCAGTCGCCGTTTTTATTCATCCGCCACGACCGGGCCACTCGGCCGGGTAAAATTAAAGCAATCACAGCCAGAAGCATTCAGCGTCTGATTCAGGCATACGCCCGGGCGGTGGGCATAAAAAATCCGGTCAACCCAAGGATTATCCGTCACACCATTGCCAGCTATTTAATTAAAGAAGGCACGGATTTGCAGCAGGTCAAAAATTTACTCGGTCATTCTTCGATTTTAACTACCAGGAAATATAGGTAAAAAACGAATTTTCAAGCACCAAATCTCAAATAAAGGGTATTGACCGCAGAGCTTGCTCTGTCCACTTCTTACGCAGTCCCGTAGAGGCTTTAAGTTTACTATATACGGGACGGGGTATTACACCCTTTTTGGCTAGCTAAATTCGGTCCGCCTCAGGCGGACACTCGCCCTACGTCGCCAATAAATCCCAACCATCAAAAACTGCCATGACTAAATTTTGGATTTTGAAAATTGTTTGGGGATTAAAATTTGTAATTTGATATTTCCGCTGCATCAGCAGCGGCTGGCTGGTTGACTAAAGCTTAATTTTATAGTAGTATCATTTTGTTTTACGCCCCTGTAGTTCAACGGATAGAATGGGAGCCTTCTAAGCTCTAGATGGAGGTTCGATTCCTCCCGGGGGCAATGGTTATAACAGAAAAAGATTATTCCACTTTTTGGCGGAATTGGACACACTACTCGCCTATCACGGTTCTCCGCCATCCTATAAATTCTAAAGGGGCGGATCCGCCTCTGGCGGAGATTCCTGCTGGGAGCAAGTGAGACGGGGTGAAATTTTTACCCGCCAAAGCGTTAGCACCCGTAGCTCAACTGGATAGAGCATCAGCTTCCGGAGCTGAGGGTTACAGGTTCAAATCCTGTCGGGTGCACCACTACCGGCTAAGGTTCTCCGCCCACCTTAATAAGAAAACAAGAAGGCGGACCCGTCTCGGGCGGGAAATCCTGTCGGGTGCACCAGAAAACAATTTTCAATAATTAATTTTAAATTTTAATTAAATATTATAATATTGAGATTTTATTTAAAATTTATAATTTAAAATAAAACGTATCGGCTTTTTTCATCTAGACAACAAAGGGGTGACCATGGTGTAGTGGTAACACAAGGGTTTGTGGCACCCTTGACGAGGGTTCAATTCCCTCTGGTCACCCCTTTGTTGTTTTAGACTCAGCGAAAAGCTAAAAATGTCGGGGCGGTCGTGGGCTCGCCTGCCCCATCTGCCACCTTGGCCTCTGAGTTATATTGCTCGAAATCCGAGGATAAAAAATCTCCCAGCAATGGGAGGTTTTTATTATAAAAATAAATAATATCTATATACCAAGCTTCTGAGTTGTTGGAGGAAAAAAATTCATTAAATCATCCTTTCTGAGCAACAATAGACTATCAGAAGTTTTTGTAAGACCAAATGATTGATTTGAAGGGAAACCAACATACAGAACTTCTTTACCAAAGGTTTTTACTTCTTCAACAGCTGGAACTAAATCTGTATCTGAGCTAATTAATATCGCTTGGTCATATTCATCTAAACGAGCAAATTTAATCATCTCAATTCCAATTCGCACATCAACACCCTTTTCATGAAAGGAACCATCTGGATGTTTAATAATAGTTCCTAAAACCGTAGGGATATTATGTGTTTGGAGTAGGCCTATTAATCTTTGCTGATTGGCATACATTTCTTCTGACTTAACATCACCACCCCTACTCAGAGCACCGATATAATATCTTGCTCTAACATAATTGTTGCTTCGACATAGAAAATGGCAAAATTTTGTATAATCAAAATGAAGCAAACTAATCGTATTGTCATTAATTAACTTCTTGGCACCTTTATAAAAGTTATTGCCATCAATAAAAATTGAACATTTCATATTGTATTATGGCTTAATCATACAAAAAAACTGCCGTCCCGACATTTCGAGAAGGCAGTGAGATTAACTGTGGATAATATATCATTTAATTAAAGGCTTGTCAAATTTTGTCAAGCTTGAAAATGTCAATGTTAAAAAGCTGAATTTTTGTATAAAAAAAGAGCTGGCTAGGCTCTTTGTGAACTTTTCTGATTGCTTTAAGGTGCTGATAGCACTACGAAACTGCGATGTCGACTGGGGGTCGAAACTGCGCACAGGTCGCCAACGCTCCATGGATCAAGTGAATCCCGAATTGCCGAGCGGCCTGGACGTCGCCGACTTCGCCCGCATCGTAGGCGGCCAGTGCTTCTTCGACGGCATACTGCCATCGCGGTCCCCATTTGCGTGTTCCGAGCCGTGCCGTCCTCGAGCAATTATCAACCATCCACGAAACTCCCCGAGCCCGCATAAATGGGTTGAGCGAATCAACGGCTTCGATGACGCTTTCGTTGCAGATTTCGGATACACAATGACCTTTAACCATCAAAAGGTCAATCTGCGCCATCATAACGGCAATATAGACTGCCGCGGTAACGACCGGGATGTCCTGCGGACAGGTAATCCCCCTGTCACGCATTCCCTGGCCAATGAGCCACATCGGCGTGTTGCCGATTTTGGTCATCGGAATTCGTTTGAGTCGTTCACCTGCCATGATGACGCTGCTGATTTCATTCCCGCTTGCCACCTCCTCGTAGATTTCCGCAAGCAACGCCTGGGCGAGGGGGTAAACGTTCGCGTAGATTTTCAGAAACGTTGGACGCTGATCACCAAGGCTTTCAAAGACTGCGAGAATTCCCTGACGCGAAATGAGCGGACTGATTTGATCGGTGATGGCAACCACCGAATTAATAAAGGCCGTCTCGGGCCCACTGTTCGCCAGAACAGACCGGCGGAACAATGCCTCGACGATGCCATAAACCGCACCGAGCAGGATGCTGCGTTCGCCAACCAGATCGCTCAGGTATTCTTTCTCCAGGGTTGTCTGGAAGACGAACGGTGAGCCAATGGCAAGTGCCCAGCCGAGCGCGATGTCTGTCGCCCGACCATCGATATCCTGATCCACGGCAAAGCTTGAGTTAATGCCCGCACCGTTGACTTCTTGCCCCTGGAGATAGAGACGCCTGACCGAAGGCCCCATGCCTTTTGGGCAAACACCAATGACATTGATGTCGCGGGGCCATCTGGCGCCCACGCTTTTCATGTGCCCAACCAAGAATCCGTGGGAAAAGCCGAGTGTGGCTCCCGGCCTTATTGCACTGAAAACATGGATGCACAATTCAACCTGAGCCGCATCGGAGATCAGGAGCAACACCAGGTCCGACTCGCGGATGACTTTAAACATCTCACCGAGTGTCCCATCCTCGAAAGTGAACCCGGCGGCGATCGCTTTCGGGATTGATTGACTTTCGGCCTGCAGTCCAACTTTCACCCGAATGCCGGTACCTTTGAGCGAATCGCGCAAATTCTGGGCCTGGGCGGGCGCTTGTGAGCCCCAACCAATAACCCCGATTTGCCTGATGTCCTTGAAGGCCGCAGGGAGCAGCGGAAACTTGTCTCGTCCGCCGCGAATAATCCATTCTTGGCTGCCGCCAAGATCGACTAATTCCGGTACGAACACCTGACTTTGAATTGCAAGGTCCATCTTTCTTCCCTCACTATAGTTTGGAGTTTTCCCGAGTAACCGGGATTGCCTAATGGCAGTAGAAAATTACAATTTTTTGTTTATACTGTCAAGCAATGCTAACCGCTCCCCTAAATAATCCGTATATGATTGACATTATAACGAGGGCGTGATAGTATAAGTTGTTAGCTCATTTTTACAACGTCAACGTTTAGGAGGATTATGTATGACAATCCCGACAACCAGCCGTCAGTGGAGTGATGCTGTTGAAGCGGCAAGCAACGAAAGACAGTTGCTGAACCTGGTGATTGACCGACCAATCGTTGCGTGGTTTTTAAAGGGAAAGGGAGGGCGTGCCATCCAACTTCTGACGAAGGTGTCGGCCAGACTGGGCGACGATTGCTGGATCATTCAGGGGATTGGCTTCGATGAAACCAAGAAGCTAGAGCAAGGCCACATGACCATGGCACCCCGCCCACTGAAAGTTTGTCTCCATTGGCCAACTGAGGCCCGCGGATGGGTGCTATGTGAATTCACCGATGCAGCAGAATTCTTCCGCGCCGCGCTTGCGTACCTGGAAAGTGCACCCGAATCTACTGCAGATTGATTTACCCATTAGTCAGTAAATTGCCCTTGGATACTTCAAGGTTAGCCCATGCCGGTTATCAAGCTGGCATGGGACTTTTTTTAGATCAACCAAGGGTGCACCTTACCAATGGCAATTTTAATTGGATCAATCCTCAGTCCTAAATGCGCCGAATCCCGTCGTTTACGAACAACGGGACGAATAGACGCTTATTTGATATTATTAAACTATGGATACAATGGATGACAAAATTGCGGCAAAAATATTAATCAATCTACTGAATAAAGATTCGCTTGGTGCCGAAGAAAAAGAAGCGGTTAAAACCGCTATCGGCGTTTTGAGTTGGACGGCATTATCAAAAAGCAGAATCAAAAATTTGAAAGCCAGAAGAGATAAAAGTGCCAAGCAATGATAAACTGAATCTGTCTCTATGCCCAGCGCTTTACGGCTGGACAATTTTTTTACAAAAAAATACCGCGCTGCTCCAAAAAAGGAGAGCGCGGCTTATCTTAATAAGGCAAAAAATCAACTGGTAAAAACAACTAAAAATTGATTCAGGCCGGTTGAAGCGTTTTTTTATCCTGTTTTTTTAAAAGCCAGGTTAAAATCGGCGGCGTCAAAAGGGTGGTTAAAATAACCACGATGACCAGGGCCGAAAAAACCGAATCAGAAATCACGCCCAAAGTTCTGCCTAGCGTGACAAAAATCAAACCGACTTCGCCCCGGGGAATCATGCCGACGCCAACAATCCATTTATCAACTTTGCCAGCGACTGTTCCGGCCACCAGTTTGCCTAAAAATGCCACCACCGTGATGCCTAAAGCCAAAAGCAAAATCGGCAAATTAAATAAAGTTTCCAGCTTGACACTCATGCCCGTCATTACAAAAAATAGAGGTACCAAAAGGTAGCCGACCGGCTTGATTAAATCTTCCACGTGCTTTTCCTCATGCTGTTCTAAAACCTCGTGTATTTCGGCCAAGCCGCTGGCCGAACCGTTGGCCATGACAGTTTTAACGTCTCGCACTATCTCCGGTTTTTCGAAATCCTTGAAATGAACCGGGTCCAAAACCAAACCGGCGGCGAAAGCGCCAACGATCGGCGCTAAACCTATTTTTTGGGCCAAGTAGGCAAAAGACAAACAAAAAATTAAAGCCATGGTAAACTTCATGCCACTGCCGGAATGAATCTTTGATAAATATTTGCCGAATAAGGGAGCCAAAAGTCGACCGAAAAATATGGCGCCGATCAAAAAAAGCAGAGCCTCTAAGGTAATAAAGCCGATCGTCAGCAAACTGGCGCCGCCCGTGGTGGCGATGGCCGAAACAATCGCCAGAATAATCAAACCTAAAACATCATCAATCACGGCCGCGCCTAAAACGATCTGAGCTTCCTTGGTCTGGAGTTTGCCTAAATCTTGAAAAACCCGAGCGGTGATGCCAACCGAAGTGGCGGTTAAAGTGGCGCCCAAAAATAGATAAGTGGTAAAGCTTAACCCGGGCAAAAGCCAGGGACCAATTAAATAAGTGCCGCTGATAAAAGGCACTATCACGCCGACACAGGCGACTAAAAAAGCTTTGACGCCGACCTGCTTCATCCGCTCAATGTTGGATTCCAAACCGATTTGAAAAAGCAAAATGACCACGCCCAATTCGGCCAAAAAAGCGATAAATTGATCCTGTTTGATATTTTCAAAAATACCCAAGCCAACCAGAATCAGATTGCCTAAAACCACGCCGATAATCAGCTCGCCTAAAACCGCCGGCTGGCCAATTCGTTCAACCAAAGAGGCCAATCGGCCCGCCAGCAAGATTAAAGCTAACCAAAGAAAAGTCTCGGCGAATGAATGGGCTGAACCGGCTGCTTCACTGTTGGCCAAAACCGGCGCCACCTGGACGAAAAATAACCCCACCAAAACGACGAAAAATAAAAAAGATTTCTTCATGCTGGTTTAGAAATTAAATTTTATTAGTTAATTGAAAAAGTAATAAAATTATGATAACAGATTTTTTTAAAATGTCAACGGTTGGAAAAATAAATATTTGGTGATATTTTTACAAAAAAAATACCGCGCTACCCCAAAAAGGAGTGCGCGGCTTACTGTCAGACAAAAGATCCAGATAATTACAAATCCTCCTACGCCAGTGCTGTTGGCTTGCTTGGTTTGCCGAAAACCGACTATTTCTCCCAATCGACATTGAGCAGCTCGGGCTCGACTCTCTCCACGAGCCGTTCGTAAGCGGCAAACATCCGATCGTACACCGGAGCATTCTCGGGCTGAGGTTTAAAGACGCGATCGTCGTTGGGACGCATTTCATTAAGGAACCGAGGCCAGGTCAGGGCGGCATCCTGGGCGCGACGATAGCCATACAGCGCCATGAGGCCAGCACCCATGGCCGATGCTTCTTCGGCCACGCCCGTCATGCGCACGGGCACCTGGAAAATGTCGGCGGTCATTTGGGCAAACCAGTCCGCATTGTTTTTGACGATGCCGCCGCTCAGCACGATTTCATTCAGGGGAATGCCCTGAGCTCTGATGGCATCCATACTGTGCCGAACCGTAAGCATCGGTGCCATGAGCGCCGCCCGGACCACGTTACCCGGCGTGGCATTCTCATCCGTGAGGTTGAACATGGCCGGACAAGCACCGCTGGCAAGACCCACGCCATGTTCGGCATTGGCAAAGGGTAGAATCACTACCCCGCCGCAGTTGATCGGAGCCCTGGCCGCTTCAGACAGCAAAACGGTAAAAGGATTGACGCAGCGGCCGAGCAGGTCGCCGAACAACTTCTTGATAAAGGTATTCGCATATGAGGTGCCGTTCTCCACGTGAACCATGAGAAACGGCAGACCGTCGGCGGTCATGAACGGCTCGACGCCGGGATGCAGGCCGCGGAATTGCTCCTGGCTGAGAAGATTGGCGCAGATTGAGGTACCCACCGAGAATGAGGCGATGCCTGGCTTGGCCACGAAGGTACCGGCCAAGACCGCGGGCTGATCGCCTTCCGGTGAAATAATCGGCGTGCCAGCGGGCAAACCGGTCAGCTCGGCTCCGGCTTTGCTGAGCCCGCCGACGACTGTTCCGACCATCACCGGCTCGGGCAGCAGTTCGAGAATCGGCCGAACACCATGACCGCTGACCATCTGGTCAAAAATGGCGGCCAGGCGAGAGTCGTACTGGCCGGTGGCCGGGTCAATCGGGAAAAGTCCTCGGGCTTCGCCCAGGCCGAGCTGTCTGATCGTCGGGTCAAGGAAAGACGCGATCACCCCCGACGGTGGCATGATCAGCGAACACTGCCGAGCCAACTTGGGCTGATTGCGAATCGCCCAAAGCCAGCGGGCGATGGTTAGGCGACGCGGAATCCAGCAACCAAAGGCTTCGGTGAGCTCCCGGGCCTCCGGATCGTTTCTCTCATCACACCACAGCATCACGTCCTCGACCCAGTGGCCATCCGCGAGCAGCATACCTAGGCCATGCATCTGGGCTGAAGGGCAAATGCCGAGGCACTGACCCAGCTCGATGCCGGCGTCTCCGGCCGCTTTCAGGACCTTGGCCATGGCGGTCTGGAGCGCTATTCGCCAGTCCGTCGGCCGTTGAGTTCTCTCCCCCCGATCTCCTTTAAATAGGGGGACATCGCAATCGCCTTGGACGATAAGCTGACCATCAAGATCAAGCAAAACCGCCGTCAGCGTTTGCGTTCCGTCATCAATTGCTACAACGTAGGTCTTCGCCATTGTCTTCCTTCTCCTTTCCCTTTTCCAAAATTTGAGGAAATATGACCGGACACTTGGCACCTTAACAAAACCGATTTTTACTGTCAAGATTAACATCTGTTGTGAATTTGGAATAAAAAATAGCACTCGGTAAAACCGAACGCGAGATTGGCCTATTAAAAGTGGCCTTGATTAAATTTAATTTTGATGCTAAGATGATTATCTAAATTGAAAATCAAAATTTATGGGACAAAACAGCGCTTTAAAAGCCAGGATCAAACACGCCAAAAAGAACACTAAAATTGGCAAACGACTGGCTAAACACACCAAGGACTTGAGAAGCAAAAAATATAATTACGTTGGCTAAAGCTGACACCAAAACCAGACCAAGAGGTCTGTTTTTGTATTGATGAAAATTTGATGAATCTAACGTAATAAAAGACCACTTTTACCGTCTCCTTTAGTGCAGGGAGTAGATATTTCAGCCCTGAAAACCGGCCTAATAACCACAAAACAGTGTTAATGAGGCCTAGGTAATCAGCCACCATCTTGCCGAAACCGCCAAAAAGATTGTTAAAAAAAGCAGTCTTGCTGGTTAGTTGGTTATCCAGAGATGGAATACTCCCTGCGCCGCTAAACAGCAAAAACGCCCCACTGGGGCGTTTTTGCATTGCTTTAAATTTAAATCGTCTCTTCAATCTTTTTGCCGATATCAGCAATAGTCCAATCGGATTTAATCAAATATTCTTTACCGCCAGCTTGTAAAATCTGGCTAACGGTTTCTTGATCACTTAAATTAGTCAGGACGATCACTGGGATATCGGCAGTCTGTTCCGTTTTTTTCAAAATTTCGAGAACCTCAATACCGTTTATGTCGGGCAAATTTATATCAAGTAGAATCAGGTCCGGTTTATTTTTTGTTGCCTCTGACTTGGCCTTAGCTAATCCGTCGTGGGCATTCAAGGCAGTCAGCACCTGAAATTTATCTTGCAAGCCTAAACTCAAACTACGGACCAAGGCTTCGTCGTCTTCAATGATTAGGACTGTTTTGCGGGCACCAGACATAAAATTAATAAAGAGTTAATAAGTCACCTCGTCTCGCCCCGCACTAAACCGTTAGACCGAAAGATTGGATATTTATTCGACTAAGCCGCAGGCGGTTCCGAGGGAAAAAATTTAATTATCAATTGAAATTGTTCGGGTTTGGTGCGGGGTCGTCTTCAATGATTAAAATTGTTTTTTTATCTTTAGCCATTTTATTTGATTTTGACAAAGTGTCTCTTGCCTTTTTGAATTACCACGCCGTCTTGATCAATTTTGCCGATCTCAAAATTCTGGTCTTTGACCACTTTGCCGTCAACTCGAATGCCACCCTGGCTAATCAGCCGCCGAGCTTCGGATTTGGAGCTGGCTAATTTTGTTTCTTCCAAAACATCGATAATATTTTTTGATTTGGCGTGAACAATTTTAATCTCATCGGGGTTTAATTTTTCCTCAAAAACTTGTTTAAAACTTTCTTCGGCTTTAATCGCCGCCGACTTGCCCCAATAAAGCTGAATTAATTCATAAGCTAAAAGCATCTTCAGTAACTTGGGATTTCTCCCGCCGGCTAAATCGGCTTTGAGTTGATTAATCTCGGCCAGCGGCACCTGAGTAATCAGCTCAAACCCGGTCAAAATTAAAGAATCCGGCCAGCTCATTATTTTGCCGTAAACTTCAGTCGGCTGATCCGCCAAGCTAACCATATTGCCCGTCGTTTTACCCATCTTTTTGCCGGTTGGGTCTTCTAATAACTTTGTTGTCAAAACAAATTTTTCCTTGTTTTTCGTTTTTTTCATCAATGTCCGACCAGCCAACATGTTAAACATCTGATCGTTGCCGCCAATTTCTAAATCAACATCCAAAACCACCGAATCATAGGCTTGGAAAACGGGATATAAAAATTCATTAATATATAAGTCCTTACCTTCCGCCATCCTTTTCTTAAACATACTGCGAGCTAAGGTCTGCTGAGCTGTAAATTGAGAAGATAATTTAATCAAGTCCTCGAATTTTAATTTATCCAACCATTCCGAATTATATCTAAAGATTACTTTTTTCTGATCTAAAATTTTATAAATCTGACTTTTATAATCCTTTGAATTTTTTAAAACTTGCTGACGAGTTAAAATTTTTCTTGCTGAATTTTGATCACTCGGATCACCGATCGTGGCGGTAAAATCCCCAATTAAAATAATCACCTCATGGTTTAAATCTTGAAACTGTCTTAACTTTAAAAGTTGAACCAGGTGACCCAAATGCAGGGTCGGGCCGGTCGGATCAATGCCGTGGTAAAGTCGCAACTTTTTGCCGGAACGTAAAACCTTTTCCAGCTCTGGACGTGAAGGATAGATAGCCTCAACCCCGCGGGTTAAAAGCTCATTAATTTTCTTTTCGTCTGGTTTGGCCATAATTTAAGTTTTAGCTTGTAGCTTGCAGGTTTTAGGTTATTAGATGATAGGTTTTAGACAATCTACTACCTATCACCTAGCCCCTAATAACTATTGTACTCTAAACATTTTGCCGTGGCCGGGAATGATATAATCGGCCAAAGCTAACAGGCGTTTCCGGCTGGCTTTCAATTGCTGCCAGTCCTTGGCGTAAGGATCGCGGCGGTTAACTAAACTCTGGTAATCCAGCTTTTGTTTGTCTTTATCTGCCCACCAAAACACATCGCCAGCAATTGCTATTTTACCTTTTTTTGTCTGGACTAACAAAGAGCAGTGCTCAAAAGCATGGCCGGGAGTAGAAATTACTTGAATGCCAGTAGCGGGAATGACTTTTTTGTACTCAATAATTTTATCACCCCGGTTGATAGTGTTACCATCATGAATATCATGGTCGGGGAACAGACGGATGTTTAAAATATGGTCTAAGTGATAATGGGTTAAAAAAACAATATCAATGTCTTTTGGCTTCAAACCTTCTTTTTTCAGGGCCGAGAGCAGCCGTGGCGCGTTGGCGCCCGGGTCAACGATGACCAGATAACCCTGGTCTTTAATCAGTGTCGTGTTCGGCGAAGCAAACCAAACGCCGTTTTTAACCCAAGCGTAACCCCGGACTAAAATTTTGACTGCGGCTGTGGTTTTAGACTGCCTTCTCCCCTGGCGGGAGAGGGTTGGGGAGAGGGGTGTCATTTTAAACTTTTTAACTGCTGCTGGATTTTTCCCAGATTCTCTTTATTTTCCTCCAGCTTTTTTTGCTCATTGGCAATAATATTTTTCGGCGCCCGTTCCAAAAACTTTTGATTCTGGAGTTTATTTTCCAGATGAATGATAAAATCTTTGACACGCTTGACTTCCAAGTTTAACCGAGAAACTTCTTTACCTATGTCTATCATATCAGAAACCGGCAAATAAATCTCCAGGCCGGCCGCCAAAGCGGAAAGAGAGCCGGCCGGCTTTTTGCCTTTGACTAAAACCTCAAGCTCGCCAAGACGGGCCAGGGACTTAATTACCTCTGACTGGTCTTTGATTATTTTAACCTTAGGGCCAGCCACGATAATGGCGGTCAAAAGTTTGCCCGGCGCAATATTACTCTCGGCCCGCAGATTGCGAATAGTGGAGACAACCTGCTGAACCAAATTGAAATCCTTAACCACTTTGGTTTCGCGACTACTGACCTGGCGGCTAACCTGAGGCCAGGACTCCACCATCAAAAGCGCTTTGGGCTTACCGTTGGGATCAATCATCGCCCAAATCCGCTCAGTGACAAAAGGCGTAAAAGGATGCCAAAGTTTTAATAAGTTCTGCAGAACATAAAGCAAAATGTCGTCTTTGCCGCCTTCAATTTTAGCGATCTCCAAATACCAGTCGGCGAATTTTGACCAACTGAATTCATAAATCGCCTCCCCGGCCATAGAAAATTGATAAGCATCAAGGTGGGTGGTGACCGTACTTTGCAAAACGGTTAATTCATCCAAAATCCACTGATCAGCCAAAGTTTTTGGTTTTGGCCGCGTCTCAATCAGTTCGGGCTTTTTAGTAGTCATTAAAATATAGCGCGAAATGTTCCAAAGTTTATTGATAAAATTCCGGGCGCCGGCAATTTTACTTTCCGCCAAATTCAGGTCATTACCCGGTGTGACGCCAATCAATAAACTCAAACGAACGGCGTCAGCGCCAAACTTTTTGATCACCTCCAGGGGATCAATAATGTTATCTAAAGATTTTGACATTTTCCGGCCTTGTTCGTCGCGAACCAAACCGTGAAGATAAACCTGCTGAAACGGCACCTGATCCATCAAATAGGTGGACATAATGATCATCCGCGCCACCCAAAAAAATAAAATGTCATAACCGGTTTCCATCAGCGATGTTGGATGAAACGTCTTCAGATCCTTAGTCTTCTCCGGCCAGCCGAGCGTCGAAAAAGTCCAGAGGCCCGACGAAAACCAGGTGTCGAGAGTATCGGGGTCTTGTTGCCAGCCTTCGCCCGCCGGAGGCGTAGAGCCGACGTAAACTTCATCTTCCGTTAGACTTTTATCCAGTTTTGAGTTTTGAGTTTTCCCGCCGGAGGCGGATCCGCCTTTGGCGGAGGATTTCGGATTTTCCCGTTTACGGTAGTAAACGGGTATGCGGTGGCCAAACCAAATTTGCCGGCTGATACACCAGTCCCGTAAATTCTCCAGCCAGTGATAATAGACTTTTTTAAACCGTTCCGGAACAATTTCCACTTGGCTGTCTTTGACTACGGCCAAAGCCCGCTCCTTTAAAGATTTGCCGCCAAATTTTTTGATCGGTTTATTAACAGCGATAAACCACTGCTCTGAAACCAGCGGCTCTACCGGCGTATCACACCGATAGCAAACAGAAAGATTGTGAACGTAATTTTCGTCAACGTGATCAACTAGTCCTTTACTTTTCAGCAATTCAAAAACTTTATGCCGGGCGGTGGCAACGTCCAGACCGGCAAACGAGCCGGCGACTTGAGTCAGCTCTCCTTTTTCGTTAATGATTTTTTCGATCGGTAAATGATATTTTTGAGCCAGTTCAAAATCAACAAAGCTGTGGCCAGGGGTAATTGTCATGGCGCCACTACCTAAATCCATCTCCGCTACTGGATCGGCAATCACTTTGGCGGTAATCGGTCCTAAAATCCACTCCACCGGCAGCTCTTGGCCAACCAAATCTTTATAGCGTTTGTCATCGGGATGGACAATAATCACCTTATCGCCAAATTTGGTTTCCGGCCGGGCGGTGCCGATTACCACCGGTCCATATTTAAAATAGTAGAACGGCGCTTTTTGTTCCCGATATTCCACTTCGTCATCCGCTAAAGTTGATTGGCACCGCGGACACCAGTTAACAATCCGGTTGCCCCGATAAATCAACCCGTCTTTATGCATCCGGACAAAAGCTTCATTAACGGCTTTGGTCAAACCGCTGTCAAGCGTGTAGCGTTCTCGCGACCAGTCGCAGCTCGACCCCATTTTTCGGATTTGATTGCGGATGGTATTTTGGGACTCCACCACAAAGGTTTTGACTCGCTTTAAAAACTCTTCCCGGCCCAAGTCATGCCGAGACTTGCCGTCTTTGGCCTTGATTAATTTTTCCACTTTAGTCTGGGTCGCAATGGCGGCGTGGTCAGTGCCCGGCAGCCACAAAGTTTTCTTGCCCAGCATTCTTTGATAACGAATCACCAAGTCTTGAATCGTAATAAACTCGGCATGGCCGATGTGCAGCACGCCGGTGGCGTTGGGCGGCGGCATGGCAATGCTAAAAGCTTTCGGCCGATGGCCGGGTAGATTATCGGGATTAAAAAAACCAGACTCTTCCCACTTTTTGTAGATAGAGTCTTCAACGTTTTTTGGTTCGTAGACTTTGGGAATTTCCTGATTACTCATGTTTACTGATTAACCCTTTGATTATACATTTAAAATAGGCGATTTTAAACCCCAGCCAAAACTGGATAAATCCGCTTTGATACTTTTATTTTAGCTAATTTCCAGGTTTTTTGCAAATTTTTAGGGTCAAACTGGCCTACCCTTGACACATTCTGGGCAAATGATTACAATGACAGATTCCCCAAAAAAAGGTATAATTAAATAATTTCTAAATCCGAAATCCCAACCCCGGCTTCGCCGTAGCTCCGGCGAGGCGAGTCTAAATCCTAAATCCCGATGTAATCGAGGATCCTCGACGAAGTCGGGACAAATTCAAAGCGTTTAAAACATTGGGCATTTGAATTTTGATATTGTTTCGAATTTAGGATTTGGTGCTTCGAATTTACTGAAACTATGGCCTTAAACGAAGTTCAACAAATTGAAAAAGAAATCAACCAGAGTCGTCACGCTTTAATTACTTTTGATAAAGATTACTCGGTTGATGCCGTCGCCAGCGCTTTAGCGCTTTATTTAATTTTGCAAAAAAAAGGTAAATTGGTTGATATTGTCTGTGACGGCTTTGACCTGCCCAAAAACCTCAGATTCTTGCCTCAGGCGGAAAAAATCAGCCCGCGGCTGGCTAATCTCCAAAAACTGATTATTAAAATTGCCGGCGGCAAAGAAAATATTGATCAGTTTAATTACAACATTGAAGGTGACGGATTAAAAATTTACTTGACGCCAAAAGACGGAACCATTAATGTCGAGGATATTAAAACCGAAAGTTCAGAATATAAATATGATTTAATTTTTGTTTTAGATACTGCCGACCTGGACTCTTTGGGCACTATCTACCAGAAGTCAACTGAATTTTTTTATAATACAACGATTATTAATATCGACCACAAGTCGGAAAATGAGCAATTCGGCCAAATCAACCTGACCGACCCCAACGCGGTAGCGACCGCCGAAATGGTTTTTGAATTAATCAACGGTCTGGGAGAAAACTTACTGGACCAGCCGATTGCCACTTGCCTTTTGACCGGTCTAGTGGCTAAAACCAGAAGCTTCAAAACGGCCAACGTGAGACCTAAAACTTTAGAAGCGGCCAGCCAACTTTTGATACTGGAAGCCGACCAACAAACCATCGTTAAAAACTTATACCGCAGCCGGACCCTGGCGACTTTAAATTTATGGGGCCGGACGCTAGCCCGCCTAAAAAGCGACGACAGCAATAAATTGATCTGGTCGCTTTTAACCGACCACGATTTTCTTGATTCCCAGGCCGATCAAAAAGATTTGCCCGACGTGGTGGAGGAATTGATATCTTTCATCCCCGGCGTCGAAGTGGTGATCTTGATCTATCAGCTCAACGGCCAAGTTAAGGTGCTGATTAACGCCTTGAAAAATCACAATGCCCTGTATCTGGCAAAAACTTTCCGGCCAGAAGGAACAAAAAATGTCGCCACTTTCTCCCTGACCGGCACCACGCTTCTGGCCGCGGAAAAAACCGTGATTGAAGAAATCAAATACAACATTGGTAAAAAATAACTTAGGTGGTTATAATTGCTAGCGAGGAGTCAAATGGGCGTAAATGTCCATTTGAGCCGAGCGACGCGATTCCATGGATAGATTTACTTAGCTCCAATTAATCCATATAATATAAAGGCAACCATTAGTTCCTCAAGCATTTAATGCGCGCATAGCTCAATGGTAGAGCACCGCCCTTATAAGGCGGTGGTTCTTGGTTCGAATCCAGGTGCGCGCATTAAATGCTTGAGACAAGGCGGTGGCTCCTAGTTTCCCGCCACATTAATTATTTTCAATAAAGGCGGCCACCGCCATGGGCGGGGTCCCGCCGACGGCGGTGAGATCCTCGATTTTGTGACCAAATCAAAGATTTGGACAAAATCGGGACGAATCCGGGCATGCCCACCACGTCTTTCGCGAAAGACGTGGCCCATTGTCTGAAAACGTTAATCTTGCCAAAGAATTTTTTTTAGGCTATATTGGTAACTAACAAAAAACAAAAATAACATCTAGCAAGAGGGCTCGTAGCTCAGTTGGTTAGAGCGCGTCGTTGACATCGACGAGGTCTGCAGTTCAAATCTGCACGAGCCCACCATAATTATCATATACAAGGCCAATGGTTTCCCGCCACTACTATTTTTAAAAAGAAGGCGGGATCCTCGATCCACGACGTAAAGTCGGGATCGGGACAAATCCACGTGCGCCCACCATAAATTTTTGCGCCAGCAAAAATTTTAGTAGTTAGTAATTGGTATTTAGGGCTTAAAAATTACTTTTTGTTAAAAAAAGGGGTTCAGCCGAATTGATCGGTGACCCCAGGGGAGTTATGATTGCCGATTGGCGGCTTTCATTTTGGACCGTGATTTTTGTGACCCCGGCTAAGCCCGGGGACATAACGATCCGACGGCCTACCTAAACCGTCACGGTGAGGAACCTGGACTGGCCGCTTGTGCTTTTTGGCCAAACGAAGTTCCTCCTTCTCTTTTCGACTCAAGCGATGGCTTGGGCCTTTTTTGTTCTTGCCGTTACTACCCAACTTGGTACCCTCCTCCAAGTAAAATCAAAAACGATGGAGTTAGCATAGAAAAAAATTTTCAAAAAGTCAAGCCGGCTAAGACCAAAAAATTTGAAACTAAAAAAAATCCGCGGCTCTGACCAAGAAACGCGGGGTTAGGATTCCTCTTACTTAAGATCACCTCAGGTGATAATGCAGTTGTCATCAGTGCTCTCAGGACAAATTGGCAGATCGTAGTACCAGGCCGGTACAATTACCGGTTCACCCGGCACGCCGCTCCAATAAATGTCATGAGTGATCACTAATCTGATAATGAACCATTGCCAACCATGCTCAGCCGGCTTGATTTTCTTTTCGTAAAGCGTTTCGGCCGTGTCACCTTTGACCAGCGGCACTCGAAATTCGAAGAACCTAGGACCGGCGTCATAAACCTCGGTGACAAAATGCATGGTGACGCCCGACTGAGTGACTTCACCGCACTCGAACGCAGCAATTACCGCTTCATGGGCGTAATGACCATACAGACCAGGCCCGCCGAACTTCGGCAATAGCGCCGGATGGATGTTGATGGTGACGTTCGGCGGTAGGCCGATAGTCTTTTTCAGCCAGCCGGACAAAACGATGAAATCGGGTTTAAAGCTATTAAGTACCGCTGTGTAGGCCTGACCGTCAAATGGTCCGACCATATGATAAAACGGTAGCTGGTACTTATCGGCAATCTGGCGAACGCCGCCCGATTCATGGTTAGACACAATGCCGACGATATCAACCGACAAATTGTCCACCAAGGCATGCTCGATGATTTTCTCTAGCCCGGAGCCACCGCCATCTTTGGTACCGGAGGCGAGAATCAGCAAACGAGGATTAAGGCTACTCATGGCTGCCACCTTTCTGCGATTACCGCCAATAAAGGAATAAACTTGCGGTTCGATTACCTCTACCAAAAACGAGGCTGAATCGTCGGTCTAGAATCAAACCTATTTAGCCGGCTCCAGGTCGAATCGGCAATCGGGGCAGCCATTGGCCCGCTGCGGCGCTTTCCATGGCCGTGGCGGTGAGCCATGGCCCAACCAGGCTTCCTGGACCGATTAAACTTATAAGACGACCGTTTCATCTCTCGCCGCTCGGACCTCGGTAATGACGAGGAATGAGAGCCAGACAACATCTGCCGGATACGGTTCCGACTCAGGCCATTGTTCATGGTAATTACTCCTGAATATTGATGAAAAGAGCGACGGATAATTCGCCCTCCTACAACCTGGCTGAATCTTACTAATTTAGTTAATTCTCGTCAACCTGGATAATAAAAAATCCGCCCCAGAATGACCCGAGGCGGGAACGAACAATAATTGGTTGCATTTTGATTCAGGCGGCTTCACAGCCGATTTCGCCGATATCGGTGCGGTGAAACTGACCGGGCCAATTGACCATTCTGACCACTGCCAGTGTACGCTGCCGAGCCAGCTCTCGGGCGCGCCGACCGGTTCGGCGGCAAAAAATGCCAGTAACCCGGCCACCATTAGTCCGGATGGCCCTGCCCTTTTCTGAAAAAGTAGTGCCGGCGTGAACGAAGATGATGTCTTTGAGTGGCCTGACCTGCTCCAGGCCGCTGATGATGTCGCCATCCTGAAATCCCTTGCGCCGCACCGTGCCCGGATAGCCCTCGGCCATCTGAATTAAGTACACGGCCCGACCTTGGTGGAACTTGACCTTGATGTCCTTGATGCTCTGGCCGGTGGCAACGCGGTAGAGCAGTTCGCCCATCCCCTGTTGACACATACCCATAATCACCTGACACTCGGGATCGCCGAAACGAACGTTGATCTCCAACACTTCGGGACCCCTATCGGTCAGCATCAAGCCAAAGTACAAGACGCCCTTGAACTTGATTTTAAGATTATTGAGTGTGGCCAAAAGGGGTTTGAGGACATCATTTTCAAACTGCCGTTTGACCTTGGCGGTGACAAAGTCGGGATGAGAAATCGCGCCCGAACCGCCGCCGTTGAGTCCCTTGTCGCCGTCGAACACCTGCTTGTGATCCATGGCCGCCAGTAAAATCTGGTAATCAACACCGTCGGTGACAACGGTCATGGAGAATTCACCCCGAACCAAACCCCGGCGTGGTTTGAGCTTCTTCTCGATCAGGATCTGCCGACCGGCGGCACCGAATTTGTCTCGCTTCAGGCAGTCGCGAATCGCTTCTTCAGCTTCCTTTAAGGTTTTGCCGACCGTCACACCCTTACCGTCGCAAAGACCGACGGCCTTAATGACCCGAAAACCTTTCCGGAAATTGTCGCGAATGAAATCCAGGGCCCGGCTTGGATTGGTGACGTCAAAGAAAGCCCAGTCGGCGGTCAAGATACCGGCCAAGTCAAGCAGGCGTTTGCATTCGTACTTGCTGGTTTCAAGAATGGCCGCCGCCTTGGTGGGACCAAAAACCGCGATGCCGGCATACTTGAACCCATCGACGTAACCGGCAGCCAAGTACTTTTCCGGACCAATCAGGACCCAGCCGATGCTATTTCGCTTGGCGTAAGCGATTAAGTCCTCGACCGAATCGGATTCGGGATCGGCCAGAAGGCAGTGGGGAATATCCAGATACCCACAATGAAGCGGATTACCGGTGTACCAATGAATGGTGTAGCCTTCTTGGCTGAGTTTCCACGCGAGCATGAACTCTCGTCCACCACCGCCTATCAGTAGCACCCTTTTAGGATCACCTCGTCGTCGCGCCATTGACATGTCCTCCTTCTCTGACCTAAAAATAATGGATTGTAAAGGGCGTTCTTGCCCCGTACTCTATAATACAAATGAGCGATTGCATCTTACTAATTAAACTTAATTTAGTCAATTTACTCTTTTATGTTACAATTAGGATATGATTAATGAGCAAAAAAAACTAAACGGCTGGCAGGCCAAGCCCTTTATTAAGCAGTTGGTAAAACGGTTTCCCAAGGCGGAAATCTTTTTAGTCGGCGGGGCGGTCCGCGATATTCTCCTTAACCGTGAGACTAATGATTTTGACTTTGTCATCCGCGGCGTGGGCAAAGCGGAGTTGGAAAAATTCCTGGCCCGTCAGGGCAAAGTAAATTTGGTCGGCAAAAAATTTGGCGTTTTTAAATTCAAGCCAAAACCGGCAAATGGAAATAGAAAAACCCAAACGGCTGAAGAAATTGACATTGCCTTGCCCCGGACCGAGCACTCACTGCATTTATCCGGCGCTTACCGCGATTTTAAAATCAACAGCAGTCCAAAAATAAAAATTGAAGACGACTTGAGCCGGCGTGATTTTACCATTAACGCCATGGCCTGGGACGTAAAAAATTCCCGGTTGCTCGATCCGTTTGCCGGTCAGGCCGATCTCAAAAAAAAGATTATCCGTTGCGTTGGCGAACCAAAAAAACGTTTTGCCGAAGATTATTCCCGGATGCTGCGGGCAATCCGATTCAGTTGCCAGCTTGATTTTTCGCTTGACGCAAAAACTTGGCGGGAGATAAAGAAAAGCATTAAAAATTTGACAAAAAAAAATCAGGCTGAACAAATTGTGCCTTATGAAGTCATGGCTAAAGAACTGGTTAAGATGGTGCGGCCCAATCCCAAAAAAGCTTTGACCCTGCTTGACCAAAGCGGGGCTTTGAAAATTCTGATGCCTGAGCTGTTGCCGACAAAAACTTGCCCTCAACCCAAAAAATGGCACACTGAGGGCGATGTTTGGACCCATACCCTGCTCGCTTTAGAAAAACTTGAATCAAAAGAGTTTAAAAAAGAATTTAGCCTCGTCCCGTTGACTGATGAAGTGATTTGGGGTTTGATTTTTCATGACTCGGGCAAACCAGAAACTTTGGTCAAAGCCGACCGGCTGCGTTTTAACGGCCACGACATCGCTTCAGCCAAATTATTCAAAAAAGTGGCGGAACGGCTAAGGCTGGCCTCAACCGGTTTAGACATTGAGGTTATAGAAAAAATCATTGCCAAACACATGCTGCCGACCCATGAACGGGCCAATATGATGAAAGAAACAACCATTGAAAGATATTTTTTCAACGACAATTTCCCCGGCCGGGAATTGATGATGCTAATTTTTGCCGATATTGCCGCGACTATTCCGCCTTCGGGCAAACCGGACTTTGGCAGTTATAAAAACCTTCAGACCCGAATCAACAAATTAAAAGGTAAAAGCAAAAATAAAAAGATTCTGCCCCAACCGATTCTTGACGGCCACGACTTAATCAAAGCATTTAAGCTCAAATCCAGCCCCTTAATCGGCCGGCTCCTGTCAATATTACGCGAAGCCCAATTGACTGACAAAATCAAAACCAAGCCGCAGGGGCTAAATTTAGTCAAAAAAATCTTGAAAAAAACTAACTCGGGCGATAACTAGGTAAAAATTATGGCTCAAATTCTAAAAATTAAACCGGCAGCGCAAGGCCAAAGACTTGATAAATTTCTTAACGAAAAAATCAAGAGTTTGTCGCGTTCGCAAATTAAAAAAATAATCAAGGCCGGTTTGGTTTTAGTTAATGATAAAATCGTCAGCCCGCACTACTTTCTTAAAACCGGCGATCAGATCCAGGTTATTAAAAAGTCGGTTGTCGCTAGACCGGAAATAACTGGACAAATGACGGGCCAAAACCTGACGCCGAATATCATTTTTCAAGACCAAGACTTTTTGGTCATAGAAAAACCCAGCGGCTTATTAGTCCACCCGACGGCCCGGGGCGAAAAAGAAACTTTGGTCGCCTGGCTGGCCAAAAAATACCCGGCGATAAAATCGGTCGGCGAAAATCAGTACCGGGCCGGCATTATTCATCGGCTGGATAAAGACGTGTCCGGGGTAATGGTGGTAGCTAAAACCCAGACGGCTTTTAATCACCTTAAAGAGCAATTCAAAAAACGAGTAGTCAAAAAAGAATACACCGCCGTTGTCTACGGCCGGGTTTCTCAGCCGAAAGGTGAAATTGATCTGCCAATTGGCCGCAACAAAGACGGTCAGTTCGTGGCTCACCCTAAAAAGGGAGATGAAAAATTCCAAGCCAGCGATAAAATTGCCAAAACCAAATACGAACTGATAGAATACCTAAAGAATTACAGCCTGCTGAAAGTTAACATTCTGACCGGCCGGACCCACCAAATCCGGGTCCACCTTTCGGCTCTGGGCCATCCGGTCATCGGCGACCAAATTTACGAGCCGAAAAAAAAGATTTTTCATTTTTTGCGGCGAAGGATTAAAGTAGTTGCCGCCGACCGGATTATGCTCCACTCAACCAAAATTGGATTTTATGACCTAAAAAACCAATGGCAGGAATTTGTTTCTGCCTGGCCTAAATCAATGACTGATTTTATCAATGCCAACAAGGAACAATAAAATTTTTATCATCACCGGACCTTCGGGGGTAGGCAAAGACACGGTGATGCGCGACATGCAAAGTTACAATTTGCCGCTGCAGCGCGTCACGACCACGACATCGCGACCAATGCGGGCTGGTGAAACCCAGGGTCAACCCTATTATTTTATTTCGGAAAAAGAATTTTCTGGAATGATTGAACGGGGTGAATTTGCCGAATACGCCCGCGTCTTTGACAGTTGGAAAGGCACAACTCATAAAGAACTGGCGGAAGTCGCCAACGGCAACCTGGGTGTACTACTGCAAATGGATTACCAGGGCGCCCGGACTATTTTAAGCCAATACCCGGAAACTAAAGTTATTGTCATCACTCCTCCGTCGATTGAAATACTCAATGAACGGCTGATCCGCCGGGGCGACAAACATAAAGAAGACTTAGCCAAGCGGCTGGAACAAAACAAGCGCTGGCACCAGGACTACGCTAACTTTCATTACTATATTGAAAACGAACAGGACCATCCGGAAAAAGCCGCCGCCACGGTTGCGGCAATTATTAAAAAAGAGGTGAGTGTGGGGGTTGACTTATTTTAAATTTTAGCGTATAGTTTTGAGGTATTAATTTTTTAATAATTAAGTAACTCAGGCTTGGGTTTAACCCACTGCAATCAATTCTATGGCCGACAAAAAAGGACAGAACGCCGCTGAAAAAGAGGCAAAAACAGGACAAATTAAAAAAATTGTCAAAGAACCGTTGCCGGCAATCAAACCGGGGATGACTATTAAGGTGCATCAAAAAATCACTGAACTTGGACCAAAAGGCGAAAAGGAAAGAGTCCAAATTTTTGAAGGCATTGTCTTGGCTCACCGCAGCGGTAAGGAGAAAGAAGCAACAATCACTGTGAGAAAAATTTCTGACGGCATTGGCGTGGAAAAAATATTTCCTCTCAACTCACCAAACGTCGTTAAAATTGAGCTGGTTAAACAGGCCCAGGTGAGTAAATCAAAACTATATTACTTGCGGAATTACAAAAAAAGATTAAAAGAGAAAGTCTTAACTGAAAAGTAAAAGCGCCTCTCCCCCACTTTTCTCAATGACAAGGCTCGGGCGAAACCATCAATGTTTTTTCTTGAGCCATAATGTCGACTCAGCGGACGTGGCGGAACTTGGTATACGCGCTAGCTTGAGGTGCTAGTGGGAGCAATCCCTTGGAGGTTCAAATCCTCTCGTCCGCACCAGTAATTATACTAAGAAAGGAGTTCGCCCGATTATCCAATCGGGCGCCCCGTCATTCGACGGGGCGAGTCCCTCCGTCCGCACCAAGGACAGCTAGCTCAGCTGGTTACCCGCCCGCCTTGCTTCGCCGTATTATGGGTTTGTAGCTCAGTTGGTTAGAGCGTCTCGTTTACACCGAGAAGGTCAGAGGTTCGACTCCTCTCAAACCCATTGATAAATCAGGTAAGGCGAAACGGGCGGGGAGCGCTTCATTTACACCGAAGAGGTCATAGGTTCTGCGCCTCATACCAAAGGCAGATGAGCCTCTGGCTCAAAAGGCGCACCCGCCTTTGGCGGGGATTCCTATGCTGCCCACCATCGGTTAATATTAAATTATAAATAAATATCCAGTACTTAAAATTTAAAATTGGTTATTTAAAATTATAACACTATGCTTGGTCGAATTATTCTCGGTTTGATCATTGCCGCTGTCGGAGCCTTAGTCACCATCAAATCTGAATGGTTTTATGAAAATTTCGGTGCCATCCCCTCGGCCGATAAATACTTGGGGACTGAAGGTGGATCGCGGTTGGCTTATAAACTGATCGGCATTCTCGCCAGTATTCTCGGCTTTCTGATTATGACTAATTTGATTCAGTCAGTGCTGGACATGATCGCCAAAATCCTCATCCCAGGTATTTAAAAGTAACCACTAAAGTTAAGCGTTTGTAAAGCCTGGGCCGTTAGCTCCCGCCTACGCTCTCCGAGCTTCGGCGGGCAGGCAGTAGGCTAGAATACCACATTTGTCCGGCTCATTAATTTGTAAACTTTAAAAAACCGGGATCCTCGATATCTTTGGTGGGCCCGTAGCTCAGCTGGTAGAGCATCACATTTGTTCCGACTTACTGTTTTTTATAAATTAAAGTAGTTGAGAATCCTCGAAAATTCAGAATGGGCCTGTAGCTCAGTTGGCTAGAGCACCACATTTGTTCCGACTTACAAATTTTTCAAATAAAAGTAGTCGAGAATCCTCGACAAACTTTTGGGCCGGTAGTTCACCTGGTAGAACGCCACATTTGCAATGTGGAGGTAAGCGGTTCGACCCCGCTCCGGTCCAAAAGTTTGTCGGGACAATGTGGAGGCCGCACGGTTCTGCGCCAGAGGCGCACCCGCCTCTGGCGGGGACCCCGCTCCGGTCCAAAAGTTTATCGGGACAAACAGGAGGTCGAGAGTTTCCCGCCACCAAATTATTTTTATTAAAGAAGGCGGGATCCTCGATCCACGACGTAAAGTCGGGATCGGAGCAACTCTCTCACGGTCCACCAAAATTATTTGTAGTTACATGCCTATTTTAAGAATATGACAAAAGGCTTACGAAAAAAGCTTATACGTCTAGCAAAGAAAAAAATAACAACTAAAGACATCTCTCATGATTTTCAACATTCTGTAAGAGTCTTGGATCTTGCAGAAAAAATTGCTAAGGACGAAGGTGCAGATTTTGACATTATTATTCCGGCCGCACTATTTCATGATGTTGTTATCTATCCCAAAAATGACCCGCGTGGCAGGAATGAATCTGATAAAAGCGCGAAGTATACACAAAGGTTGTTAATGAGTATAAAAGAATATCCAAAACATAAAATAGATAAAGTTCAAACGGCGATTAGACAATGCTCTTTTTCTAAAAGCATTGTCCCGAACCTGATTGAAGCAAAAATATTGCAGGATGCAGACCGATTAGAAGCGACAGGGGCAATATCAATTATGAGAACTTTTTCTTCTACAGGACAGATGAAGAGGCCTTTCTATAATCCAGATGACCCGTTTTGTGAAAATAGAAAACCAACACCCAAAAACTACGCGTTAGACTTATTTTACACTAGACTCTTAAAAGTTGAGGGTATGATGTATACAAAAAAAGCGAGAGAATTAGCAAAAAGAAGGACAAAGTTCTTAACCAATTTCTTACAAGAGCTCAGGCTTGAATTGGATGGAAAATAACATGACAAATTTAATACCAACCGCCAACCAAATACTGTCTTTACTCACGATTATCGGACAAGTCATCAGTATATTAATACTGGTGTATTTTTTAATCTACAAAAAGCAGGCGGCGACTAAACCGCTTTTAAACAATATTTCGCAAAACAGCATCGCTCTGGCTTTTGTCGTTGCTTTAATCGCCACCTTAGGCAGTCTTTTTTATTCGGAAATCGTCGGGCTAGTCCCTTGTAAACTTTGCTGGTTTCAAAGAATACTAATGTACCCTCAGGTAATATTATTAGGCCTGGCGCTCTGGAAAAAAGATAAAAATATCGTTGATTACAGCCTAGTCTTATCTTTAATTGGTGCCGTTATCGCCGGCTACCACTATTTCCTCCAAATGACCGCCATTCCGTCCCCTTTTTGCCGAACCGCTGGTCTTGAATCCTGTTCTAATTTTGGTATTATCAACTATGGTTACATCACGATCCCTATGATGGCGTTAACCGCTTTTTTGATGATCACTATTTTTTCTTTAATCAAAAAATCAAACAAAATTTAAATTTCAATAAAAAAATCATGAACGAAAAAAATATTCTCAAGGCGATTATTGAAGCAGCGCAAGAGGGCGGAAAAGCCACTCTCCGTTTTTTTGACAAAACAGTAGAAAGAAAACAAAAACCAACCGGGGACGTCTGCACCAGCGCTGACCTGGCCTCAGAGAAAAAAATCTTAAGCATTTTGAAAAAACAGTTTCCCGACTTTAACATCATCGCTGAGGAGTCGGGGTCAGAAGACAATGGGTCGGAATACACCTTCGCCATTGATCCGTTGGACGGCACCATCAACTTCACCATCGGCTCTGGTTTGTATACGACTTCAATCGGCGTAATCAAAAACGGCGAAATGATTGCCGGCGCAATTTACGCTCCCGTTTTAAAGCAGCTGTTTTGGGCTCAAAAAAATAACGGTGCCTACAAAAACGGCCGGCGGATCCAAGTGGCGAAAAAACAAGACCTGACCGGCTCAATCGTCGCTTACAGTCAGGGCTGGGAAGTCAACGCAAAAGATGACATGACTAACCCTAAAAATCAAAAAAGTCTATACCAAAAAGGAATTTTTCGGGTCCTCAACAGCTGGGCACCGGCCATTGAACTGGCCTGGCTGGCCGAAGGCAAAATCCACGGGGTTGTTTCCAACAGGGTCGCCCTCTATGACGTCGCGGCCGCTAGAATTATCGTGGAAGAGGCGGGCGGAAAAATTCAGAACCTTGATGACAAAAAAGATCTTTCAACTTTCTTTCTGGCCGGCTGCACCAACGCTTTAACCAAAAAACTTTTTACAATTCTTAAAAACTTATAGCTGAAAATAAAAAACTTTTAGCCAAAGCGGTTAAAAGTTTTTTATTTTGACAATTTTTGCTCCAGGGAACAAAACGGCCGAAAAAAAGTTATCCACAAAAAAACCAAAAAGTCATTGTTAACAAGAAAAAAAAGATTTATAATGAAGTTAGAGAAAAAAATTTAAAAGCGGAGCAAGATTTTTAAAAATCCTAGTAAAAATACAAAACTCCGTCAAGTGAAAGGAGGTGGATCATAATGGCAAAGAAGAAAAAAGCAGCCAAAAAGACAAAAAAGAAAGCTTCTAAAAGAAAAAGAGTATAGAAGTCAGTAACAAAAGGTTTCCTTGCAACACGAGGAAACTTTTTGTTATGGCGTTAATCGGGAATAAAATTTTAAAACAGAGCTCTTTGCTTTGATTCCGCCTTCTGCTCGGAACTTAAAAGACTGACCACGCCATAGACCCCGTCATAGCCAGGAGAAAGAGTGACTTTGCCCTCGCGCATATTACTAATGGCTAAAACCAGCCTGGGATCAGCTATCTGGCTTAAGTCAGCTAACGATAAGTTAAGCAAAATCTCAAACTCGCTACCGGCTTTTTTAATCAGCTCCTGATAGATCTCTGAGACCTTTTTGGTATGCTTGCCCTGGCCTAAAAATTCGGCGATAATTTCCGACAAAGGCACTAAGCTTTTGTAGGTTATAGAATCAAGCTGGTAACCCAGCGGCCGGTCAGCCAGCTGATAAACGCGATGGTTAACGCCGATAGTCAAACCTTTTTTACAGACCGGACAGATACCTTTCAGTTTTTTGGTTTTGTCCGGCGGCAAAACGACTTGGCAGGCCCGATGACCGTCAAAGTGATACTTACCTTCCTCAGGAAAAAATTCAATGGTGTATAAAAATTTATTCTTATCCTTCTCTTTAATGATCCGGCGAATTTCAGCGTAGCTTAAGTCGGCATCGGCAATTTCAAAAACATTAGCTTCCCGCCCCAGATTAGCCGGCGAGTGGGCGTCGGAGTTTGAAATTAAAGTTAGATTATCCAAAGCCGACCATGACCAGTTCATTCCCGGGTCAGAAGACAACCCAGTTTCGATTGAATAAATGTATTTCGTCATTTCGCCAAAGCATTCGGCCAGAGAATCAAAACCGGACTTGGAACCAAAAACGGAAAACCAGGGCGTCCAGGCATGAGCCGGAATGACCAAACAATTCGGATCAGCGTCTAAAACAATTTTAGTCACTTCCTTGGCCGACAAACCCATGATCGGCCGGCCGTCAGCGCTTAAATTGACGCGGCGCTTAAGTAAAGATTCATTAATTTTTGCCACCGCTTCCGGTCCAGGCGCAAAAAGACAAAGATGAATCCGGCGAACTTGATCGCCTTGCTTATAGATGCAGCTGACTTCCGTCGTAAATAAAAACAGCACTTGACCGTCAGCCTGCCCGCCGAAACCTTGGCGCAGGCGGGTGTCTTTTAATTTGAATAGGCCAGGTTTTTCCTCCACCAATTTTTCTTTCAGTTCTTTAAACCAATAAGGATGAGTAAAATCAGCCGTGCCGACCAGGTTAATACCCTTGATTCTGGCCCATTGGTCGTTGTGCTCCAAATCCAAGTCTTTGGAACAGGCGCGGGAATACTTTGAATGTAAATGTAAATCGGCAATAATGCGCATACCAGCTTAAAATTTTATCGTTAACTCTTAAAATAACTTTTCCAGTAATTTTAATTCCTCGGCCGTGTTAATCCCCAGCGCTTCTTTGGCCGCAATCGCCACCGAGGCAATCTCCTGGTTCTCTTTAAAGGCAAAGTCAACCAAATCAGTCAGATAATACTCACTTTGGGCGTTATCGTTCTTCAGTTTGGCCAAATGCGGCCAGAGCCAATCAGCTTGAAAACAGAAATAAGCCGGGTTGACTTCACGCAGCTGCAAAATTTCGGGCGTGGCGTCCTTTTTTTCCACAATACCGATGATTTTATTAGTCTCCGGATCACGGACGATCCGGCCAAATGAATAAAAATCCTGACGCCAATCGCTAAAATCATCAACCCGGGTGGTGGCCATGGTTAAAACTTTATTTTCCGCCAAATGAGTCTGGGCGATTTTTTTGATGGTGGCGGCGCTGACCAGAGGATGGTCGCCGTTTAAAACCATGATATTTTTGGCTTTACGCCTTAATGCAGTTTTAGTGACCGCGACCGCATGGCCGGTCCCCAATTGTTCAGGCTGTAAAATATAAATGTACTCCGAGCCCAAAGCGGCTTTGACTTTTTCTGACATCTGGCCGACGACAATCGCCACCTGAGGATCAACCCCGGATTCTTTGATCGCCGAAAGCAAGTGTTGAATCAACGGCTGGCCCTTAAATGGCGTCAAGACTTTAGGTAAATCTTGCCGACCCATTCTTTTGCCTAAACCGCCGGCTAAAATTACAATCTGAATTTCTTTCATAGTTCTAAGACAAAACTAAACTTTTTAACGCCTGGTCAAGATGACTATTAGTCACCAAGAGTTGAACAAAACCATTCTCGGGTTTAGTGATATTAACCACCTGGCCGCCGGCTTCTTCAACAATTAAGGTGGAAGCGGCCTGACCCACTTCTTGGCTCGAACCGGACAAATCAACATAAGCGTCAAATGAACCGGCCGCCACCAGACACTGGCCGAAAGCGCCAATCCGAAAACTTTCCACTTGGCCGGCCTGCTGGATCAACTGATTGGCAATGGCCATGTTCTGGCTGAAATTAGCCGCGGCATCTTTTTGGTGACTGAATTTATATTCCGGCAACTCAACAAAAATAAACGCCTTGGCTAGTTCGGCCTGAGTTGAAACCTTGATGTCAATGCCGTTCAAATAAGCGCCGCCGCCCTTTTGGGCAAAAAACAATTGGTGGGTTTGCGGATGGTTGACCGCGCCAAAAATCGTCTGGCCATCTTCCTGAAAAGCGATATTAACCGTGTAAATCGGAATGTTGCGGGAAAAATGGGAACTACCGTCCAGTGGATCAACTAGCCAACGGCAAGACGCCGATTCGTTGATACTTTCCCCGCCATGGATAATAATGCCGTGATTGGGAAAAATCGTCTTCAGCCGCCGAATGATAATTTCGGTCAGCTCCAAATCAACGTTAGTGACAATACTGCCGATGTCTTTGCGAAAAACATTTTTAAAGGTGTAAAAATGGTTGCGCAAATATTCCCCACTTTCGGCGCCGACTTGTAAAATTGTTTGCTTGATGATTTTTTGGTCCATAATTAGTTAATTACTTTCATTTCTTTACCCACTTTTTCCAAAATGGCCAAGGCGGCGTCTAGCTGCTCTTGACTGTGAGCGGCTGAAACCTGGAACCGCAGCCGCGCTGTCCCTTCTGGCACCACCGGAAACCAGAGCCCGACTACGTACAAACCCTCTGCCAGCAGTCTTTTACTCATCGCTTGAGCCTTGTCCGCCTCACCGAGCATAACCGGCACAATTGGGTGAGAACCGTCCGGAATCTTAAAGCCCAGGGCTTTAACTTGAGTCCGGAAATACTGGGTGTTTGCCGCCGACTTTTTAGTCAGCTCGGAATTCTTTGCCAAAAATTCCAAAGCTTTTAAAGAAGCAGCTACCACCATCGGCGGCAAAGAATTGGAAAACATGTAAGTCCGGGATTTTTGGCGCAAGAAATCAATTATGACTTTTTTCCCGGCCAGGTAGCCGCCCACCGCCCCGCCCAAGGCTTTGCCCAAGGTACCGGATAAAACGTCAATTTGGCCGTGAGCGCCCAAGTGTTCCGGAGTGCCGGCGCCGTGCTGGCCCAGGACGCCGACGCCGTGGGCGTCATCAACAAAAAGCAAGGCGGAATATTTTTTGGCCAAGGCCACTAACTCCGGCAGTTTAGCCATATCCCCTTCCATACTAAAAATACCGTCACTGACAATAATTTTATGGCGGAAGTTACTAGTCGCATCATCAGCTAACATTTTTTCCAACGCCGCCAAATCAGAATGAGGATAAATCCGCTTTTCCACCCGTTCTTTTTTAGCCAGCTTAAAAGCGTCAATAATACTGGCGTGATTAAGTTCGTCGCTGTAAATCACATCCTGATATTCGTTTTGACCAAACGGCTCATTGACCAAACTGGCAAAAAATCCGAGGTTAGCCATAAAGCAGGTGGAATATAAAATGACATCTTCAACGCCTAGAAACTCGGCTAATTTTTGTTCAAGCTGCCGGTGCCAATCCTGGGTGCCGCAAATAAACCGGACTGACGACAGGCCGTAGCCGTATTGATCCAAAGCGGCTTTGGCGGCGGCCACTAACTCCGGATGATTGCCTAAACCTAAATAATTGTTGGAAGCAAACATCAAAACGGTTTTATCGCCGATCTTAACTTCCGGGCCCTGGGCGCTGGTCAATTCCCGTTCAATTTTGTATTTGCCCTGGTCTTTAAGGTTGGCCAGTTCATCTTGAATGCTTTTTAGTAACTCTGGAGTATACATAGAAACAATTCTCAATTTTAAATTTCAAATTTTAAATAAATATTATAATATTGAAGTATTTAATTAAAATTTAAAATTGGTTATTTAAAAATTTATGGTTTAAGTATTACTTTAATCGCTTGACCATTGCATAAAGCTTCAAAACCTTCCTCAAACTTCTCTAACGGCAGCTGATGGCTGATAATGCCGCTGGTTAAAATTGTTTTTTCCAATCCCTTAGACAATAAAAACCGCATCAAATCCCAGGTGTCAAAAACCCGGCGGCCGTAAATTCCTTTGATGGTTAAACCTTTAAACACAATCTCTTTGGAAAAATCAACTTCCAGCTGACCGGCCGGCAAACCTAGCAACAGCATCGTGCCGCCCATTCTGATATTGGCAAACACCTGCTTATAGGCACCGTAGTGGCCAGACATCTCGAAGACAACGTCTACCCCGGTCTGATCGGTCTCTTTTGCCACCATCTCTTTTAATGCTTGCTGACCCGCGGGACTACCAACGTCAAAAACGCCGTCGGCGCCTAATTTTTTCGCGATACCGAGTTTATCAATACTTTTCTGGTCTTGAGGAATAACATCAGTGATAAAAATTTTATTAGCGCCCAACTGACGGGCCACGGCGCAACTCATTAAGCCCTGAACGCCGGCGCCGGTGATTAAAACGGTTTTACCGACCAGGTCAACCGACTGGGCCATATGGACTGAATTGCCTAAGGCGTCCATAAAAGCGATAATTTCCGGCGCCACCTCGCCGGCTTCAAATAAAATAATGCGGTTAGCCGGCGCCACCATATAGTCGGCATAAGCGCCGTCTTCCAGAATACCTTTGCCGATAGTATTTTTGCAAACATGCTCATAACCGGTCCGGCATTGCAGACATTGGCCGCAGGTAAAATGCATTTCAGCGGTCACGTAAAAATTTTTGTTTAAAAACTCAGCCAGGTCGGAAGCGGACGCCAGCGTCTCTTCACTTTTACCGGCCAAATAATCTAACACCGGCCTCGTGGTATTTTTCCGCCTAAGGAGCAACTTAGCCAAATAAGATTGACTGGCAGGATGAAGCTCGGTAATCCGGCCGCAAAATTCATGGCCCAATGTAACGTCTGGAGTTTTCAACCGGGCTAAAACATTAGCCAAAGCGTCTTTGCCCTGATAAATGCCGACGTCAGTGCCGCAAATGCCGTTGGCTAAAATTTTAATTTTAACCGGTCGGTCGGCGGAAACTTGGGGCTCGGGTTTTTCGACCAAGTCCAGACCGCGATACCAGGCCGGCGGATTATCTGGTCTTTTTTTGATCAAAGCTTTCATAATTAATTGGTTAATAGAATTTTAAGCAATAAATTTTTCTATTTTTTAAAATAAATTTTCATTTCTATCTCAGCCGGCTTAAAACCGAATTTTTTATAAAAACTGATTAACTCCTGACGACAATCAAGAATCACTTTATAGCAACCTAAGGCCTTGGCTTTTTGTAAAGCCCTACTAATCAATTGACTAGCAATGCGGTTACCTTCATATCCTTTCCGAGTAACCACGTCTTCAATATGGCCAGCTAAACCTAAACTGCGAATAAATTTCTGTTCAACTAGTAACCTTGTTGTACCAACAATCTGGCCATCTGTAGAATCAACCGCTACATAGGTATAACTATTTTGTTTTTGGGCTCGATGATATGCCCTGACCGCCTGAGAATAACTGACTTTCCTGATTGGAGCAAGGTTGATTAAAGTTTCCCAGAAACCACTTTTAGATTTTAAGTCAGCGGCTTGAAGCAAACGAATTTTTATCACCATATAATTTTACTCGACGGTTACTGATTTAGCTAAGTTTCTAGGTTTGTCAACGTCTAAACCGCGTTGGTTAGCAAAGTGATAAGCGAACAACTGGAGCGGCACCACCGCCAGCATCGGGGTCAGCATCTCCAGAGTTTTAGGAATATAAATTACTTCGTCAGCGATTTTGGCAATTTCAGTGTCGCCGCTGGTGGCGATAGCGATAATTTTACCCTGGCGCGCCTTAATTTCTTCCATATTACTTAAATTTTTGTCATAGACACTGTCCTGAGGACAAATAAAAACTGAGGGTAAATCTTTTTCAATCATCGCCAGCGGCCCGTGCTTTAATTCACCGGCGGCAATGCCCTCGGAATGAACATAAGAAATTTCTTTCAATTTCAAAGCGCCTTCCAGGGCCACGGGAAAATTATATTTGCGGCCCAAATAGAAAAAATCCTTGAACTGACCGTAATCTTTGGCCATTTGGGAAATTTTTTCGTTTTGTTCCAAAATTTGGTTAATATAACCGGGAATTTTCCTCAGTTCTTCGGCAATCCGGCCGCCGGTAACAAGCGACATCTGCCGCTGGCGGCCTAAAAATAAAGTTAAAAGCGCTAAAACGACTAGTTGCGAAATAAAAACCTTGGTTGAAGCGACGCCAATTTCCGGTCCGGCATGGTTGTAAACGCCGGCGTCAGTTTCCCGGGCAATGGTACTGCCGATGACATTAACAATGCCTAGGGTCAAAACGTCTTTTTCTTTCGCTTCTTTAACCGCCGCCAAGGTGTCAGCCGTCTCACCCGATTGACTGACGACAATAATCACGTCGGTTTGCGGATCTAAAATCGGTTTGCGGTAACGGAATTCCGAAGCGACGCAAACTTCCGTCGGAATACCGGCGTATTCTTCCAGCATGTATTCGCCAACTAGACAGGCATGATAAGCCGTGCCGCAAGCCACTAAATTAATCCGCTTAATCCGGCGCAATTCTGTTTCTACTTCTTTTAGGCCACCTAAAGCGGCTAAGCCCTGCTGATCAATCAGCCGGCCGCGCAAAGAGTTGCTGACCGTTTCTGGCTGCTCAAAAATTTCTTTGAGCATAAAATGGTCAAAGCCGCCTTTTTCAATCGCGGTCATGTCCCACTCAATTTTTTCAATTTCTTTATCAACCGAACCGTTGCCGTCTAAGGCTGAGATGTGGTAACCTTGTTGATCAATCACGGCCACTTCTTTGTCGTCCAAAGTAATCAGCTGCTGGGTATAATTCAAAATGGCTGAGGGGTCGGAAGCGATAATAAACTGATCCGGACCCACACCGATTCTCAAAGGGCTGGAAAGCCGGGCGGCAATAATTTTATCCGGTTCAATTTTGGCCATAATCAAAAGGGCGTAAGTGCCTTTAATTAAATGTAATGATTTTTTTACCGCTGACTCTAAATTAAGCCCGGCGGCAATAAACTTTTCCACCAAGTGGGCGATGACTTCCGTGTCAGTTTCAGAACTGAATTTATGACCTTCTTTTTCCAATTCTTGCTTCAAGGCCTTGTAATTTTCAACAATGCCGTTATGGACGACAAAAACTTCGCCCTGGCAATCGCTGTGAGGATGGGCATTGCGCTCGCTGGGTTCGCCGTGAGTCGCCCAACGCGTATGAGCAATGCCGATTGTGCCGGAAATTTTTTGCTGACTAAGCAATTTGGCTAATTCCGCCACTTTACCCTTAACTTTGAGGGTTTTAAACTCAGAACCGTTATAAACCGTCAAGCCAGCCGAATCATAGCCCCGATATTCCAGGCGCTTTAAACCGTCCAGCAAAATATTCTGGGCTTGATTTTTACCAAGGTAACCGACAATGCCGCACATGCTTAGTTAGCAAGTTAATAAGTTAGTAAGTAATAAGTTTACAATTTAGCCCAAATAAAATCAAAAAGCATCTTTTGGGTTTGGTAGATATTTTTATCTTCAACAATAACGCCAATCGGCTTAGAATCAACGCCCAAAGAAATCATCGCTACTTTGTCTTCGTAAATCAAAGTATAGGTTGGCGCACTGTCACTCTTGGTCAACCACTTGCGTTCATCTAAACCAAGGGTTTGGCCGCCTGGGCCAATAGAAATGGTCTGAACTTTAATGCCCAGCTTAATTCTCTCCGCCGAAAAACTACGAAAGGCTTCATAAAGATGCTTTTTAATCGCTGAAGAAGAATAAACATAATAATGCTTACTACCCGCCGCGCAGGTGTTTAACAAATCCTGCAAAATCACCTTGATGCCGGATAATTCTTCGTAATACTTAGCCACTGGTTTTTCTCCGGCCTTATCGTGCAGCGATTGCAGTTGCGGAATCGCTGCCACGAGCTCCTGCTCTGTTTCCAAAAGCTGCTGCTGTTTTTGCTTGACCGTGTCTTTGAGCCGAGCCGGATCTTCGGCAATAAAATATTGATGCTTATCCTGGTGGTAATAAGTCACTAAACCCAAAGAAATCAAAGAACGCAGGATGTCGTAAGCAGTGCCGCGATTCACCTCCGAATTATCAGCTATTTTTCTGACTGACGAAGGGCCCAGTTTCAAACAAGTGAGATACACCCGGATTTCCTTATCATTTAAGCCAATTTTTTTAAGAATAGATTCAATCATAACAATAAGCTTATTATAGTCTTATCAATAATATTGTCAACTTTTATTCTACAAAAACTGTGTATAACTAAAAAAATAGCTAAATTTAGCTATTATAAAATACGATTTTTGTCAATTCTATTCTACCCTATCAAGAAATGACCCCTCTGACAATGCACTAATCTTTGTCATCAGTTCTCGCCAATCTCGCTGAAAGTCAATAAAACGGCTAAAGGCAGCCGGGTGACGGCTGAAAATAAATCGCATATTGGCCAAGGCGCCAAAAACTCCCCGCCAGTCAGCCTGACTTAAATAATCAAGGCTGAGTAACAGGCTGGTAATAATTACCTTAAGGATAAAACCTGAACCCAAAAAATAACCCGGATACGGATTAAAATCAGAGGCACTGATTTGACGCAGACCAGGCAACGGTCGCTGCTGATGGAGTTTTGAGCGCTGATAAGAAAAACGATTCATATCTTCAGCCAACCGACGATACTGCGGATGAGAACGGACTGGCGGCAGATGGGTAATGGCCAGATGATTATCAAGATAGAAATCAACGTCAAACATCTTTGCGTTCATGACGTAATCCATGTCTTCGCCGCGGTTGACCAGCGGATCAAACGGGACGCGGCTAAAAAGCGTTTGATGAATCACCAGGTTTCCGCCAAAAGCAAAAGGCGTGACCTTGAGCCGAGGTTCAGCCTGACCGATAATACGCCGAAACGATTCATTTTGAAACCGAAACTTATTCCAAAATTTCATCCAGAAAGGAATGGCGCGCTCCCTGATGTATGTCCGGCCGCCTTGGTTATCGGGCTCGACATAGTAGCCGGCGATGCCGGGCCGCTGAGCCGAAATTGCCTGTCGGGCCTTGTTTAAAAATTCAGGGTCTTCGAACACTTCATCGTCGTCAATCAATACGGCAAGCTCGGCCTGACGCAACTGAGCCGCCAAAAGACAGGCGTTGCGAATTGACGAATAGCCTCGCAGGGACAGCCGTGAGGCTAAATTACTAAAACCAGCGGTTGTTAGTGTTTTTTGGAGCTGGCGCAAATGGCTGTCGCTAAACAAGTAAACCGGCACCGGACAACTGGCAGACGCAACAATTTGCCTGACTCGCTTGACCGTCTCAGCTTCAATCTCCGGAGTCGTAACGCAAACCAATACGACGACTTCACACTCGGGCTGACGTAATATATTGATGCTATTAAGAAATCGGCCAAGGGTATCATCCTCATTAAGCGCTGTTGGATGATCATACACCGCATCGCCCTGACGCCACCGTTCAGGCAGTGGTCGGCTCCAGTACGTCGGCACGACGATTACCGTCTTGTTAGTAGAAGTTGAATTGGTCATAGTCATATTATAAGTAAAGTTGGCAGAAAAAAAAAGAGGATCGTTGCACGCGATCCCCAGACATAATGAGCGGCTTGTGTCCTAAGTGGGCACTTTTTTTGAACCCACTTCAGTGGGCATGAACCAGGCAAGGAACCTTCGCCCGACTCAGAGCATCGGCCAACATCCCTTGATTCTCGGGAGCAAACATCTCAAACGGTCCAACGCCGTAGTCGGTGTTTGGCTCAATCACTTCGGTCCGGAAATGCTCCAATTCCTGCAGGCGACAGACGCAATGGTCGAAGGCGCGTCTGAAACACTGCCCGCAGAAATGGGAGACTGACGGCAGGCACAGCGTGGTTTGGAACGACGCGGCGGCCAACCGGAGACATTCGCTCCAGATTTCCTCGGCATAGGGCCGATCTTCCTCCGGTAAATTCGGCAGCAAATAATGCTCATATAGCACTGCCGAACCGTACCGGTCACTCGTTAGTGAATATTCATACACCAACGAGAGTAGGGAGATCAACACATACTGAAGCCGAGTGTGATAGCGAGTCGCCGAACCTTCCGGAATAAAATGATCGATGATGTAGTACCGAGGATCGTCCAGGGCGTAAGCCGAGACCACGCCACTTCGCCACAAGCGAGTGAACCAGTCGACCCACTCACCGCGTAGCGTTCGCACCTCCGAAAGCGGCCAGTTGACCGACAAATCTCGGTAGGTCAAAAACGCCATGCCGTGGACACCGGCAGTGATCGACAAGTCGCCGAATTTGGGGTGCCGAATCTGCGGCTCCCAGTCGCGCGGCTTGAAGCCTTTGCCGGCCTCACTGCGTGACCGCAGGCCGATAACGCCGAGAGGGTATTGCTCAATAACGTGAAGCATAAAGGCGATGCCACCTGGGCTGATTTCACAATCGTCGTCGGAAATCAACAGGAAGCGGCCTCGGCTTTCCCGAGCGAGCAGGTTGCGAGCGCGAGGGATATTATTCTCCCCCGTCTCGAATACAGTCGTTGGAATTGGTGTTCCATTGACCGTTGATTCCACAACCTCCCGCGGAACTTCACCATTGAGAGCAATCAAAAGCTCAATCGGCAGCTGGCTTGATACCAGCTCCGTCAATCGAGCCGAGGCAAATGCCTCCCAACGTGTCAGGTCGGTAAACAGCATGTTCACTGAAATCAGCGGACCAGACGTTTCGTTCCGTTTCACCAGATACGGCCCCTGACCGTTCATGGCTGCTCTCCTTTCATCTATTCGATATTATTGTAATATACAGACTAAAGAACCAACCCAGACTCCCAGCCTGACTGAGAAGCTAAGTTGCTGCCTTAGTTTTTCCACATCTGGACCGCTTTTTGGTAACTGCCGGGATTACCGACGTCAAACCATTGACCGGCAAACATGTAACCAGCCAGTTTATGCTGCTCAACCAATTTGGGAAAAATTTCTTTTTCCAGCCTTTTAGTGTCCGGGGTGATGTAATCAAAAAACTTTGGTTCAAAAATATAAACCCCGGCGTTAATCAAGTGTGACAAATCTTTGCGGGCATCCGGTTTTTCCAAAAATGAATGAACCTGACTGCCCTGAACCCGGACCACGCCCCAGTCGGAAGATTTGGTGACGGAAGTTAAAGACATGGTAGCAATGGCATTGGCGGAAAGATGAAAATCGATCATGTCGTCCAAATCAATGTTAGATAAAACGTCACCGTAGTAAACTAAAAAGGAATTGGCACCGATAAATTTTTTGGCTTGCAAAACCGGACTGGCAGTGCCAGTCTCCCTTTTGCCTTGTTCCAGGTAAGTGAGGTGGACACCAAATTTGGAACCGTCACCGAAATACTGCTTAATTTTTCCGCCCTGGTGACCGATGGAAATGGCGATGTCTCTAATGTCGTAACGGCGTAAATTTTCAATGATATATTCCAGGACCGGACGGTTGTTGACCGGAATCATCGCTTTAGGCATTTCATAAGTAAAGGGCAACATTTTTAAACCCTTGCCGCCGGCCAAAATAACGGCTTTTTTTACCTTGGGTGAAAAATACTTGGCTAAAACATATTCAATCGCGTGCGAGCGGTTACGAATCCGGGCGCCGTCAATATAAGCATCCAGTTGCTTTAAAATTTCCTTTTTTAGAGTAATGGTTAATCTTTGGCGATCCATTTTTAGGTGTCACCCTGGATTTATTTCAGGGTCTGTAATAATTTATTAATAACTAGCAGATCCCGAAACCAGTTCGGGATGACAAGTAAACTTGTCATATCATCATACTATATCATACAAAGTTAGACGTCAAGAAAAAAAGAAGCTAGTTATCAACAAGCTTCTCAATTAAATTTTGGAGATTAAAAAATCGCTTAATTACACAAAAAATCAGTCTATTCGACTGATCTTTTGATAAAAAATGAGGTTCAATATCCTGGCGCTGACCTACTTTCCCCTGAAAGAGTATCATTGGCGCTGAGAGGCTTCCCCGCCCTTTTTATATTTTATTTAGATACAAAGTTCCCGCGCTGACCTACTTTCCCCTGAAAGAGTATCATTGGCGCTGAGAGGCTTAACTACTGAGTTCGGGATGGGATCAGGTGTGACCCTCTCGCTAAAAGCACGGGAACTCTATATCCAAATAAAAGGGCGGGGCGGGATGGGATCAGGTGTGGCCCTCTCGCTAAAAGCACCAGGATGTTGAACCCCATTATAAAAATAGGGTTAAACTATCTGAAATTGTGACCTAATTCTTGTGGTTAAATAGAATCGGTAATTAGTACTCCTCAGCTCAAATCCTTACGGACCTTACACTTGGAGCCTATCAACCCGGTAGTCTTCCGGGAACCTAATAATGAAATCTAATCTTGAAGACAGCTTCGCGCTTATATGCTTTCAGCGCTTATCTAAACCGAACATAGCTACCCAGCGATGCCCTTGGTAGGACAGCTGGTACACCAGAGGTTCGTCGATCTCGGTCCTCTCGTACTAGAGATCGGACTTCTCAAATTTCTACGCCCACAGTGGATAGGAGACCGAACTGTCTCACGACGTTCTGAACCCAGCTCGCGTGCCGCTTTAATTGGCGAACAGCCAAAC
>MHIE01000005.1 GCA_001817345.1 Candidatus Buchananbacteria bacterium RIFCSPHIGHO2_01_FULL_44_11 | reverse complement strand
GTTTTAAGAATGTTTATTTTGCGGAGGAGATAATGAATAATTGAGGCAAGAATAGTCCAGTAGAAAATAAGATAGATACCAATAAATGGAGGTGGTGGATCATCCCGCAAAAAATCGGTAGAAAGTAACAAAGGTCCTATTAAAACAATTTTGATAGGCGATATAATTGTGGCTACGGTATTCTTCCAGGCTGTTGGTGATGCCGTTCCCAGGAAAGAGTCTGGGTGCTTAGGGAATCCTCGGGGGCCTGTTGACCCCAAAAGCGTGGTAGTGATAAACATAAAAGCGAACCCAGAAATGATGAAGAGAATAACGAATTTTTTTCTTGAAATATTCATATATCTACATCTTAATCTAGTCCTTATCGTTTGTCAATACATATTTATTGTTATTCGTGATATCACATTTACCGGCTGATGCGGTCGGCCTTAAAGGTAAAATAATTAAATAAGTCATAAGGTCATCCACGACTCGGATAAAAAACGCTGAGCCAGTCATTTATACAAGCTCTAGAAAAAAATTACGCGGCGGCGACCAAGCTACAAATTGACCCCAACGTCACCCGCAACATGCGCGGCTACTACGCTTTTAACTGGCGGCGCTATGATCACTCAATTCATCCGATGACGCCGGCAATTATTCTAAAAACTGGTTTTTTGACCAGCCTGGCCGACCAAAAAATCTTGATTAATAATCCTGAATTGTCCGGCCAAGGCGTCGCGGGCGCCATTTTTGAATTTCTGGGACTACAGATTTAGAACGCTTGGTTTTTTAGATAAGACTGCTATAATGAAAGTAAAGTATGAATCATTGGTCAAAAACAACTCTTTTATTATTTGCCGGGTTGGCCTTGGTTTTAACCGGCTGCTCCAATAAAGGCTACGGCCAAGCCACCAAGTTTTCTTATCCGGACATTAAAGACGATTTTTGCGGCGTCCAAATTAATTTTCAGTATTGTAAATGTGCTTTTCATAATGAATTCTGCGACGCCATTGGCCTGAAAAAGGGAGCGGCAAACGACTATGTCCAATCGGAATTTGATAAATGGCTTTCTTTACAACTGGCTAGCTTTGGCGACAACTGCGTCGCCCAGGGCGGCATTTTCAAAAAGGATAAGTGCCAGTATTGTGATGAAGGCTACCTGGCCAAAGACGGCAATTGCGTCAGCGCCGCGGATGAGTCTCAGGCGACTGAGGAAGAATTTGTCCCGGACGGACCGCTGACGGCTGACTGCAAAATTAAGCCAGATGAGTTTGACCAAGACTGGAAAAAATATTCCGACATTGACGAAGTGATTCCGTTTGAAGAACGCAGTTACGAAGCCAAACAAACTTTAACCACCTATGAAACCATGGTGGCCAAAATGGTTGAAGCGTTTAGCCTGGAACGCGACATTGAAATTGAAAACCAGATGCAGGCTGAACTTCAGGAATACAAAGCGGCTTTGGTCCAAAATATCAAAACCAACCTGCTTAAGGCTTTCTGGCGGCTGTCCTGGGTGACTTATACTACGGTCCAAAGCGGCCAAGGCCTGGGCGAATCATACTCCCAGCTTTTGACGACCGGCGCCGCGGCCGAGACGATCGGCGCCGGACTTAAAGTGGTCCAGGGAATAATTCCCGGTGATTCATCGCTGGCGATTGATACTAGTGAAGTCAGCGGCAAAGTCAAATCGGTTGGTGTTAATGTCGCCCTGGAAGCGGTGGACAGCTTAGGTGATCCGGTAAAAATTGCTACGGAGTTAATTAAAAGCGCGGCCAACGCTCCCTTACCGTCGGCTGATATCACTCAGGAAGAAATTGACATTTTAAAAACCCAGCATATTAATAACGGCGTGATTGATAAAATTATTGCCGAAAGTCAGGCCGATAATAATAAACGGCAAGCCAAGCTAGCCACTCTGGAACAAGAAATCAACCAGCTGCAAACAGAGGTTAATAGCTGGGAGAATCAGGAAAAAGAGCGGGTTAAAGTTTCACTGGAAACAAGCTGCCAACAGCTGAAAAACCGCTCGATTGACTAATATTAGCCGGCCCTGGACAAAAAGCCGAAAGTGTGCTAGACTGGTATTCGTAAGGTTAAATTAACATAGACTTAGATTATCGGGCTGCCTCGGAGCGAGGAGTCCTTTTCAGGTCAAAAGTTAACCAACATGGCCTTAATCTGACCGAATAGGTTGGGTAGGCCGAGTCCTGTCGTTGCAAAACGATAAGACACCAAGCATAGTTTACGTAGAAATAAAGTCGAATTTCTACTACTATCTAGGCAATTAATTCACTTCATTTCTTCGTTTTCTATGGAAGGTACAATCAAGAAATTGACTGATAAAAACTTCGGTTTCATCAGCCAAGAAGGTAAGGAAAAAGATTTGTTTTTTCACGCCAGCGAACTTGACGGAGTTGAGTTTTCTCAACTGCGCGAAGGGGACCGAGTCAGTTTTGACGTCGTTGAAACCCCCAAGGGTGCTGCTGCGGTTCAAGTAAAAAAGATCTAAATTATCTTCGTCAAAGTTAGATCAAAAAATCGCCTCTCAGGCGATTTTTTGCTTGCCCGCCGAAGCTTGTAGGGCGAAGGATGCTTGCCCGCTCGCCTCGCTAACGCTTCGGCGTAGCGAGCCATAGCTTTAAAAGCGCAGGCGGGGTAGAATAAATAAACCATCACGACCAACGTAATACCTAGTAAAAAACTGGGAATAAACTGGTTGGGATAAAATGTGGATAAGCCCCTAATCTTCATCAAAAATTCACGAAACAGTGCTAAATTTAATCTTTAAAACAGATTATAATTAATAGCATTTATGCGCATTTTGATTATTGAAGATGAAATAAAATTAGCGGCAGCGATTAAACTTGGACTAGAAAAAGTCGGCTATGCCGTTGACTACGTCGCTGACAGCCAAAGCGGCCTGCAAAGGCTAAAAATGAGCGCTGAGGATTACGATGTTTTAATTTTAGACTTAGTCATGCCCCACCTGGACGGTTTTGACGTTTGCCGCAGTTTACGTCAGCTGGGTATTTATCTACCGATTTTGGTTTTAACCGCCAGAAACTTTGAAGAAGACAAAGTGGCGGCACTAGACGCCGGGGCAGATGACTACGTAGTCAAGCCGTTCTCTTTCCAGGAATTGCTGGCCCGACTTCGAGCCCTGCTCCGCCGGCCCCACCAGGTCATTGGCGATAAACTAACAATCCGGAATATAGAATTGAACCCCCAGACCCGGATAGTGAGTCACGACGGCGGCAAAGTTTATCTGACCAATAAAGAATTTATGCTGTTGGAATATTTAATGCGCCACCCGAATCAGGTCATGACCCGGGAACAGATCATTGAACACTTGTGGGGAGACGATTTTGACTCGTTCAGCAATATTGTTGACGTCCATGTTAAAAATTTACGAAAAAAATTAAAAGACAAAAATGGCAGCCTCATACAAACAGTTCAAAGCGTGGGTTACCGGATTACGCCATAACAGCGTCCGACGAATCGGCTTTCAGCTGGTAACTTTGAAACTGGTCACCTTGTTATTGATGGGGTTAACTTTTTTCACCATCTTTCGCTATGAAAGAGATAAAATTTTTGCCAACATTTTAAATACCAGCGCTTTATCCACCGACGCTCAAAAAATTATCAGCCAAGAATTAGGCAGCCAAATAGACACCTTGGAAATCAGAATCTATATAGCGGTGATGATTTTTGTAATGATTTCTGCTTCTTTTTTTATCGGCTTAATTCTCCACAATATTAACCAAATCCTAAAGCGTCAGCGCCGCTTTATCGCTAACGCCTCCCACGAGCTACAAACCCCGCTGTCTATTATTAAAACCTCAACCGAAGTCGCTTTGCTTGATAAAGAATCACTCACCAAAGAAGGGGCAATTAAAATCCTGGAAAATTCCGTCCATGAAACTGATCGTTTATCATTGATTATCAAAAACATGCTTTATTTGAGTACCGTTGAACGTAATTTAAAAAAATTACCCATGGCACCAATCAACATTGAGGAGGTTGTCCAAGATATCATTGAGCGCTGCCAGCTTCTCTCGCGGCAAAAAAACATCAACATCATCTACGACAACCAAACTAATAACCAAGTAGAAATCAACGCTAATAAAGTGGCAATTGAACAAGTCCTGATGAATTTACTTAAAAATGCGATTTTTCATTCACCAGTCGGCAAATCAATTACACTCACGCTCACGATAGCTAAAAGAAACGTACATATCGCCGTTAGAGATCACGGCCCAGGCATAGACTGGTGGGAACAAAAAAAAATCTTTGAACCGTTTTACAAAGGAGCGGCCGCAGCCGAAAGCGGCGCCATTAAATCCGGACTGGGGCTAACTATTGTCCAAGAAATCATGCTGCAACATGGCGGCCGAGTGATGGTCAAAAGCCGACCGGGCCACGGCGCCACTTTTTCAATCTTATTGCCAATTTAAGCGGCAATAATTCTAAAACTAAAATTCATAGAATATTCATAGTAATATTGTAGGATTAAATAGACTAAAGTACCGGGCCGTACTCACCAGCACAAAACTCAGTGCCACTAATAATTAACCTACACTCCTATGACTATTGGCCAATATTCTTATGAATTAATGAAAAAAATTGATCGGGCCGACAGGAATCTTGATTCTTTTCTGCTTGATTACTTGGGCAGTGACGAACTGGGCCAAACCTGGAACCGTTACCGACCAAGCGGCTACCTAAAATATTACAGGCAGTCTCCTGCCGCCAAACTGGAAAGCGATCACCTGGAAAGTATGAAAAAAAAGATGATGCGTCAATTGATTATAGATCTGCAATCTGGCCAACCAAGTGAAAATTAGTTGACGAAGTAATCTAAGGGAGGGATTAAATAATCCATAAAAATATATGGGTAAAGAAATCCAAATTGTGCCGCTCATTATAGTTTTTGCCGTTGGCGTGCTCGCCGGCATTGGCATCTATGCCATTGCCAACGAAGTAACTGACTTTGGGTCATACGGCAGCATTATCAGTCCCAGAAAAGACACTGGCGAAGAGTTGGGTCAAAAAGTAAGAACCGCCGGTAGCGTAGCTAACCCGTCAAACTACCAACAGGCAATGGAACAGTTTGAAGGCTACCGAATCCAGTTTGCTCCAAACTGTTTACCCAATCCGACATCGATGACTGTCAAGAATGGCACAAAAATTCTACTAGATAACCGCTCGGCTGACGGTCACGAGATTACTATTGACGGCGTACCGCATCGGCTCTGGGGCTACGAATTTGAGACAGTCACAATGTCTAGCGACAAACTGCCCCATACGGCCATTATTGATTGCCGGTCAGGCGACGATATCGCCTATAACGCCGTCCAAATTCTGATCCAGCCCTAGGATTAATTAGAATGATACAAAACCCCGCCCTTTCTGCCGGCTTTGCTGTCGGCAAGAAAGGGCGGGGTTGTTAATGGCAAAAAGCCTACTTAATCTGATAATTGACACCAATATCAATAATGATTTCCTGCAGCCCGCTGGGAATAACGCCGTTGCCGCCACCGCCACCCATACCGCCTTTACCATCAAGGTAATAAGGCGTCTGAAAACCGGGCACCTGGATCATATTTTCCCACCAGCCAACAATCTTTTTTAACCTGACGCCGGCGGTATTGGCCAGTTCCACCGCTTTGAGCTTAGCATCGGCAATGGCCTTAACCCGGGCCTCTTGCTTTAAGGCTTCCAGATTAGAAACTTCAAAAGTAATGCCGTCAACTTTGTTGGCACCAGCTTCCGTCGCCGCTTTAATTATTTCGGTCACTAAACTCTTTTGGTTATTAATGTCTCGGACTTTAATCGCCAGCTGCTGAACGGCATCGTAACCGTTAGCCTGAGAAACGTTATCAATAAAATCATAATGGGTGTAAACCGAAAAGCCTTGGGTGTTAATGTCGGCTTCAGCCGCCCCAGCCGCTTTAACGGCAGTAATAATTTTTTCGGTCCGTTGATTCAAATTGCGTAAGGCAACTTCCGCACTGGCGGCTTTGTCAATTTGGACGCCCAAAGAGACAATGGCAATGTCAGGCTGATAGCTGACTTTGCCCTGACCGGTGACTGATACTTGCCATTGGGGCGGGCTGACCAACCGGTCGCGCAAGATGGCGACCGTGACAATACCTGCGACTAAGATCAGGCCGACTAAACTTAGGATAACCTTGGGACTGCGCCAAGAATTAACCGGATTATTATTTTCCATATTTTCCCTCTCTACCGCTGGCGCTAAAAAATCAGGCCAGCTAAATTGTTAAAATCTTCAACTTGATTATAGCGCTCAAAACCAAAAAAAACAAGATTAACCATCGCTTAATGGGCATTTTTTTGCTATACTGCAAATAGAAACTTAATAAAAAAAATAATGATTGAACATTCTTTAAAAACTGGGATTAGCTTTGGCTTGACTTCGGCGATAATCACCACCCTGGGCTTAATGGTTGGATTAAATTCCAGCACCAACTCAAGGCTGGTGGTTTTAGGCGGCATCCTGACTATTGCCATTGCCGATGCGTTTTCTGACGCCCTGGGCATCCATATTTCCGAAGAGTCAGAAAACGTTCACACGCCAAAAGAAATTTGGCTTTCAACTGTTTTTACTTTTCTGGCAAAATTTTTGTTTGCCCTGACTTTTGTTCTCCCCGTCCTGGTTTTTGAGATCGCCACGGCCGTCATCGTTAGTATTGCCTGGGGCTTATTGACTTTAAGTATTCTGAGTTACAAAATCGCTAAAAGTCAAAAAGAAAAACCAATCAATGTTATTTCCGAGCACCTGCTCATCGCGGTGATTGTGATTATTTTAACTAATTACGTCGGTATGGCGATCAATCAATACTTTAATAATCAATTAAACTAATCTTGGTACAGTAATAAAGTATGATTAATCTTGGGTTAGTAAGCAGCGCCCTCTACATTGCCTCACAACTGATTGCTAATGTCCTCTCGACTAAAATCGTCCTAATTCCTTTTTTTAATTTGGCGGTCGACGGCGGCACGGTAATCTACCCACTAACTTTTACCTTGCGCGATTTCGTCCATAAAACCTGGGGTAAAAATAACGCCCGCCAGCTAGTGATTATCGCCGCGGCGCTGAATTTATTGATGGTAGCGCTGTTTTGGCTGATTGGCAAAATGACACCTGACCCAGCCTGGCCGTTCCAGCAAGCCTACGAACAAATTCTACTGCCAGTCGGCCGGATTGTCTTAGCCAGTATTTTTGCCCAGATTGTTTCCGAATTGATTGACACGGAGATATTCAGCGCTGTCTATAAAAAACTTAATGATTTAATGGCAACATTTTTAAGCAATCTGGCTGGTTTAATTATTGACAGCCTGATTTTTGGCACCATTGCCTTCCTGGGCGTTTTGCCGCTTAAAACAGTGATGGAAATTATTTTCATTAATATCGTCATTAAATTTATTTTAAGTACCTTAAGCGTACCAACCATCAAACTCGTACCCCGCAGGGTGGATTTTGATCAAATTTAACCATGGCCAGACTGAATCAACTAAAAACCGACTTAAAAAAACTGGCTAGCCCGAGACGGGCAAAAATCAGCCAGCGGTTTTTTAAAACCGGATCAGGCCAATACGGCGCCGGCGATATTTTTTGGGGATTAACTAACCCGCAACAGCGCCAAGTGGCCAAAACCTACTCAACGTTATCACTGCCGGAGATTCAAGCGCTGCTAAAAAGTAAAATTCATGAACAGCGGCAAACGGCTTTAATGATCCTGACCAATCAGTACCCAAAAGCAGACCAGAAGAGCAGAGAAAAAATTTTCCGATTTTATTTAGGCCAAACTAAAAATATCAATAATTGGGATCTGGTCGATTTGTCAGCCCCACGAATTGTCGGGCAGCATTTACTCAATAAACCGAGGGCGATATTATATCGCCTGGCCCGGTCAAAAAATTTATGGCCAAGACGAATAGCCATTGTGGCGACTTACAGTTTTATCAAAAAAGGGGAGTTGACTGATACTTTTAAAATCGCTAAGCTACTGCTAAACGACAAGTACGACCTGATTCATAAGGCGACGGGCTGGATGCTGCGCGAAGCCGGCAAAATTGACCAAAAAGCCGAAGAGAAATTTCTGCGGCAATACCACCGGCAAATGCCTCGAACGATGCTGCGTTACGCGATTGAAAAATTTGCCGAGGCTAAAAGGCAAAAGTATTTAAAAGGCATATGATAATTCTCGGTATTGAAACTAGCTGTGATGAGACTGCCGCCTCCGTTCTTAAAATAGAGCGAGGTAGGTTTTTTATATTATCCAGCATTGTTTCGTCCCAAATTGACATCCACCGGCCCTATGGCGGCGTGGTGCCGGAACTGGCCGCCCGAAACCACATCATCAATATCCTGCCGGTCATTAACCAGGCTTTGACCAAAGCGAAAGTAAAACCAGCCGGCATTGACCGCATTGCCACGACGACCGGCCCCGGCTTAATCACCGCCCTGCTAATTGGCGTAGAAACCGCCCGGGTCTTGGCCCAGCAATGGCAAAAACCGATTATTGCCACTAACCACCTAAAAGGCCATCTTTATTCCAGCTGGCTGGAAAATAAACCAATTCGCTACCCAGCCCTTTGCCTGATTGTTTCCGGCGGCCACACGGAATTGATATTGATGAAGAGCAGCCAGTCGCTGAAAAAAATCGGCGCGACGCTGGACGACGCCGCCGGTGAAAGTTTTGACAAAGTCGCCCAGATGCTCGGCTTGGGCTATCCGGGTGGGCCGGCGATTTCTAAACTGGCGAAAACCGGTAATGCTGCCGCCTTTAAATTTCCCCGGCCGATGGTTAATGAACCGAATTTTAACTTCAGTTTTGCCGGGCTAAAAACTGCCGTGCTTTATACTAAAAACAAACTGCCAAAAATTGACCAACAGACTAAAGCTGATTTAGCCGCCAGTTTTCAGCAAGCCGCGACTGACGTCTTAGTCCAAAAAACCATTAAAGCGGCGCAGCATTACAAAGCTAAAACCGTCATGCTGACCGGCGGGGTGGCGGCTAACCGTCAGCTGCGCGTGGAGCTCGGCCAAGCCGTTGGAAAAATTAAAGCGAGTTTTATTGTTCCGCCGATCAAACTCTGTACCGACAATGCCGCGATTATTGCCGCGGCCGGCTACTTTGCCAAACCCAGCCCCTGGCAAAAATTAACCGCTGATCCGAACCTGGAAATAAGATAGTAATCGTCATCCTGAATTTATTTCAGGATCTAGCTTAATAATCACAGATTCTGAATCAAGTTCAGAATGACAACAATATGCTTTATTCAACCCAGTCAGCCAAGCAAACCATGGCTTTAGGTAAAAAACTGTCCAGCCAGCTTAAAGGCGGGGAAGTTTTTGGTTTAAGTGGCGAGCTGGGCGCGGGCAAAACTACCTTGGTTAAAGGCATTGCTCTGGGTTTAGGCGTTAAAAAACCGATTACCAGCCCGACTTTTGTTTTAATGAAAGTTTATCGGGCGACTAACCGGCCAATCAAAAAATTGGTGCACATTGACTGTTACCGGCTCAAGGGTAGCGAGGAGCTGGCGGCCATTGGCGCGCCGGAATATTTCGGCCAAAACGATACCGTGGTTTTAATTGAATGGCCGGCAAAAGTTAAAAAGATTTTGCCTAAAAAAATCCTTAATGTTAAACTAAAATTGGGTAAAAAAAATAACCAGAGAAATATAAATTTTAATAACAGATAATTATGAGTAAACACAAAGAAAACCCGGAATTACCTATCGGCGAAACACCAAGGATACCAAAAGCCACCAACGAACCAACCGAACCGGTGTACAAAGAAGTCCACGCCCAGGGCAAAGTAGAGAAAGTAGGACAAGTCGAAGAAGAAAAAATATCAGACACCAGAGATTTTATCTTGGCTAAATATATAATACTAAAAGATAACTGTCTTATTCTGCCGTCACCAGAAACCGGGAGGCGAATCAGAGCTTTTACCATACTGGAAAGCCGGCACGACCCGGCTAAAAAGTACTACGCCGAGGGACACACTAGCCATGCGATTTTACTTGAAGCGATATTGGGCAACTTCAAACCCGACCCAAAAATCCACAGTCGTTTTGAGTTGGAAGAAGAAGAGGATGAAAAAGAGTTTAATAAAAATTGGATAACCAGAAAAGGTTTTCTTGACCCCAGTCAAAACGGTTTTCAGTCATTCCCCGAAGCCAGATCCAGTTTAATCAACCAGCTAAAGGAACACCATAACATTAACGGCCTGACCGAAGAAGAGGTCGAAAGGCTAACTGATGAACATATGCCTAATTGGTTTTTATCCGGCGACTCTAGCAGCGAAAGTCCAAAAGAATAATCCGGACTTTTCCTTGATAAATAAAGGGTATTGACCGCAGAGCTTGCTCCGCCAACTTCTTACGCAGCAAGCTGCTGGGTATTACACCCTTTTTAATGAATTTACAATTTAGCCGTAATGTCTTTAGCCACCCTAAAGACTTCATCAACTGTCGTAATGCCGTCAACGGCTTTAAGTAAACCGTCTTGAATCATCGTAATCATGCCGTTTTCCACGGCAATGGCCCGCATGTCGTATTCGGAAACGTGAGCCGACAAAATTAAATTCTCCACTTTTCTGTCCATGGTCATCACTTCATAAATGCCGATTCGGCCTTTATACCCCAGGCCCTGGCATTCTTCGCAGCCGCCGCCTTGGTAAAACTTTAGTTTCTTTAAATCCGGCGCCGGAATTTTAAAACCCGACTGCTCGGGAATTTCGGACAAAATCGTCATCACCCGCGAAAGCGTCCGGTTGTCCAGTTCCGTCTCCTGCTTACAATGACTGCAAATACGCCGAATTAAGCGCTGGCCCATCATGGCGTTAATCGCCGGGGCGAGTAAAAACGGCTTAACCCGCATCGAAAGCAGGCGGGGAATGGTACCGGCCGCGTCGTTGGTGTGTAAAGTGCTGATGACTAGATGACCGGTTAAAGAGGCATTGATGGCGATTTCCGCCGTTTCTAAATCGCGGATTTCACCGACCATAACGATATCGGGGTCCTGACGCAAGATATTGCGCAAGCCTGAGGCGAAAGTGTAGCCTTTGGTTCGATCAACCTGGCTTTGATTAATACCACCCAATTTATACTCAATCGGGTCTTCAATGGTAATAATTTTAGTTTCCGAATTGTTCAACTTATTTAAAACCGCGTAAAGCGTGGTAGTTTTGCCTGAACCGGTCGGGCCGGTGGTGACAATCATGCCATTGGGTTTCTGAATTTCCATTTTTAAAGCTTCAAAAGCTTTGCCGCGCAGGCCCAACTCTTCAAAAGCTAAACCAATAGCCGAAGACATTAAAAGCCGCATGACCACACTTTCGCCGTAGGCGGTCGGCAAAGTGGAGACTCTGACGTCAATTTTTTCGTTGGTCATAAAAATCGTGAAGCGGCCGTCTTGGGGCCGGTCCTCGATGTTGATTTTTAGTTTAGAAACCAGCTTAATCCGGGTGATAATTTGCGGCCAGACCTTAGTTTCTAAAATGGCGACTTCGTGCAACAAACCGTCAATCCGAAACCGGACCTTAACTTCTTTTTCTTCGGCCTCAACGTGTATGTCCGAGGAACGAGCCTTGATCGCCGCGGAAATAATCAGCGTCAGCATGTCGGTCACCGAGACTTCGCTAAGCTTATCGTTTAAATCACGAAAGGTTTTAATTTCCTTTTCAAATTTTCTAATTTCTTCTTCAGTGATTTCCACGCCACTGACAAATTTCCTGATTTTTGGCACGGCATCGTAAAGTTTCAAGGCAAAATCAAAACTGTGCTGAGAAATAAGGTAAATAGTGACCTGGGCATGAAGTTTCTTTTCCAATACAGCGGCCAAACTTAAGAGCTCCGGATTTTTTGGATCCAGGCCGCCAATTCGCAAACTGTCCGCGCCCAGAAAAAAACAAACCGCTTTGAGTTTCTCCGCCTCGGCCTGGGTAATAACGACTAAAGATTCCGGGCTGATGGGAAACCCGGCTAAGTTGATATATTGAACGCCCATTAGCTGAGCCCGACTGGCCGCTTCCCGCTCTTTTTCTTTCAGACCGATTTCGCGCATTTTGTCGCTAAACTGTTCCGCCTTTTCATTGGTGGCAATTTTGAGCGATTGGCTGCCGGTCAAATCTTCAATTGAGGAATTTTTTTCCGTCATACTGTCATTATACTAGTTTACGGTAAAAATAAAAACCCCCAGGGGCGGGGACACAAATGAAAACTGAAACGGTATTTAACCGAATATTTTCTTGAAACCGTCGACTAATCGACTGTTAAACGCCAGCTGTTTATTATTCAAAATCTGAAAAACTATCACCCAGCTGATCCAATGAAAAACCGCCAAAAGCATTTGCAAAAACGCAAAAATAACAAAACTGAAAAAAATATAACCGCCAATGGCGCCTGGCCGCTGAAACAAAACATAAGCCATGACCTCACGGAAGAGTACCAAAAAAGCGGAGTTAACCAGCCAGTAGATCACAAACAGGGTAACGGCCACTTCCAAACTTAATAACCAATTTTTAGAAAACAAGTTTAAGGCGCCTTTAACCGCCTGACCGGCCTGTTGTTTTTTAGTGACAATAAATAAAATCGCGTATTTGGTAATAAAAGATAAGAACAGAATCAGCCAGACAAAAAGCATAAAACCAAACACAAACAGCGGCGTCAGGCCGGAAAAATTCAGAACGGTTAGTGCGGCCAAGACCGCCAAAAGGCCCCAACTGATGACTTTAAGCAAAGTGTTAATGAAAAAAATCGGCCAAAAATTAGCCATACCAACCTTGAAAGACTCGGACCAACTAACCGACTGATTTTTTAAAACCAACAAAGCACCGTTGACTAGAGCCACCTGGCTGACAATCAATAGCCAAACGACTAAAACCATGGCGGCTAAAACTAAAGTCAGTAAAAATAAAAATATTAAAAATGAGAACGGCTGGGACAGCATTAAATTAAAAAGACCGGATAAGGTGGCGGCGTTAAAAAAACCGCCCTCAAAAAAGCCGGCAAAAAAGCTAACAATCACGCCTTGATTTTCGCCCAAGGAACTGCTCTGCAAAAGTAATTCAATTTCACCACCGGCGCCGAATAAAGCGGTAAAAAAACCAAAAAACCAAAGCGACCGATGGGTTAAAGCGATATTTAACGCCTTGAATAAAATTTGACGATAAGTCGGCATATCCCGTTAGAAGTCAGTTATTTCTAAAAAATATTAATCAATATGTGTAAATCCTGGAATATAAGCACCAAGTTCCAAATCCCAAATAAATTACAACGTAAAAAGTCAAAATTACAAACGCCCGGAATTAGTGTCTTGGGTTTTTAATATTGCGATTTGAGATTTATTTGGATCTTGAGATTTGGAATTTGTAATTTATCACCTCAAGCTTACCTTGAGGCTATCACCGCTGCCGGCTTGGGATTAACTTTTGGGCCGCTGGTAAAAATGGCCTCAAATTCATCTCGCTCAATTGTTTCTTTTTCCAAAAGGATCCTGACAATTTCTTCCATCTTGGGCCGCATCTTTTTGATAACCTCACGGGCCGTCTTGACGGCATCACCGATCAATAGACTGATTTCTTTGTCAATCGCTTCAGCCACTTTTTCGCTGTAATCGCGCTGCTCGGTTATCTCCCGGCCTAAAAATATCAATTCTTCGCGATCGCCGAAAGTCCGGGCACCCAAAGCCTCGCTCATGCCGTATTCGGTAATCAGCCGCTTGGCAAGCTTAGTCGCGACCTTCAAATCGTTGGAAGCGCCGGTCGTGATATCGCCAAAAATTTCTTTTTCAGCCGTGTAGCCGGCTAATAACACCGCCAGTTCGTCAATAAACTCAGAACGGCTATGAAAATTTTTGTCGTGCTCCGGCATTTTTAAGGTGTAGCCCGCCGCCCGGCCCCGAGAAATAATTGAGACTTTCTGAACCGGATCGGCGCCGGCCAACTCGTGAGCCAAGAGGGCGTGACCGGCTTCATGATAAGCGGTAATCTTTTTTTCTTTATCCTGGACCACTCGGCCTTTTCTTTCCGGCCCGAGCATCACTTTTTCAATACTTTCCAAAATATCAATCAGTTCAATTTTGGTTTTATCGCGCCGGGCGGCCAGTAAAGCCGCTTCGTTTAATAAATTGTTCAGATCAGCGCCGGTAAAACCCGGGGTGCGCTCGGCCACCCGGCGCAGATTAACGTCTTTAGCTAAGGGCTTTTTGCGGGCATGAACCTGCAAAATTTCTTCCCGGTCGTTAATGTCGGGAAAATCCAAAATCACCCGCCGGTCAAATCGGCCGGGCCGCAGTAGGGCCGGGTCTAAAATATCCGGCCGGTTGGTCGCCGCCATCACGATAATATTGGTCTCAACGTCAAAACCGTCCATTTCCACTAAAATCTGGTTTAAGGTTTGTTCCCGCTCATCGTTAGAACCGCCCAGGCCGGCGCCGCGCTGGCGGCCAACGGCGTCAAGCTCATCAACAAAAACAATGCAGGGGCTGTTCTTTTTGGCTTTCTTGAATAAATCGCGGACCCGGGAAGCGCCAACACCGACAAACATCTCGACGAATTCCGAACCGGAAATGCTAAAGAATGGCACGTTGGCTTCTCCGGCCACGGCTCGAGCCAATAAAGTTTTACCAGTGCCCGGCGGGCCGACCAATAAGACGCCGCGGGGAATCCGGGCGCCCAAATTCGTGAACTTCCGAGAATTTTTTAAAAAATCAATGATTTCTTTCAGCTCTTCCTTGGCTTCTCTGACGCCAGCCACGTCTTTAAAAGTAACGCGATTGCGTCGGTCTTGGGGCGAGGATTCGCGCGCCCGGCTCTGACCAAACATCAGGGCCTTGCTGTTGGCGCCCTGGACTTGGCGCATCATAAAGTAGATAAAAGCGGCGATGATTAAAAATGGCAGCAGAAAAGGCAATAAGGCCGCCAGCCAAAAATTAAGGCTACGGTCTTCTTCAACGCTGATTTTTACCTCTTTGAGCTTTTCCGGATCAACATTAAAATTCTTCAGCAAAGTGCTCAAAGGCTCATTAACTTCTTTGGCCGCCTCGACTTCAGTCCCGTCTTTTAAACCGATGATTAATTGATTATCAATAATTTTAATCGAATCCACCTGACCAAGGTTGATTTTTTCCACCACGGCCAAAATGCCGATCTGTTCTTTCTCTTTTTCCGGAGCAATATAAAAGCTAAACAAAGAAGAGATAAAAACAAAAATCAGAAAAATAATCAAAAAATTTTTGGCAAAGTTTTTCATAGCTCTTAAATATATTATACCGGGTTTAGAAAAAACCAACAAGACGTTATTGGACGGCGCCGTGGTTTTTCCTTAAATCAATTTAGCTTTGAGGATTGATTGGCTCGGCCGGGGTCGGGACTGGAGTGCCGGTTGGTTCCGGTGCGTTTTCAGCCACCGGTTTTTTGGCCGGTTTAGGTAAAGCCGCTTTCTGGCTCAGACCCAAACGATGCTGCATGGGTTCAACTGAAATAATTTTGAATTCCAGAACATCCCCGATTTTGATCTGGTCTTTTAAGTCTCTATTCGGTTCAAGATTAAGCTCGGAGATGTGGGCTAAACCGTGAATTTCCGGATCCAATTCGACGAACAGGCCGAAGAGGTTAATCTTTAAAATCTTGCCCGAAACCACCTGGCCAACTTGGTAACGTTTGCTGATTTCTGACCAAGGGTCTTTTTTAAGTTTTTTAGTTGAAAGAAATATTTTAGAACCGTCAATGTTAATTATTTCCGCTTTGACTAAGTCGCCGACCTTAAATAAATTGCCGGGGTCATCAATCCGCTGCCAGGCCAGTTCGGAAATGTGAATCAAGCCTTCAAGGTTCTGGCCAAATTCAACAAAAACGCCAAAATCAGTCACGGCCGTAATTTTGCCTTCAACTACGGTACCGACCTTAAAGCTGGCAATAACTTCTTTTTGTTTTTCTTCCCAGACTAATTTTTCAGAAACAATTAATTTATCTTCCGCTTCGGCCGTATCCATGACTTTAACTTCAAATTTCTTGCCGATGTAGCTGCGCAGTCTTTCTAAAATTCGGTTTTTATCGCCGCCCGGGACGCGCGGATAGTGTTCCGGCGAAAGCTGGGAAACCGGCAAAAAGCCCGGAATTTTTCCGACCTTGACCATTAAACCACCTTTATTGGCATCGGTAATTTCCACGTTGACGATTTCACCGCTGCCCCTGAGATTAGCCAAACCATCCCAAGCTCTTTGGTGACTGGCAAAACGCAATGAAAGTTCCATCTCGCCGTTCTCGTTTTCTAAGTCAATCACTGTCGCTTCAATCACGTCTCCCGCCTTCAGACTGCCGGATTCACTTGATTCATCGTAAAATTCCCGGCCCCGGACGACCCCGGTCGTTAATCCGTCAATATCAATCCGGACTTCAGACTTGGAGATATCAATGACCGTGCCTTTAACCAATTCGCCAACTTTTGGAATTTTAATAAAATCCCCCTCAGCCAATAATTTGGATAACTGAGAGGTTGGTTTCTCTTCTACTTTAATTCTATTGAGTTTACTGGTTGTCATAGTTAATTATTAGTTCTGTTTTAGACAGACACTGAGGTCTAAAACAAATTGCGAGCGAAAAAATTCTGACCTTCAGTAGCTGGGGAACCAATCAGAATTTTGGCTGCTCGTTAGCCCACCCGAAAACCCGGATAAGCGCTTAATCGGCCAAGTTTGGCCAAAAATAAGCATTAATTAAACGTATAACCTATGATACTATAATTTTAAATTATTGGCAAGAGGGGTAAAAATTGGCTCAACCGCCTAAACGGAATGGCTAAAAGTCTCAAAAAAATGTAAAATTATAAGAGACTAGCTTAACCAAAAATATGAGTCCCGTTAGAGAAAAGGTTATGCGGTATATTTACGTCTTACAAAGTAAAAAGGTCGTGGACTACTTGGTGTCATTTATTATAGAGTGTGTTTAAATAAAGATAATGCTTTTGGGCGAGAAAAATACTTGGAGCCAGGGATGGGTAAAAAATTTTTAAAAAATCGCTTAAAACATTTTCTTTCTCTAACGGAATGAGTGAGCAATCAAATTATTTATCACCGAAAAACTTTGCTAAAATGGCTTCGGGCGGAAAGAACTTCATGCCCAGCGCTGTTAAAAAAGAGCTGGAAAAAGCCGGCTTAAAACACGTTTTCGCCGGAACCAAAATAAAAAAAGATGATGCCTTAAAAGCCGTCCGCCATCTCAAAAACGCTGGCCTCCTGAAAACTGCCAAGCGGACGGACCAAATCTACGGCGCGGCGGCCCAGGCACAATATCAAGAAGATTTAGCCAGAGAAGAGGCCATCAGACAAGAACATGTCCAAACCAACATCAGAATCGATCTAGGCGAAGAACTCACTGCCGAAGACCGCGGTAAAAATTTGACTAATTATGATCCCAAAAGCACTTTGGGTCGCTACCAACTCTCTAGCCAGACAAGACAAAGCCTTAACCAAGAAAGACAAAAACCAGGTTCTAAACCGACCAAAAAAGACAGCGGCCTTAAGCCGAATAACCGAAAACCCGCCCGGCCAGCCAACTTAGATTTAGCCGATTTACCGGACATGGGGATTGATTTTGGCAATTAAAAAATTAACCGCTATATTTGGCTAAGTTTAGACAAATTTATCCAATTAATTTACTTGCAAAAGATAATAAAATCTGCTAAAATAAAAATGTCCAAACGGTCGTTTTTTTAATTAAGGCAATATGCGAATAGCATTTTCCCTCTCCCCTTGGCGGGAGAAAGTTAAATTCGTATCATTCGCACCATAATTATGATTATCAATTTCTTTGGCCAAGCCTGCTTCCGTCTCCAGGGCGATAAAAGCACTTTAGTGACTGATCCGCTCGATGAGAGTTGCGGCCTAAAAATACCGCGGCTTAGCGCTGACATTGTCACCATTAGTAACAACCAAAAGGAACACAACGTTAAGGGCCTGGTTGATCAGCCGCCTTTTACCATTGATCAGCCGGGTGAATATGAGATTAAAAATACTTTTGTCTATGGCATTGCCGGAAATCAAAAAGTTATCTACCGGATTGAAATGGACGGTATAACTCTGGTTCACTTGGGCGAAATTAATGCGCCCCTGTCTAACGGCGAAATGGAAAAACTGGAAGGCGTGGATATTTTAATGATCCCGGTTGGCGGCGAAAAAACGCTGAACGCCAAACAAGCGACGGAATTAATCAGCCAGCTGGAGCCAAGGATTGTCATCCCGATGTATTATCAGCTCCCAGGCTTAAAGATTAAACTGGACGGCCTGGATAAATTCTGCAAAGAAATAGGCGCTTCCGCCTCAGAAAAAACCAACAAATTTAAAATCACAAAAAAAGACTTGCCGCAAGAAGATATTAAGGTGGTGATTTTAGAACCCTAAGGCCATGGCAAAACCTAACAGCGAAAAACAGAAGTTATTGATAGACAAACTGCCAATTCAAACCAGAAAAAAAATTTTGATTTTTGCCCTAGCGATTTTGATGGTGATTATCCTAGGCTTATGGCTGGTATTTTTACAAAGTTCTTTGGCTCCTTCGGCTCAAAGTGAAAAGCAAGCTGAGGATTTAAAAAAAATTCAAGAAGACTTAACCAACTTTTTTGAAGGCACTAAGGAGCAATTTGAAATTTTAGATAAAAATTTGAAAGACTGGTCAGGGGAGTCGGCCGATGGATTGAACCTGACTCCGGAAGCAATCGCCAAAATCAAAACTGAACTACTGGCGGGCGAAATAAAAAGTTGGCAGAAATATTCCAGCCCCGATTACCAATACCAAATCCAGTACCCCAACCAGTGGTCAATTGACGCCACTAAACCGGAAATGGTCAGCCTGAGCCAACCCGCATCGGCCACGGCCACCGAAGCCCTCACTGTCCAGGTGATTAAAAATCAGGACTTAGATTTTATTAAAAATTTTGTAACTGAATTTCCGGCCGGCTGCGCCAAACCACAACCGACAATCATTAATGGCAACCAAACGATGGAATTAAGATGTTTAAAAAGAGTGGGGGAAATTAACCGCGAAACGGAAAACTATTTTATTGAAAAAAATAATAACTTATACGTCTTGTCGTTTATCAAAAACGAAAAAGATTTCAACGACACATCAATAAAAATCATTACGACGATTGAATTCAACTAGAACGACCGCATTAAAGAAACCATAATCATTTAACGATCATGCTAAAAAAGAAAAAATCCCAACCCCGGCTGGAAAAAAATTCCGCCAAAAAAGAAAAAAAGGCGACGGTAGACCCGATCGCCCAATCTAAAGAAACGCCGGCGGAAATTAAGCCAATGAATAACACGGTCATAGAAGGCAAAGAGGGGGTGGGAAAAATCAGTCACCGGCCGATTATTGAAGAGATGCAGGAATCCTACCTGGACTATGCCATGTCGGTCATTATTGCCCGGGCTTTGCCTGATGTCCGTGACGGTTTAAAACCGGTCCATCGCCGGATTATGTACGCGATGTGGAGTATCGGCCTAAGGGCCGGCGGCAAATACCGGAAATCAGCGACAGTAGTCGGTGAAGTTTTAGGTAAATACCATCCTCACGGCGACGTTGCCGTCTACGACTCCATGGTCAGAATGGCCCAGGATTTCTCGCTGCGCTACCCGCTGATCAACGGCCAAGGCAACTTCGGCTCGATGGACGGCGATGGCGCCGCGGCCATGCGTTACACCGAAGCCAAGCTGTCCGGCATTGCCGAAGAACTGATGTTTGACATTGAAAAAGAGACGGTCAATTTTATTCCCAACTACGACGGCTCGCATCGCGAACCGACTGTTATGCCCTCCAAACTGCCGAATTTAATTCTAAACGGCACAATGGGCATTGCGGTCGGTATGGCCACTAATATTCCGCCGCATAACCTTAACGAAGTCATTGACGGCATTGTCCATTTGATTGAAAATCCCGAAGCAACTGTTGATGACCTGACCCAATTCATCAAAGGACCGGATTTCCCCACCGGCGGGATAATTTATGACAATAACGAAATCAAGCAGTCTTACGCCACTGGCAAGGGCGGCATTGTCATTCGAGCCAAAACCGAAATTGTTGAGGCTAAAAATGATTCTTTCAATATTATCATCGCCGAAATTCCTTATCAGGTGAACAAGGCGAGTATTTTAGAAAAAATCGCGGAATTGGTCCGAGATAAAAAACTGGAAGGCATCAAAGATTTGCGCGATGAATCCTCAAAAGAAGGGGTGAGGGTAGTGATTGAACTTAAAAAAGACGCTTACCCTAAAAAAGTTCTAAACAGCCTTTTTAAACTGACCGATCTTCAAACCACTTTTCACATTAATGCCCTGGCTTTGGTTGATGGCATTCAGCCCCGCGTCCTGACGCTAAAAATGCTTTTGGAAGAATACCTCAAGCACCGGCAGGAAGTGATTAGAAAAAGAACCGAGTACGATTTGGCCAAAGCCAAAGAGCGCGCTCATATTCTTGAAGGTTTAAAACTCGCCCTGGCAAAAATTGACCAGGTGATTCAAACGATAAAAAAATCAAAAGACAAAGAAGTCGCTAAAATTAATTTAATCAAGAAATTCCGTCTCTCCGAGCGGCAGGCCGTCGCCATTCTGGAAATGAAACTCCAGCAACTGGCTAATTTAGAAAGGCTGAAAATTGAGCAAGAACTCAAAGAAAAGCTGGCCTTGATTAAAGACCTGGAAAGCATTTTAAAATCAAAGCAAAAAATTCTTAGTATCATCAAAGATGAACTGGCCAAGCTGAAAGAAAAATACGGCGACCCCAGACGGACGCAAATCGTCAGCCACGGCGTTAAAGAATTTAGCACCGAAGATTTGATTCCCGATGAAGACACGATTATCACGATCACTAAAGACGGCTACATCAAGCGGCTGGCGCCCGAAACCTTCAAAACTCAGGGCCGGGGCGGTAAAGGCGTGGTCGGCCTGACCACTAAAGAAGAAGACGTGGTGGAACAATTCTTTTCCACTACCACTCATTCTGACGTTTTGTTTTTTACGACCAAAGGCCGGGTCTTCCAGCTGAAAGCTTATGATATTCCCAAGGGCTCTAGAACGGCCAAAGGCCAGGCCATCGTCAACTTTTTGCAGCTCGGACCGGAAGAAAAGATTTCTTCAGCCTTGCCGTTCAGTGAACTGGGAGACTACAAATTCCTAGTGATGGTGACCGGTCTGGGTAATATTAAAAAAGTTGATATTGCTGACTTCACTAATGTCAGACGATCAGGCTTAATCGCCATCCGTTTAAAGAAAAACGACGAACTAGAATGGCTTAAACCCTCCAGCGGTAAAGACAATATTATTTTAGTCACCGCTAACGGCCAGGCAATCAGGTTCAAAGAGGCTCAAATCCGACCCATGGGCCGGGCCGCGGCCGGTGTCCGTGGCATCCGACTGAAAAAAGACGATAAAATCGTCGGCATGGACGTAGTTGACCAAGCATTGTCTTCGGTCGGCCAGATCTTAGTTATTACCGAAAATGGTTACGGCAAACGCAGCAGCTTAAACAGCTACAAAGTCCAAGGCCGGGGCGGTTCCGGCATTAAGACGGCCAAAGTAACCAGTAAAACCGGACGGGTGGTCAGTATGACGGCGGTTAACGCCAAAGCTATAGAAGAAGATATGATTATTATCTCGGCCAAAGGCCAAGTGATCCGCCTGCCTTTAAAATCAGTCAACGTCTTGGGCCGGGCCACCCAGGGAGTGCGGCTGATGCGCTTTAAGGAAGCTAACGATAAAGTGGCCTCGGTGACTTTTATTTAAAAAGCTCCAAGTTGCCTTCAATACTAAAATAATATATACTACTAACAACTAATGACTAAAAACTAAATCCTACTAATTATGCCAGTTCCAGCTCACCGCAAATCAAGTTCCTTTTCTCGCATGGGTCGTGCCCATAAAAAAATCACCCAACCCAAGCTGACCAAATGCCCAAAATGCAAAAAACCGACCCTGCCGCACCAGACCTGTCTTTTCTGCGGTTATTACCAAGGCCGGCAGGTGATTAAAATCAAAGAAAAAAAAGCTAAAGCAAAAAAATAAGTTAGCTAAACGAGCCGACCGGCTCGATTGACTGGCTAACTTGCTATCTAACAACTATGTCCAACCGCCACCTGGCCCGTACGATTGCTTTGCAAACCCTCTACCAATGGGATTTTAATGATAAACAAACCGACCTGGAAGCCGTAATTAAAAACGACCTAGCGGAATTTGCGCCGCAATTTGACGATAAGGGTTTTATTGATAACCTGGTCAAAGGTGTGACAAAAAATCAGAAGGAGATTGACAGCCTGATCACTAAATTCGCCCCGGAGTGGCCGCTGGAACAAATCACCATGGTGGACCGAAATGTTTTACGCATCGGCATTTACGAACTCCAGTATGACGCGGACATCCCGGACAAAGTCGCCATTAATGAAGCCATTGAACTAGCTAAAACTTTCGGCGGGGAGTCCTCGGGCAAATTCGTCAACGGCGTCCTGGGCTCAATTTATAAACAAATGTTAAGCGAGCAGCCACCAGCTAATTAATCACAAACGCATACGAATCAACAAATGCTCCAGGCGATTATTTGTTTATTCGCATGCCGTTTGTCCAGACCGGTAACCCGGCTGGTACAAAACGATTCCTATGACCGAACTGTCAAACTTAGAAAAAAAAATTAAGGTTCATTTTAAAAACACAGACATCTTGAAGCAAGCCTTGGTCCACCGTTCGTACCTAAACGAAAATCCCGGCTTTAAGCTGGAACACAACGAGCGGCTGGAATTTTTGGGCGATGCGGTTTTAGAACTCATCGTCACTGATTACCTTTTCCATAATTACCCAAATCCAGAAGGGGATCTAACCAACTGGCGAGCCAGTTTAGTCAACAGTCAAATGCTGGCTAAAATCGCCCAAAAAATTGAACTGGGTAAATACCTCTACTTAAGTAAGGGTGAAAATAACGATACCAACGGCAAAGCTAGAAATTACATCCTAGCCAATGCTCTTGAGGCCTTAATCGGTTCAATCTACATTGACCAGGGGCTGGAAATGGCCCAAAATTTTATCGCCAAAAACATCCTGCCCGAACTGCCTAATATTTTATCGAACAAACTCTACTTAGATCCCAAAAGTAAATTTCAGGAAATTGCCCAGGAAAAATTAAAAATCACTCCCAACTATCGGGTTTTGGAAGAAAACGGCCCAGACCATGACAAAAAATTCCAAGTTGGAGTTTTCCTTAACGATGAGTTGATTGCCACTGCCACCGGCTCAAGTAAACAAGAAGGACAAACCAAAGCCGCCAAAGCCGCTCTAAAAAAGAAAAAATGGGATAAATAATTTTATGAGCATTGAAGAACTGTTTAAAATTGCCGTGGAAAAAAAAGCTTCCGACCTCCACCTGATCGTCGGCATGCCGCCTTACCTGAGAATTGACGGCCAGCTCGGACCGATCAAAAACCGGCCCAACATCAGCCAGAAAATCGCCGAGGAATTGATTTACCCGATTATCACCGAGGAACAGAAAAAAATCTTACTGAATAAAAAAGAACTAGATCTTTCCTACGAAATAAAAACCGGCCACCGTTTTCGCGTCAATTTGCACTGGGAAAAAAATAATTTAGGCTTAGTGGCCCGCGTCATTTCTTCTGAAATTCCAACTATGGAAGACGTCAAAATGCCCGAAGTGGTCTATCGCCTACTGGATATGTACCAGGGATTAATCCTGATGACCGGTCCGACCGGCTGCGGCAAATCTACCACCCTAGCGGCGATGATTAACCATATTAACACCAATAAATCCGCTCACATTGTCACGCTTGAAGACCCAATTGAATTTCTTTTCAAGCCCCAAAAAAGCATTGTGAAACAGCGGCAGCTGCATACTGACATGATCACTTTTCAAGACGCCCTGATCCACGTTTTGCGCCAGGACCCCAACGTCATTATGGTCGGCGAAATGCGCGACTTGGCGACTATTGCCGCAACAATCACTTTAGCCGAAACCGGCCACTTGGTGCTAGCCACTCTGCATACCCATAACGCCGCCCAGACCATCGACCGGATTATTGATATTTTCCCGTCGCACCAGCAGCAGCAGATTCGGCTGCAGGTCTCAATGACTTTAACCGGCATTATTTCTCAAAATTTGATTCCCCAGGAAGGCGGCGGCCGGGTGGCCACTCGGGAAATTTTACTCAATACACCGGCGGTGGCTAACTTAATTCGGGAAAATAAAATCGCCCAAATTAAAACCGTCATTCAAACCAGCGCCAAAGAGGGGATGATTACCATGGATCAAGATTTAATCAATATGTTCAGTCAAAAATTAATCAGTAAAGAAACGGCCCAGTCGCACATGACTCACCCGGAAATGCTGAACTGATCAATAGAATCTACCAAACAAAAAATGACTCTGAAAAACCTGGGTCATTTTTTTTATTGAGATGGATTGACAAATTCGCTTGCCTGTGTTATTTTAAGATGTTGGGTTTAGATTTCCCAGCACGCTCTTTTTTGCAACGGGAATGAGGTAGCTAAAAATGCCTGCGCCTGATCCTATTAGACAAGGTACTTTGTCGTCTGGCCGGCGGTGGTGTTTGGTCGAAAGCCGACGCCGTTCGCCTCGGGAGGACGGCACCGGGCCAATTACTGGCCGACATCTGATCTTGGCTCTTGAGGACGAATCAGCTCAGCCAACCATTACCGAACGCTCAGAGCTCTGGTTGCTGGCCGAACAATTCGCCAGAGAATTCGCCGTTCGCCCAGGGCGATATCGGATTGGCCAAAACGGCGACGACCTCTGCACTAGGGAAACGTTCCACATCCACATTATACTCCCTAATGTGGACGAAGAGCTGCCCAAGCTCGTCTTTCGCGGCTAAAACAGACTGCTTTCCCTAAAATCAAAGTCTCTTTCCGTCCTCTTGGCTTCGGCCCAGAGGCGGATTTTTTATTATGGTTGGCCGGATACTCCGCGGCTGGCCGCGGAGATGAAGGCCATTATAAAAATAATACGTTGGCGGAGCCAACACCTTGCATAAAGAACCCGCCCTGATACTCCGTAGCTTGCTACGGAGTCGGGTTCATTATGTTCTCCCTGTCTGTCATATTAATCAAAAAGAATCGTCAACCAGACGATTCTTTAAAATGGGGCGTAAGGGACTCGAACCCCTAACCGTTTGCTTAAGAGGCAACTGCTCTACCATTGAGCTAACGCCCCACGTTTACTAATCTGGCGCGCCCGGTAGGACTTGAACCTACAACCCCTTGGTCCGAAGCCAAGTGCTCTATCCATTAAGCTACGGGCGCTAAATAAAACCAACTGACAATGGTAACAATCTAGCACAATTAATACTATAAATCAAGGATGAAATAAAAGACGGGATTTTTGCTTTTGCCTGCTTTCTGGAAGCGAGTTATAATATTAGCATAATGACTAACTCAAAATAACCAAAAGTTTAAGAAGGTTAAGGTAAGTGTTGACGACTTAATAAGATAAATAGTATGGACACAATATCAATCGTTTTAATAATCTATTTAGCAGTGATGTTCTTCGTTGCATGGCATTTCTCCAGAAAGGAATCTATTGAGGCGTATTTTGTAAACCAACGAAAAACAAATCTTTGGCTGATGACCTTTTCTACTGTTGCCACTGTGGTGGGGGCTGGCGCAACGGTTGCGATTGTTTCAGAAGTTTATAACACAGGCATTTCATATGGCTTGGCATTGCCAATTTCTTTTATAGTCGGGATGTTTATTCTCGGATTATTGGCTAAAAAAATAAAAGAAATTGGTGACGAATATGGCGCTCACACCATTGTTGATTTTTTTGAAAAAAGATTTGGGAGAAAAAACAAAATTTTGACAGGGTGGTTGCAATTATTTTTACTCATTATTTGGATTGGCGTTCAGGCAATTGCCATTGCATCGCTCGCGTCTGTTCTTACGGGTGCTGATTATGTAATCGCGTTGTTCTTTTCTGCAGCCATTACAATCCTTTATACCACAATCGGTGGATTAAAAGTTGATATTATCACCGATTTTATTCAATTTTGGATAATTGTTTTAATGTTTATTATAATGGCAATTATAGGATACCAGAGTATAGGAAATTTTGATGACCTGTTTGCCCAACTACCCAAAGGTCATCTTGATCCGCTTGCTTTTGGGGGATTAAGTTGGTTTATTGGGGCAATTGTAATAAGTGGCTTTTTCTATCTGGGCAATACTACGCATTGGCAAAGAATTTTTTCTGCCGAGAGCAAAAATACTGCGAGAAAATCATTTTATCTCGCAATCCCAATAACCGCTTTTCTTGGAATTCTAGTTTTATTTTTAGGTCTGGTTGCGGCTATTAAATTGCCAGTTGGAATTCAAAAAGAAACTGCCATATTTACTCTCATGAAAGAAATTTTGCCGCCCTGGTTGGTTGGATTTGGCTTTGCGTCAATTTTAGCAGTCATTATGTCTTCTATTGATAGTTTACTGGTCGGCGGTTCTACAATTATATATAAAGCTTTATTTGATCAAAAGACTCTTGACCGTAAAAAAGAAATAATATATGCCCGATTACTCACGGGGGCTTTTGGAGTTGTCGGATTTGTATTGGCATTTATAATCCCAAATATAGTTACGTTGTCATTACTGGTTACTTATTTGGCATTAATTTTTGTACCGCCAATTTTTGCTGGTATTTATTCAAAAAAAATTTCAGCAAATGCAAGTTTCTATTCAATCCTGGTGCCTGCCAGTCTTTTGTTTATTCTTTTTCCATTTTTAAAAGAGCAGGTTTTTATAGTAACAACTTTATTGGGAGTACTAATAATAACTCTTTATGATAAGATTTTTAAAAGAAAGGATCTAAAAATAATCAAAAATTAGAGTTAAAAACGGCGTGCGACCATAACTTGAAAAGCACAAGCAAGGAAATTGGCAAGAAATAAAAAATAATTTAGCATGGTTTTTCATACCAACCTCGGGATTGATTTTTAGTTGACAGAAAAATAATGAAGCGTTAAAATAAAAACAGTAAACTTAATTATCAACGTAGCGCCAAAAAGGCGCTTTTTTAATTAAATTATGATAAAAATAGTTTTTGATAACAGTGTTGAGAGTTTCATCCGGTCACTGGAAAAACCAGCAATCGCAAAAGTATTGCGGGTTATTGATTTACTGGAAAAATTCGGCCATCAGCTTGGTTTGCCTCACAGTAAAAAGATAAGTGCCGGCTTGTTTGAGCTAAGAATCAAAGGCCGACAAGAGGTACGGCTTTTCTATACTTTCCAAAAAGGCAATATAGTTGTACTCTCTGGATTTATCAAAAAATCACAAGTGATACCGAAGAGAGAAATTGACCAAGCTAAAAGAAAATTAAAGAACTTGACATAACATAACATATACGTTATACTGCCAATACTATGAAAACATACAAAAAATTAAAGCAGCAATTACTTAAAGACCGGCAAACCAGCCAAGCCTACAAAAAACTCAACTCGGAATTTGAATTAACCCAGTTAATCATTGAAAGACGCCTCAAACAAGGTTTAACCCAAGCCGAATTGGCCAAAAAACTCAACACGAAACAATCAGCCATTTCGCGTCTGGAATGCGGCGATTATAACCCAAGCTTGGCTTTTCTTAACCGATTAGCCAAAGCGCTGGACGCCAATCTGCGTATCTCTCTTTTTTAAAAACTAATAAAGGGTATTGACCGCAGAGCTTGCTCCGCCCACTTCTTACGCAGTCCCGTAGAGGCTTTAAGTTTACTATATACGGGACGGGGTATTGCACCCTTTTTGGCTAGCTAAATTCGGTCCGCCTCAGGCGGACACTCGCCCTACGTCGCCAATAAATCGCCGATCAGGCGATTTTTTGGTATAATACCACTATAATTCTAAGTAACCAAAAAATATGCCTCAAAAATCAATTGCTGAATTATTCAACTTCAAGGGCAAAACCGCGATTGTCACCGGCGGGTCAATGGGCATTGGCTATGGCATTGTCAAAAGACTGGCGGAGGCCGGAGCTAATGTCGTTATTGCCGATATCGCTGAAAAAGTCGGGGAAGAAAAGGCTCAAAAACTGACTCGCCAAGGACGCCCGGTGATATTTGTTAAGACTGACGTCAGTAGCGAAAAAGAGGTAGAAAACTTGATCAATCAGACGGTAAAAAAATTCAACGGCCTTGATATTTTAATCAATAACGCCGGTATTTTCCCTTCAATGCCGGTGATGGAAATGGATTTAGCTTTGTGGGAAAAAATCCAGGCCGTTAACCAGCGCGGCGTATTTTTAATGAGTCGGGAAGCGGCTAAAGTAATGGTGAAAAATAAAAGCGGCAATATTATTAATATCGCCTCGATTGACGCCTTACACCCCAGCATGGTGGGTTTAGCCGCTTATGACACTTCCAAACACGGCGTTTGGGGCTTTACCAAAAACTTTGCCTTGGAAGTGGCTAATCTCGGCATCCGAGTCAACGCCATTGCGCCCGGCAGTATCTCAACTGAAGGTACCGCCGCCATGGTCAAGGATTTATCAACTGAACAGCAAAAAGCCATTATGGAAACATTTAACGCCAAAATACCGATGGGCCGATCGGGCCAGCCCGACGAAATCGGCACGGTTGTTTTGTTCTTAGCTAGCGAGGCTTCGTCGTATATGACTGGCTCAATTGTTGTTGTTGACGGCGGTGTACTCTTAAGCTAAAGAGAATAAAGGCCAGGGGTTAATTAATCCCCCTCCCACCTCCACCTCTCCTCCTCCCCCTCCCAATGGGAGGGGGAGGCCTGCTTACCAAAGCTCGACTTGCCCTACGAAGTTCGAAAAACGAAGTGGGGGAGATAAAAGCAACTAGTCTATAGGCGAAAACAGACCTACCAGCTAAGCTGATAATTCTGAATTAAACGAAACCCCGCCGTTTCTGCATCTGTAGGGACAAAATAATATTTTGTCCCTACTAAAACAAACAGAAACGGCGGGGTGAAATTTATATTAAGTCTACCTGATCAACTAAGCCTTAGCTTTTAAAGCCTCTTTTAAATTCTTACCGGCTTTAAACTTAGGGACTGTAACCGAAGGGATATCAATTTTTTCTTGGGGATTCCGGGGATTAACACCCACTCGGCCTTTTCTGGTTCGCGCCGAAAAAGCCCCAAACCCAGTCAGAGTCACCTCCTCACCCGCCTTAATTCTTTCGGTAATTGTCTGGGTCAGACAGTCAACCGCTTCTTCGGATTCTCTCTTAGAGATACCGACTTTTTGCGATATGACTTCGATTAGTTCTGCTTTGTTCACAAGCCACCTCCCTTCATGATTATTAGCTCAAGTCGGCTAATAAATTATTTATAACAATAGAAATATACTACTACACTTTAACAACTCTGTCTAGTCTGGTCAAATCCAAAACTTTTTGATTTTGCGGGTCAATAGTTAAAACCACGGCATTGATAATGACTTCACCCTCTTCGGGGATCTGGAAACTCGCCGGCATCTGGCTTAAAAACATTTTTAAGACCGGACCTTTGTCCACTCCGATTACCGAGTCCATTGCGCCAACCATACCAATATCGGTTAAATAAGCCGTGCCTGGGGGCAAAATCCGGGCATCGGCGGTAGCGACGTGAGTATGAGTGCCTAAAACCGCCGAAACCCGGCCGGCCAAATAATGGCCCATAGCAATTTTTTCTGAAGTCGCTTCAGCATGAAAATCAACAATAATGCCGGCTAATTTTTTAGTGTCAACCGCGGCTAAAATCTCATCGATTTTCCTAAATGGACAATCAAAATTCTCTTTAATGAACACCCGGCCGATTAAATTGACAATTAGCAGTGAACGCGAGCCGACGCTGATAATTTTGTAGCCATCGCCAGGAGTTTGGAGTGGATAATTGGCCGGCCGAATCAACGGAAAATCTTTTCTGGATAGCAAAACTTCCGCCTCGGGTTTATCAAAAATATGGTTGCCCGAAGTAAAAAAGCCAAAGCCTAAATCCAGCAATTCCTGCAAAGTTTTTTCCGTTACGCCGGTGCCATGAGCTAAATTCTCAACGTTAGCCATAATCAAATCCGGCTCAACTTCTTTTTTCAGATCAGCGATAACCTGCCGGATTGCCGTCCGGCCGATTTTACCGACAATGTCACCAAAAAATAATATTTTCATATTTTGCTAATTGATAATCGCTTGTTGAAAATCATTTTTTCAATCAACTATTTGCCATTTGCGACTCGCAACTACCGGGCATACTCCACGACCCGAGTCTCACGAATCACCGTCACTTTAATTTCGCCGGGATATTTTAGGTCCTGCTCAATTTTAGTCGCCACGGCCTTAGCCAGTTTAAAAGCGGCTAAATCATCAATTTGATTGGGCACAACAAAAATTCTGATTTCGCGGCCGGCCTGAATAGCATAACACTTTTCTACGCCTTCAAAACTGGTAGCGATGTTTTCCAATTCTTCCAACCGTTGGAGATAATGTTCATAAGTGTCTTTGCGGGCGCCGGGCCGAGCGCCGGAAATGGCGTCAGCCACCTTAACCACAACGCACTCCAAAGTCTGCGGGTGATCTTCATGATGAGCTTTGGCAATGTAGGCGATTTCTTCGGCCACGCCGAATTTCTTTAAAATGTCATAACCGATCTCCGGATGGCCGCCGGCCACTTCATGGTCAACCGCCTTGCCAATGTCGTGGAAGAGCCCGCCGCGTTTGGCAATGCCGATGTCCACACCCAATTCCTGAGCGAGCAGGCCGGCCAGGTTAGCCACTTCAATTGAGTGCTGTAAAATATTTTGGCCGTAACTGGTCCGGTATTTAAGCCGGCCCAAAATTTGGACTAGCTTTGGATCAATGCCGGTAATGCCAACTTGGTAAAGCGCGTCTTCGCCGGCTTTGTTAATTTCAATCGCCAACTCTTTTTTGGCGGCTTCAATGGTTTCTTCAATCCGGGCCGGATGAATGCGGCCGTCGCTGATCAGTTTTTCCAAAGCCTTTTTCGCCACCTGGCGTCGAATCGGCGAAAAACCGGAAATAGTAATGGCACCTGGGGTATCATCAACAATAATTTCCACGCCAGTTAGCTGTTCGAAAGTTCTGATATTTCTGCCTTCCCGGCCGATAATCCGGCCTTTCATCTCATCACTGGGTAAACCGACGGTTGTCGTCGTACTTTCTGACGCATGGGAAGAAGCGCAGCGTTCAATGACTGAAATCAGCATTTGTTTACTCTTGCGCTCCAGTTCTTCGGAAGTCTGATAAGACAACTTTTTGATTCTGACCACTAAGTCTTCTTTGATTTCGTTTTCCACGTTGTCAAAAAGAATTCGGCCGGCCTCTTCTTTATTCATGGCGGCAATTTTTTCCAGTTTGGCCAGTTGGTCAACTTTGATTTTATTGACCTCTTCTTTGATTTTTTCCACCTTTTCCGCCTTTTCCAAAAGTTCCTGCTTCTTATTTTCCAAATCTAGCAGCTTTTGGTCAAAAAGAGCTTCACGTTTTTCTAAGCGTTGCTGAGAACGGACTAACTCTTGTTCCCTTTCTTTTGATTCCCGTTTGGCATCTTCAATCACCTTTAAAGCCTTGTCGTTGGCTTCGAGTAAGATTTCTTTTTGTTTGGTCTTGGCTTCGTTAATCAGGTTTTCAATCTTAGCTTCAATCGTATCCTTGCGTTTGAACGCCCAAATTTTACGCAGCTGATAACCAAAAGCAACCCCGCCGATGATGCCACAAAAAAGCGCGATTGCCCAATAAATGTTTTGCATAGGTTTCTATCTGTAGTGAGATAGAAAACTAGATGATTGATTTTTTAGAGAGAGAAATAGATAAGCGAAAATTAATCCCGCTGATAGGATTTTTGAGTTTGAGGAATGTAGAAGAGTAGTAATTTCATGTCAGTCTTAGTCGCTTAGACGGCGAGGATAAGGCAAGGAAAAGCGGATTAATACCATCTTTAGTCTCTAAACTTTATATCACCTAATGTTTCTAAATCAATAATAATTAATGATACTTTCCGAGTATAGCACGGGTCTTAATTTTTGGCAAGCCACCCCACCTATGGAATTTGGCTAGCTGTGGGCCTATTATCTGATGTTTAACATAATAGGTGCGGGGATAAGACTCAGCAAAAATCAACAAAAAAATTGGGGTGCAACTGAGTGCACCCCTGATCGGGGATAAAGACCGTGGCTATCTGGCTTCAGCCAGAAGTAATCTTGGTTTGATCGAACTACTTGGACTCCGTCTGGACCAGTTGGCCAGCTTCAATCGCCAGCGGCTGGCGACAGGCCGGACAATAGTGGTTGAGCCGGACAAAGCCAAACAAAATTTCGGTCCCGCAGGCCGGACAATAATCGGATTCGGGAACCGGCGGCGGATTAACCGACGCAGCGGCATTAAACAACGCTAAATCAGACATACTACCTACCTCCTTGAGAGTTTGCCGACTTGGATAGGGCTACCGAAGTAGGCCTCCAAAATCAAGGCTTCAAATCTTATTGCGGTCTTATCCCTCCTTTCACTTAAAGAACATAAATGATTACTAAACAAAAACCGACCTACCAGGAAGATCGGCTTTTTAGAAACCAAAAAAACTCTTGGGCAAGAGTCTTTGTGATTGATCTTATCTTCCCCTAATGGGCTGGATTTAGCACCTTGTCCACGTTATGGCGGATGGGTTGTTGGCTATCATTGGGCCAGAACCCTTGACAGATAGCACTCTTGATAATTAGCTAATTTTCAATGATATATCTAATATATACCAACGGCCGAAAAATGTCAACTTTACTTGATGATCTTATCAACCACGCCGTATTTTTTGGCTTCTTCCGGATTCATAAAGAAGTCACGGTCAGTGTCCTTCTCAATTTTTTGTAATGGCTGACCGGTGTGTTTGGATAAAATTTGGTTAAGCCGGTCTCTAATCTTAAGGATATGCTCCGCCCGAATCTTAATGTCTGTCGCTTGGCCTTCAGCGCCGCCCATCACCTGGTGCAGCATAATTTCCGAGTTAGGCAAAGCAATGCGCTTGCCCTTAGCACCGGCCGCGAGTAAAACCGCGCCCATGGAAGCGGCCATGCCGATACAAATAGTGGTGACATCAGCTTTAACATACTGCATAGTGTCATAAATGGCCAAACCGGCTGTCACTGAACCGCCTGGAGTATTGATGTAAAGTTTAATGTCTTTTTTACTGTCTTCACTTTCCAAAAATAGCAACTGGGCAATAACGGTATTAGCCACCGCATCGTCAATCGGCGCGCCTAAAAAAATGATGCGCTCTTTGAGTAGGCGAGAATAGATGTCGTAGGCCCGCTCGCCAAAACTAGATTTTTCTACAACGGTTGGAATTAAGTACATAGTTAAATTGAATTATGAATCAAGAATTATGAATCAAGAAATTCTGTACCGGCCTTAATTCATAATTCCAAATTCTTAATTCTCTAAATAACCTGCCAGCCGCCTGTCGGCGTGGAGACTAGCTTACCTTTGAGTTTAAAACCGGCGGCTTTACGATGACCGCCACCACCCAATATTGTAGCTAATTTCGCCACATCAATCAAGTCACTGTTAGTCCGAAAACTGCCCTTAATCGTTTCGGCGTCTTCCTGGCGCAAAATCAAGGTAGCCGAAACCCCGCTTAAATTATTCAAAAAATTGGCAATGCCTTCGGTTACTTCCAAGCCCTGGGGGGCGTCGGCCAGGTCTTCCAAAGTCACAACGGTGGTGGCAATGCCCAATTCTTGATTAACCCGCAAACGAAACAAAATGCGACCCCAAAGCTGCAAGTCAGCTAAAGCTTTGTTCTTGCCTAAAAAATCGCTGATGACTGAAAGTTTTGCGCCCTTCAGTAAAAGCTGGGAGGCAATCGCCAAAGAATCATGGCTGGTGTTTGGGTTGGTAAAATTATAAGTGTCATCAACAATGCCGGCCAAAAGAGCCGAGGCGGTTTTGGCGCTGACGGAAAAATTAACCGCCTTAAAAAGCCGAAACAAAATTTCGGTGGTAGAAGCGGCATATACATCAACCAAGTTAACTGTACCAAAATTCGGATTGGTCGCGTGGTGATCAATATTAATGATTTGAGAATCGGGGTATTTATCAACCAGTTCAACCAGCCCGGCCCGCTTTAAGTCGCCGGAATCTAAAACCACGATCAAATCATAGCGGGATTCAAATAAAACCGCCGGATCGGTAATTAATTTTTCCGAATCAAAAAGAAACTGCAGATTACTGGCCGGCAAATTACTGCAAAAAGCGTCGTATTTTTTATCGTTTTGCTCAAGCCATTGGCAAAAAGCCGATAAACTGCCCAAAGCATCGGCATCCGGATTTTGGTGAGTGGCTAATAAAATATTGGCCGCCCCCCGAACCAGATTGTTGATTTTTTGACTGTCAGCAATATTAACCATAGCTCGGTTAGAAATTATGATGATTATCTGCCCCGACTTATAAAAGATAGATTTCTAACGGGACAGAGCCAGTAATAATATATCAGCCTAAGATAATTGTCAATCTGGAGCCAGCTTAGCCGTGGTTCGCTGATTTGATTTTAACTAGTCAAATAAAAGACTGCCAAAAATCCTTTATTTTTTAGCTTAAAATTGCTACAATGTAAAAACTGATTTAATTAAGTTTAACCATGGACCAAAATCCAGCCACCAACCCCCAAAGAAAAAATAAAATCACCGCCGGTATCGTGGCGGCGGTATTAATGCTGGCTTTGTTTGGCTTGGGTAAAATCATGAAAAACGGCATCGGCAAACCGGTCCCGGCTTTACCAGGGTTAAATAATAATCCCGGCGTTACTCAAATCACTACGATTTACAAAAACGGAGAATACACCCAAAGCAGTGGCTATCTGTCTCCGGGCGGAACGGAGCAAATTAAAGTAAAACTAAAAATAGAAAATAACATTATTGTTGATACGGCGGTAGAATTCAAGCCGACTGAATCGGAATCAGTAACTTTTCAGCAAATCTTTGCCAGGAACTATAAACAATATGTCGTCGGCAAAAACATTGACGCCGTCCGTCTGGACAAAATCTCTGGTGCTTCATTAACACCGAAAGGCTTTAACAGCGCCCTAGAAAAAATTAAAGTCCAGGCCAAAGCCTAGGCGATTTAATATGGATAAGTTTATTTTTGAAGCTATCGGCACCAGGTGGCAAATTGATTTTAACGACGACTGGCCGGCCGAAAAGCAATCAGACCTGCGCCAACAAATTGAAGACCGAATTGAAATTTTTGACCAGACCTACTCGCGATTCAGGCCGGATTCTTTAGTCACGGCTATGGCAAAAAACCAGGGTACTTACACTTTACCGGCTGATGCTAAACCCCTACTTTCTTTATACCAAGAACTTTATAATATTACCGAGGGCGCTTTTACGCCGTTAATCGGCCAGGTTCTGGTTGATGCCGGCTATGACGCTAAATACCGATTAAAGCCAAAAAAACTCCGGCCGCCGGCGCGCTGGGCAGAAGTGATGGATTACCAGCCGCCGCAATTAACCTTAAAAAAACCGGTCTGGCTGGATTTTGGCGCGGCGGGCAAAGGCTATCTAATTGATTTAGTCGGCGAACTGCTCAAACAAAAAGGTCTAAATTCGTTTTGCATTGATGCCGGCGGCGACATTCTACAACAAAGCGAAAAAAACAGACTGCTCCGGGTCGGCCTGGAAGACCCGCGCAACGCCCAGCGCGTCATCGGTTTAGCCAAGATTACCAATTGCAGTCTCTGCGGCTCAGCCGGCAGCCGGCGGCAATGGGACAGGTTCCACCACATTATTGATCCCCGCCGGCTGGAGTCACCCAAACACATCTTAGCCGTCTGGGTCATGGCTAAAACCGCTCTAATCGCTGACGCCCTAACCACCTGCCTATACTTTTTCCCGGCCGAAAGCCTGGAACCGCATTATAGCTTTGAGTATCTGATTTTGTACCCGGACAATTCAATTAAAAAATCAGAAAACTTTCCGGCGGAAATTTTTTAAAAAATACCTATGCTTAAATTCATTGACGGATTCCTAAACTCAATCACTATGTACCGGCTGGTTCTTTACGGCCTAATGGCCATGGCAATTTTAGCCATAGCTTTTGGCTTTTCCGATGTTCTGCCTTATAGCGGCAGCCGGCTACTAATCTCGGCCTTGCTACTGGTTTCAATCTGCTACTTTGCTAACCGGATTTTTGCGGCCATGTTTCGGGCTCAACGCAATATTGAGTCAGCAATTATCACCGCTTTGATTTTGTTTTTTATCCTTGCACCAATCACCGGGTTAGCCGACACTGTTACCATGGGCCTGATCGGTATTTTAAGCATGGCGTTAAAATACATCTTGGCCGTCGGCCAAAAACACGTGTTTAACCCGGCGGCGATCGCGATTTTTTGCGCCGGACTGCTTGGCAGCGACGGCATAATTTGGTGGGTAGGCAGTTCGTTTTTACTGCCGATTGTTGTTATCGTCGGGTTACTCGTAGTCAGAAAAATTCGTCGCTTTACCTTGTTTACATTTTTTGTTGGCACCAGCCTAGTGACCATTTTAATTTTTGGCTTAGTCAATAAACTGGAAGCGATTGAAGTGATTAAACAGGCAGTGTTGTCTTGGCCGCTATTGTTTTTCGCTTCCATTATGCTAACCGAGCCGCAAACTACCCCACCAAAAAAATACCAGCAAATCGTCTATGGCATACTCACTGGCCTATTGTTTGGCTCCCAATTCCATCTTGGGCCGATTTATTCAACTCCGGAGTTCGCTTTAGTCGTCGGTAATATTTTTTCTTATTTAGTCAGCTCAAAACAAAGATTATTCCTGTCGCTTAAAGAAAAATTACCTTTGGCGCCGGATATCTATGAGTTTAATTTTAGCGCTGATAAAAAGCTTGATTTTGCCCCAGGCCAATATTTGGAATGGACATTGAGCCACCACCACCCAGACGACCGAGGCAACCGCCGGTATTTTACTGTCGCCTCTTCACCGACTGAAAATGAAATTAAACTCGGGGTAAAAATCAATAACCAATTTTCCAGCAGTTTTAAAAAAGCCCTTTTGGCAATGGAAAAAAACGACAAAATTTCGGCCTCGCAGCTAGGTGGGGAATTTGTTCTACCTAAAGAAAATGATAAAAAATTAGTTTTCATTGCCGGCGGCATCGGCATCACCCCTTTTCGCAGTATGATTAAGTATCTGGTTGATAAAAATCAAAAGCGAGATATCATGCTTTTTTACGCTAACGCCGACGTTAAAGATTTTGTTTATCAAGATTTACTCAAACAAGCCGAGCAGTCTTTTGGTCTTAAAACTATTTACGTCGCCACTGATCCCCAAAGGACGCCTCAGGACTGGCCGGGTAAAACTGGCTACATCACCGATCAGATGATTCAAGATAATGCACCTGACTACCTTGAAAGAATATTTTATTTGTCCGGACCCGACGCCATGGTCAAAAACTACCGACGGTTACTGTTAAAACTGGTCATAAGAACAAAAAACATAAAAACCGACTACTTCCCCGGATTTTAAAAACCGGATAAACTAATAACAATTCGATGCAATCAAAATCACTCAAAAATAGAGTGGCGATAATTACCGGCGGCCGGCGCATTGGTCAAGCCGTGGCTTTAAGTTTGGCCAAACTCGGAATCCATGTTGTCATGACTTACCGCACCAAACCCGGCGAACTGTCAAAACTCCAAAAGACGTGCCAAAAATACGGCGTCTCGTTTATACTGATTGCCGCTGATGCGACTAAAGAAGCGGAGGTTAAACGAGTAATAAAAACCGTTCAAAAAAAATTCAAGCGGCTGGATATTTTAATTAATATGGCCTCAACCTTTGAACGCCGGCCTTTTAACCAGCTGGATAAAAAACAGTGGGACGCCGATTTAGCGGCTAACCTGACCAGTGCCTTTTTATTTGCCAAAGCCGCCATACCACCAATGCGCCAAAACCGCTGGGGCCGAATTATTAACTTCACTGACCGGACGGCGGCCACTCATCAGCCCGGCTACACGGTTAACGGCTATTTGGCTTATTATGTGGCCAAGGGAGCGGTGAACAGCCTGACCGAAGTCCTGGCTTTGCAAGAGGCCAAATGGGGGATTACGGTTAACGCTATTGCCCCGGGGCCAATTTTGCCGCCGCCGGATATGAGCGCTCAGGAACGCCGAACCGTGGCCAAAACTACGCCACTGGGTCGCTGGGGCGGCGTGGAACAAATGGCGAAGGCAGTTGAGTATTTTATTCTACCTGACTCATTCACTACCGGCGTAACACTAACAATTGACGGCGGCCGACATTTGATTTAAAAAATTACCATGCCAAAATTTTACCTATTGACACAGTCTAACAAAGTATGTAAATTACCCTTATCAGCGATTGGTGTCGGAAAAAGCTGATCACAGCACCGACACGATCACCACAACCCGCTCTTGTAAAAAAGGAGGTCCTCTATTGGGCCAAGCGGGCCTGATAAGCCCGGTGTATTGTGGTTCGAATCCACACTAGCACAAGTTAGCGGATGAGCCCCTAGAAAGGCTCGGCGTCCGACACAAGTGCCCATACGTTCTCCTTATCGCCTCTCGCCCCCGCGGCTGTCTGAAAAAGTCGCGGGGGTTTAATTTTAAAAAAATCGCCTCAAAAGCGATTAATTTCAGAAACGGACTGACTGTTATTTTTCTTTTATTTTATCCAAGAGTACTTCAATGCCGGCGGCTTCAGCTTCCGTATCATCAATGACAAAACTAATTCGAGGCAAAGGCTTGATGCTTAATTTTTGGTTGAGCAAAAACTGCAAGTGACCAATATTTCTGTCCAATCTGGACAAGACTTGACCAGTGTAGGTACCCGGGATAATGCTTAACCAAATTTTGGCATGACGCAAATCTTTTGAAGCTTGAACGTCCATAATAGTCACCAGACAATCTTTAGGAAACTCGACTTCAGCCAAAATTAAGCCACTTAGTTCGTGGCGAATCAGCTCATTGATTTGTAAAATTCGATGCGAAGACATTTTAAGCGACTAATTTCTTTTTCTTAATTTCTTCAGTATAAAATTCTAAGATGTCGTCAACCTCAACCACCGGTTTGCCTTCATACTTCAAACCGCATTCTGAACCTTCATTAACTTCGGCTACACTGATTTTGTTAAGCTGCAACTGAATAATGTCACCGGCCGAAATCTTAGCTTTATTGCGTAACACTTCAGCCTTAACACCAGACCGAGCCACGCCTTTAGTCACTTTGCCGCCAATCACCATGGCGTTTTTTTCTTTTCGAAAAATGGCTAAAACTTTCAACCGGCCGAAATCAGTCCGAATCACTTCCGGCACCAGTAACGACTCCAGCCTTACTTTCACGTCGTCTAAAAGCTGATAAATAATGTCATAAGACTTAACCTCAACTTTTTGCTCTTTAGCCACTAATTCAGCTTCCGGCGTGACCTTAACGTGAAAACCAAAGACCACGGCGTTACCGGACATCGCCCGCATTACGTCATTTTCCGTTATATTGCCCAAGCCTTTGGCAATAATATTAACCGGCACATCTTGGTTGCTCAGCTGGTTTAAAGAAGAAATTATGGCTTCCAGCGAACCGAGCACGTCGGCGCGTAAAACCAGGTTCAGAGACTGAATGCCTTTTTTGGCGTCTTCTTTGTTTATCTCCACCAGCTGAGTGTAACCGGTGGCCTGCTCTTGGAGTTTATATTTGGTCACTTTGCTTTTACGATCAACTTCGGCGGTAACTTCAAAAATATCACCCACACTGGGCGCGGCTTTCAGCCCCAGAACCCTGGCCGGTGTTGAGGGGTTGGCCACTGTCAAATCCTGACCGCTGAAATCTTTCATTGCCCGAATTTTACCGTAAAAATTGTCAGCCACCATCACTAAATCACCGACGCGCAAAGTACCGTTCTGGATTAGCAAAGTCGCCAATGGACCCTGGCCGCGGTCAACGTGAGATTCAATCACCGTGCCGACCGCCAGTCGATCGGGGTTAGCCACCAGTTCAGTTTTGGTCGTTTGAGCCACCAATAAAATCATCTCCAACAATTCATCAATGCCGGTACCGGCTTTAGCCGAAATCGGCACGCAAATGGTTTTACCGCCCCATTCTTCGGGTAATAAATCCAGGGCGGCCAAATCTTGCTTGACCTTATCTTGGTTAGCCTCGGGTTTGTCGATTTTATTAATCGCCACAATCATCGGCAAACCGGCGGAATGAATAATTTTAATTGATTCCTTGGTCTGGGGTTGAATGCTGTCATCCGCGGCAATGACCAGGATGGCGATATCAGCCACTCTCGCCCCGCGGGAACGCATGGTAGAAAAAGCTTCGTGGCCGGGCGTATCAATAAACGTGATCGGCTTACCATTACGCTCCACCTGGTAAGCACCGATGTGCTGAGTAATGCCGCCGCTTTCGCTGGCCACGACGTTAGTTTTGCGAATAGAGTCCAATAATTTAGTTTTACCGTGGTCAACGTGGCCCATGACGACGACGACCGGCGGCCGGGGCACTAAATTTTTTTCTTTGTCTTGATTTAATAAAGTTTCCAGTTTGCCGGCAGTGGCTTTTTCCGTTTCCGCGGCTTGAGTGGTGTCGGCAACAATTTCAAAGCCCAGCTCGGTACCAATAATTGAAGCGGTGTCAAAATCAATCATTTCGTTCATGGCGGATAAAACGCCATTTTTCATTAAAGCCGCGATGACTTTTGACAAAGGCAGGCCGAGTTTTTGGGCGAAATCCCTGACTCGAATTAAGGCGGGCAGAGTAATTGGTTTTTTTTCAGCGGCCGCCTCAACTTTCAGCTCTTCAGCCGCGGCCGGATTAAGTTTGGCCCGATACTGAGCCAGCAGGCTGGACCAACTCTCAATAATGCGCTGAGCCTGACGATTGTCAATTTTAATCGCTCGGCGCCCAATATCAAAACCGACTGCTGGCAAAATTTCCAACAGTTCACGGCTTGGAATTTTTAATTTTCTAGCTAACTCGGTTACGTTCATCCCGTTAGAGGCAGGTCGCGGCCGTTAAACCACTTACCTGAATTAATATTTTATCTTGAATAATCACAAATGATTATTGTTCCCCGTTTGGTCGCGACCGTCTACCTGTGTCGTTGGCACGGCAGACAGGCGGCCTCTAACGGGATTCATTGGTAAACAATTTTAAATATCCAATTTTAAATTTTAAGTAACTGGGGCTACTACTGGAGGCGAGGGGGGGGGTAGATGGGCGTATGCCCCATAAAGTCGCTGTGAGACCATGGGTCTAACCCGTGATGAATTTTGCGCTGCAAAATTCATTTTACGGGTTGGAGGCCTGGGCGGGAATTGCACCCGCGGATAAAGGTTTTGTCCCGAGGTTAAAATTTTGGAGGCCACGGGCGGAATCGAACCGCCGAATAAAGGTTTTGTCCCGATTCAAAACTTCTGGAGGCCTGGGCGGGAATTGCACCCGCGAATAAAGGTTTTGCAGACCTCTGCCTTACTACTTGGCTACCAGGCCAAGTATCTCCAGAAGTTTTGAATCGAGGATCCTCGACTTCCTTAATTTTAAAAAATATATGAGTCGGGACAGATTTACCCCGCACCAAGCCAAAAGTGTTTTAACTATATTATCGGGGAGTAAGCCGCAGGCGTCTTCCGAGAATTAATGTTTAACTAACAACCAGACAAGTTCGGGCTTGGTGCGGGGCCTCCGCCTTACCACTTGGCTACGTGGCCTCAAACCAGGCCAAGAAATCAAAGAACTGTTTCAGTCTACCAAAAAATCATTAATAAATCAAGGCAAAATAAAGCACCGATCAGACAGCCGGCGCTTTGATGGGTTTGTAGAAATCATTTACTCAACCACTTCAAGAATGGTATAGGGAGCGCCAAACTGTTTAGCCGCGTCTCTAGTCTTGAACCAAACATCGGCGCGATAATAGTAGCGAGCGTTCATCCGGTCCTCGACGGTAAAAATCCGGTCACCAAATTTCTCAGGCAGTCTCACTTTAGTGCCAAACGGCAAAAAGTTAGCGGCAATCACATTCTCGGTATCATGTTCGCAAAGGTCAAAACCATTGGCCGTGATGCAGGGCGTGGAGTCGGTCTGGTCGGTCGTGCTGGAGTAGGCGGTTACCGTCAACTGATAGGTTTTAACCACCTGATATTCCTTAATCGGTAGAATCAACTCAATTTTGCCTTCTTCGCTTTCTTGAGCTGCCTTGGCCAAGTCAACCGGCGGTAAACTGATAAATTCCGATTGATCCTGAGCCGCTAAGGCTGGGTAAGGGAAAAATACCAGCTGAAAAGCCACCACTGGCAAAACCACCAGTTCAGCCTGGTTTTTATAGAGATATTTAATAAGTTTCTTCATAATTTTAGGCATTTTAGCTACAAAAAAACCTCATCTCTGAGGATAGACCACCTTAGCAAATATTATGATTTTTGTCAATACAGACCCAGGGTTATAAAAATAGTGGTGGATAAATTAATTGCTGACCAAAGATCAACGGAGTATACTGACAACTGCCAGGAAACCCTGGAAAACTCAGAATCCCAATCCCACTAGGCAAGGAGGGCTATCGCCATGAGAAGGAGGATAGTTCTTTTTCAATTCACGTTGCTCGCCGGGCTATTACTAACCGGCTGCTGGAGTTTAAAGTCGGCGCGAGGTCGAGATTGCTTTGACCTTCGCTCACTGCGCTACAACCCCAATGAGCTGGTTAGTCCCATCAGCCTCCAGGGATTCGGCCCCCAACAGCCAGTGGTGCTGGGTGCCGACAAGACAAACGCCGACCAGACCAAGATTTCTGGCAACGGCAGCCTGACCATTTGGATCAACCGTAAGCTGGAAGAAAACCTCAAGGTGGGCCAAACCACCCTAGCTGAATCAATCACTATTATGGGCGAGCCCCAGGAAGTCAGTTACGCGCCGGACGCGGTCACTAGCGTTTACCGCTACCAGGAAGAGTTTGATAAGGGATACTACAGCGCCCTTTCGTGCTTTCTCCGTAAAATCCGGACGCGTGGTGAATTCAGCTACGTGGTTACCATTACCTTCAAGTCCAAGATCGCCGCCGCTGCCAGATCTGACACCGCCACCAGCGGTACCACCCACGTAACGCCAGCCAGTGCGGTGCTTGAAGATTTGGGCGGCGACCAAGATATTAATGCCGAACCCAAAACCTTAGTTGGACCAAAGCTACTTGGTAACCAGGCGGCTATGCCCAAACTCAATCCGACTCAGACCAAATTCCAAGAGTTGGTAGTCAACAGCTACTTGGTGCTGGTCCTTTGGAACGACGCCAACCGCGACGATAAGTTCGATCCGCTCAGTGCGGGCAAAAAAGTCGGGGATAGCGCCGGCAATGCCGCCAAAAAAGCCGCCGGACTATAACCTGTTGGCACAATCAAAAAATCAAAGAAAATCTACGCTCCCCTCGGGCATCCGGCTCGGGGATTTTTTTATTCAACAAAAATTAAACAGGATGTAGAACGGAAATGATAATGTCATA
>MHIE01000004.1 GCA_001817345.1 Candidatus Buchananbacteria bacterium RIFCSPHIGHO2_01_FULL_44_11 | reverse complement strand
TGCCAGGAATCCTTGGCCACATAGAAATAACCCTGGACCTGCCTAAAGGCAATATTGTCAAGGTAAAATTCGGTGTCAGCAGAGCAAGTAGCATTATCAACACCACAATCGGGCTCTGGATTAAAGCTGGCCGGGTTACAAGTATTGTTATGATCATTAGAACAGGAGTAATTTTCAGCAAGACTCAAACGAGCCGAAGGTTTAATGTCTTTATAAATCAGCGGGCCAAAAGTATAATAATCCCACTCCGGTGATAATCGAATCCGGCCAATCGGCTCATAAGCCGTGTCTTGATCATCAACTATCTTCACGTTAAGATTGACGTTGCCTGATTGCGACTTGGCCCAGAAAGACAATAAGTAAGTTTTATTGACTTCTATTACATCGTTAATCACACCGCAATATTGCTGGCCAACTTCTACCGCACAGGTCTGAAGCGTGACCGGATGCCGGGCAATACAGCGGTTTGAAGACGGCTGATAACAATTATCATCTTTGGGGTTGCTGCTGTCACAGGTTCTGGTCGTGTCCGGACTGCAGTTTTCGCCCAAGTTAGCCCGCATTGTTTCAATCCGTTGCGGCTGCGGGGCCGGACCAACCGAGACTAGCGAATGACCGCCGACGGAAAGCGCCTCACTGCTAATGGTGCCAAACTGCCAGTCGGTGGTTTCTCCGTCTTCCAAGTTATCGTTAAAAGCATAGAACAAGTTGCCGCCGGCATTACCCCGGTATTCGCGGCAGCCGACCGCCGCGGCTGAACAGGCCACGCCTTCGTTAGGAATAGCGTCATAAATGCAGCTGTTATCTTGCCAGGTGCCGTGGCTAGCAGAACAGTTGGCCTGGGCGTCGGCTTCACTTTCGCCCAACCGGGTTTTGCGGAAAGGATGGCAGTTTTCCGAACAGCTGATGGTGTTATTTAAAATTTCATAATGAACTTCACCGTCAATGCCAAAAAATTCTTTACAGAAAGGATTAGCGGCAATGTCTTCGGGCCCATCGCAATCTTGCCGGCTGCCCCACTCCATTAACCAGCGCGAATCATCGTCAATGGCTAAGACCGGCGAGCCGTCGGGACTAGCGTTTAAGGAATAAACTCGCAATTGATAGCCACTTTCATTAGAGCCTTGCCAAGTATAGTAGTTACTGCAGCTGGCGTTAACATCCGTCGGCTTGGTGCACTGCCTTAAGTATCGGAAGTAACCGCGACTCTCGCCGCCGGCGGCTAATTCGTCTAAGCTAGTGAATTCATCGCAACCGGCGTTAGCCGCGCTGCACTGCCGGGCCGTCTGGGGAATGAAGAACTCCAGCGACTCGACCGATTCAAAATAAGTCGGCGACTGTTTAAAGGCGTTATAGCCAACGCACTCGGCCGGACAATAATCTTCAGCGACCGCCACGCCCGGCACGGTCGGGCCGCCGGTTAAAGGTTGGTAAGCTTCACAGCCCACTTCGTCGGCCTGACAATACATCGCGTAAGAATTACACTGAACCGGATCAACTTCGTGACAGCAGAACCCGTTCTGGCAGCTATCGGCCCGCCAGACTAAAGTCTCACCCTGGCATTGGGCTTCATTAACATTTTCAAAAACATAAGGACTGGGTCTTTCTTTGGTGTAGCCCCGGCAATTGAGATAATCAGGCGGCTTTTGTAAATTCACCACCGACCGGTTAAGCAAAGTCGGCAAATCCAATTCCAGACAAACGCCGCTGACCCAAACGGTAAAGGGCCTGATATCTTTCTGTAAACATTGCTGGCGAGTTAAGCCCGGCAAAAGCTTTGGATTAGCCCGGCTTAAATCAATTTCTTGAATTTGAACATCATCGTAAAAAATTGACTGATTTGAATCTTGAACCGCTAATAAATCAATTTCCAATTTTGAATCCGGACTACCGTCACAAGTGGCGGAGGCGTTATGACAGGTTTCGTCTGGGTCAAAAATACTTAGATCTGGATTGCAGGATAAATTAGTATCATTAGAACAAACATAATCATTAGGCAGGATGCATTTGCCACCTCCACGGCATTGAGCATCATTAACGCAGTACTGATCCGGATTGTCTCCGCCCTGACAATAAGGCTCAAAAACAATGGGCACGGCAAATTGTTTCCAGCTGGAGTTGATGGACTGGCCGTCAGTCACACTGCGGCTCATACTAACAGGGGCGTTGATCAAGCTAGGTGAATTGATGTATTCAGCAGCGGTTTGCTCGTGACGAATTAAACCGGCATAACTAGAGGTATCGGCGCCAATCGTCGCGGGATTATCGGTATTAGTCTTAGCCCAAAAAGAATAGATAAAAGCCCGGCGCAAAAGCGGCCGGCCGGTGTCAACGGTTGATGAAAACCAAGCAAAGTCAGGCGTCGTCTGAGTTACTTTCATCGCTGAACTACCTGAATGTACTTGGCCGCGCTCCTGCTCCACTCGTAAATTAGGGGGATTGATACTCAACCAATCGTCATTGATGTCGGTTTCAAAACCCGGATAGAGGAAAAGATTATAGCTGTTAGTTTCGCCTGATTCGTAACTAACGCCTTCCGGCGCGGTCAAAAGCCGCGAACAGCCATCCTGCTCAGCGCTGCATTCTTGGGCATCGCGGTCAAAATGAATTTTACTCTGGTCTTTGTCAACCGTGCCGGTCAAAGTCAGTAATACCCGATCAACTAAGCAGCTTTCGGAAATTCTAAAATCATCAAACCAAACCGTGCCAGAAACCTGCGGCCCGGAAACGACAAAACTTATTGTCACTTGCCCGCGGCCCGGCGTTAACGCCGATTCAACCACGCTAAAGTCACTGCTTAAGTTCTCCCACTGATTTCTATTCACGCTGGTTTTACTCACCGGCCCAAGCTCACCAGAAACCGAGAGGATGTCACCGCCAACTTGGACCTCAACGCTGCCAACATTAAGCCGGTTATAAACAAAAGCGGAAAAAGTATAATCACCAACCGGCAAAGTAATCGACTGAGAAGTCGTGGCGTAGTTTAATGACCCGCCGGCGTTGTAAAAACGAATGCTGTTTTGGCCGTTAAAAATTTGTTCACTGGCGCCAGTGGCTAAGGCAAAATAATCCGCGTCAGCTGTCACCCAGTTGGCGGTAATTTCTCCGGTTTGGTTGGGCCGGCTTTCAAAGCCTGGGTTATTGATCAAATTGGTCAAATTATCACAGCCGCCGTAAGTGCACAAAACCCCGCCCTGCTGAATGGTGCAAGCGGCATCAACCGAGCAGCTGCCGGTGCCAGGCACAAACCATTTGGAAGATTGGTTACAGGCGGCGCTAATACGCAAGTCAACTTTATTTAATTCATCGGTGCAAAAAGCTTCGCCTACGGCCACCTCACAGCTGGCGGTCAAAGGACAACCGCCGACTTGGGCGCAGGCTTGCCAGGTTCTTTCGCCTTCATCTAAGCAGCTCCAAAGATTATCAACCGGGTTATAGTCCTGGCAATACCAGCGGCAACCAACATTGTCGGCACTGCAGCCGTTGTAATCAAGTGAATTTTGCAGATAAGCCGTTAAGGTGTTGCCCCGGTCAACATAAGACTGGCAACTGGCGTAATAGTTGGGGCACTCCGTCCCTTGAAGATCCCAAACTCTTTTTTCTTCCATGCAATAACCGTAGATGCAATTACCCTGATTGTCTTTCTGAATACAGGACTGGTAATCAGCGCAGTAGGTTGACCGGTTAACCAATTTGAATCCGTCAATAATTTGGCTGGAAATAATTGAGGGACCAAAACCCTCGGCCCGGCAATAAGCCTTGGGCGTTTTTAAAACCCAGCTTTGATCAATCAAACCATAGAAAGGACTGGTTTTGTCGTTATAGGCCGCGATTAAGTCATTCAAACTATAAGTCCGCTTGCCAAAACGAGAAATTTCCAAAGCGGCAATTTCCCAGGTCACCGGAATAATCCGGTAAGTCCGCAGAATAAGCAAACTGCGGTAGGGGTAGCCTTCGTTATAAGGCGGTTCAAAGCCTTGAGAAGTAAAGCCGAAAGGCGCGTCAGCGTCTAAGTAGCCTTTGGCAATTGCCTCTTTCACGGTCAGATTTTGATCAATGGCCAAGCGTAATTTATGATCAATAACGCACTCGTCCGGACCCGGGGCACTGGGATTAGAACAGATGGCTAGTTGATTTAAAATTTGATAATCGCCCTGAGTGATGATGTCGGCGTCAAAAAAGCTTAAAAATCTTTCTTGGGCCGCCTGCCGGCCGCCGAACAAGGCTTGGCCGCTTTGCCCGGTCAACAAATCAATGTCAGAAGCGGCATTATTTTGAATGTCATTAAATGTAGATGAAGAAGGCCGACCGAGACTTGAGCCGCTACCGCCGCCGGCTAAACCTTCTCGGATCAAACGCTGGAACAACTGGCCAGCTAGAGTACCGACAAACATGTTAATGGCGTCAGCAATTAGATCGCCGGTAAAGTTGGTCTGACCAGATTCGCCTAACAATGGAACATGACCAATAATCGCCTTGGTATAAGCCGCCGGGGTTTTAATAAAATCAGCGATGCCGTCTTTCATCGCGGCAATCAGGCCGTCGTCTTCCTTTCTTTGCTCTTTTTGGCCCAACTGTTTTTTGGCTGACCAGGTATAAGCATAGTCAAGCAGTGACAATGAAGCGGTAATGTCATTTTTGCCGGTCTCAAAATTGACCCGGAAGCGGTCCATAAAACCTTCCTGGGTGATAAAATTCTGCCAATTGCCCAAGGCTTGTTTAAAAGTACAAGCCGGCTTGGGCGGCCGTCTGGTTTCGGCCAAAAATAAAGTCACTGACAGTTTTAAACCGTCCGGCGGCGCGCAAAGATTGTAGCCACCCCAGCCGTCACCTAAAGTTTCCAAAAAGGCGCCTAAAGATTGATCGGCCAAATCTTCCAAATAAACCCCCCAGCCTTCAGTATGGAATTTCGGCTGCTGGCCTTCGCCGCCGGAAGCCAACCAGGTGGCATATTCGTAGGCCATGGTATTCAAAAAGTAGCGTAAACCCGACTTAATCGCCACGGCCGTGATGTTGCCAAATGACCGCCAGCTGAATCTTTCTTTAGCTTCGGCTAATTGCTGAGCTGTGTCTCTGGCACTCTCCGCTTTAAAACCTTTAATAATAGTCTTTTCTGTTTGCTGATCTTGTTTCAACCTGGTCTCATCGCGGACAGGTACTAGATTGATCGGGTTGGTGTATTGAATCGGCGTGGCTTTGGCTTCTTCGCCTTTGTCATCTTTTTTAGCAAACCCGGCTTTCATACCGCTCCAAAAATTATTCCAAGCGCCACTGATCGCACTGCCGACACTAGCTTCTGCCGGCTGGGGATACAAAATGCCCGGCAAAGCAACACTAAGCACCAGCTGGAATAAAACCAGCGAGGCAACCACTTGATTTTTAATTTTATTTTTTTGTCGGAACATTTTGATTAATATTTTTTGAAAAAAATTACTGATCCGGATACTGCTGTTTTAAAGTTTCTTCAACCAAATCCATTAACTCCTGGTCACTGACTTGGCTTAAAATGTCTTGGCCAACACCGGCCTCGGCCAAAAGCTGACGGATTTGGTCTGGGGTTAAATTTTTGATTTCGTTAACCGGTAAATCCACCGTTGGACTGGCAGTCTGCGCCCCCACGCCACTTTCTACCAAAGCTTGCTCATAGGCGGCCAAAAGTTCCGCGTCATTCATACTATCAAGAACTTGGGGATCCATGCCCGATTGCTTCAAAATCTGTCGCAGCTGAGTGGCCGTGCTTTGACTACCGACAAACAATGAGGCGTCAGTTGGCTGATTATCGGCTTCAGTTTCAATAAAGGCAAAACAGTTTTGGCCAATGGCGCAGTTTGGGTCACTGCCCCGGGCAATTTCTTTAGTGTCGTCCAGGCCGTCAGAATCGGAATCGGGCAAATAAGGACTGGTGTGATAAACGTAAAGCTCATCGTAATCCGATAAGGCATCCTGGTCAGTATCTTTTTGCCGCAACCCGAGCAGGTCTTGTTCGGTTGGTTGCTGGCCGGCCAGCTCAGCCGCCAGATTGGGTTCGGGGAAGATGTAAGGATTCTGGATTTTATTTTTAAAGGCGAAAATGCCGAAAACTATCCCCAAAGCGCCTAAAAATAAAACGGCCCCGGACAGCCAAGCTTCGGCTTTTTTGGGGTCGTTAAAATAACTCCTAACCTTCTGAATGATTGAAAATCGCTGCTGTGGTGTCTTATCATCGTGATAAATCTTTGATAAAATGCCTAAATTATCGGATTTTTTATCAATTTTGGCCATCATGACTTAAATCAAATATAAAACTCTTCGCTTGGAACAGCCAACAAAAATGGATCAAAAGTTATTCACAAAAGTTACCTCTTACCTCGTAGTCATTATACTAAAAAAAGAATCATCTTGGCAAGTGATTTTAAAGAACTAATTAAAATAACTTTTCAGGTTTTTGGCAAGTCTAAACCAGTCAACAATGGCCAGGTCTTGGGCTCGGATTTTATCGTTTAGATTAAGAGTGCGAAGCATTGATTGGATCTTAGCCCGGTCAAAATTTAAACCCGCGGCTAAATTATTGGCCAGCTGCTTTCTTTTGGCCGAAAAACCGATTTTAACCAAGCGCCAAAACTCTTTTTCTGTCACTGCCCCGGCTAAGTCGCTTAGACCGGACCAGTCTTTAATTTGGTCAATTTTTAAAATGGCGGAGTCCACGGCCGGCGCGGGCCAAAAATTATCCCTTTTAACCAGGTCAACAATCTGAGGCTGGCCATAAAGCTGGACCGAAATGGCAAGTAAGTTCAGCTGGCCGGGTGAGGCACAAATTCTTTGGGCCACTTCTTTTTGAACCAGAATTGTCATCGTGGCCGGCTTGGGTTTGGTGGTTAAAAATTGCCTCAAAAAAATAGAAGTGATGTTGTAAGGCAGATTAGCAACGATCTTATACGCCGACAGACCATAAGTTACGGGTTGGAAGTTCAGGACATCGTCTTGGACCAGCTTGAGATTTTTTACGCCGTTGAATTTCACTTTAAGAAACTCAAATAATTTTTTGTCCAATTCAACGCTTAAAACCTTGGCGCCAGTGGCCACCAAACCTTCAGTCAAAATTCCCAAACCCGGGCCAACTTCTAAAATGATGTCCGTGTTTTTAATTTCCGCGGCATTAACAATTTTTTCAATCACCTCACTGCTAAACAAAAAATTTTGGCCTTTGCTAGGCTGAGGCTTAAGGTCGTAAAGCCGACAGAGATTTTTAATTTTTTCTAAGTTAGTAATCATTTCTTAAATAAACCTAAATAAGCATAAAACTGACAATTCTGTTTATGGCTAATTTTAGACGAGCTTATTTTTGTCATTGCGAGAAGCGAATGGAAGTGAGCGACGAAGCAATCTGACGCGAAGCGTCATCCCGAGGGAACCGAGGGATCTGTCTTGCCAAGGGGATTGTCCGCCAAAGGCGGATCTGCCTTTGGCATGACTTCTCCGCCTATGGCGGATCGCAATGACAGTCAAAAACAGCAATCCTGGCAATAAAAACTTGATTTAGCCGGCAATTTGTAGTATAATTATTAGAGTATGATGGTTTATTTTAGAATCTTGCTGAATAAAAAAATGCAGTGGTGGATTTCTTTTGCCGTCCTGATTCTATTAATCATTATTGCGGTTTATTTTATTATTGGCTAGTTGGCCAAAAAAAGCAAAGATATGGCTAAAATTCGGCAAAAAAAACCCGCGGCTAAAACTTCAAAGAGTAAACTACTTAATTTTTTCACTGTTCACTGGCAGATTACCTTAAGCGTCATTGTCATTGGTTCCGGTGTCGGATTGGGCCTAATTTGGTTTAACGCCATCAGCCCCAATGCCACCGAGGCAAAAATGAAAATGCCGGCGATTATTCCCCTCAGTTTTGACACTGCCGTCGCCAAGCCGTTCGGCGGGCCAATCAAAATGACCATTGACTGCAGTACTAAAATTAGTTGCCTGCAAAATCCCATTTGTACGATTGTTAACTGCATTTTACAAATTCCCTTTATCTTTCAAGTTTTTGACAACAAGGCAATGCAGGTCGGCGATGCTTTTGAAGTTTTGCGCGAAGAAGTTCTGGAACCCCAAGAAAAATTACAATGCGAAAAACTTTGTGACTTAAGAACCGGGTGGTATCGGCCGCAATGCATCCTTCATTATATTTGCGACAAAATAGGTTTTATCCCATGCTATTGCAAGCATGTCTTACCTCAATTGCAAAAACAGAATGTTTCGCCAGTTGGATTACAAACCCAGCTATTTCAAAAAACTTTTATGTCCTCAATCGGCATGACCATGCCGGCCTTTGACTTTATTCTTTTTCCGGATCAAGGCCTACCGGCTTGCAACGCTACAGGCAACATACTGGGTCAGGGTTTTGGCCAAGCGGTTTTTTTCAATATTCCCGGTGGCCTGACCCCGGTCGGCGATAGTTGCCGCGGCTCTTACTACTTTGGTCTGTAATTTTTACCGAACCCTGACGAATAATTATCAAATTATTTTTTTCTGCCTTAACGATGGTTGAGGTTTTTTTTCTAGCTAAATGCCCACCATCCAAAAGTAAATCAGGCTGGCTAATTTCGTTTTTAAAATCATTGATAATTTGCCGGCTGCCGTAAGGAGTATTACCCCCGGCAACATTGGCGGAAGTGGCAATTAACGGCCGACCAACCAACCGGCAAAGCCGACGGGTAAGGGTATTGGCCGGCACCCGCACTGACAACTTAGTTGAGACAACAATTGACAAAGGGCCGGGCCAGAATTGCCGGGCCAATTTTTTTTGGGCCGAATTGAGTTTAAAAAATTTTTGAACCTGAGCCGGGCTGGCGGCGACAATCGTAAATTTGTCATCCTGGCGCTTTTTAATTTTTAAAATCTTTTTAACGACTGCCGACGAATTAAAAACACCGCCCAAAGCATAGGCGGTATCGGTCGGATAGACAATAATGCCGCCGGCCCGAAGCACTTGTGCGGCCTGAATGATATTTTTTGGGGTTGACTTTAAAACAATCATGCTTTAAATTTTAAATTCTAAATTTTAAATAAAATTAAAATAATTAAATATTTAAAATTAGCTTATTTATTTAAAATTGGTTATTTAAAATTGTCAGCTATCCCCTGATTTGCTTAATAAACTTATAAGCGGCAAAAACCACTGGATTTAAAATTAATTCAAAGCCGCCGACATATTCCTGGATGGCAACTTCTGGGCCAAAACCGGTTTTAAACCTGGTGATACCGGCCCACTTGTCATTTTGATAGGTTTTGCCGTTAATGCCACCAAAGTCATAATAAACGCAGCCGCGCTGTTTAGCCGCTAAAATGCCCTGCCACTGGAGCAGGTAGGTCGCCATCGCTTCCCGATACATGTCAGCCGAACCGCCGTGAAGGTAGGTGGCAAACTGACCAAAAAAAGTCACAAAGTTAGCGGCCACAATTTTATTGTCGTATTCGGCAAAAAACAGCTGGGCCATATTTTCTTTAACTAAAATTTCAAACAGCTTCAAATAATGCTCTTTTAAGTGGGTGTGAAAGTGATCTCGGTCGGCCGTCTGCTTCAACAGCCGCCAAAAAGATTCAATTTCAGCCGGCTCAGTGCTGGGCCTGATTTTCACCCCGCGCCGTTGAGCTAAATTGATGTTATAACGCGTTTTGGGCTTAAATGAAGCTAACAAAATATCTTCAGCCGGCGCAATGTCAATGACAAAACTGCATTTGGGCTGGACTTCATAATCACTCCGACGCAAACCCACGTCAAGTAAAAATTTTTCGTTACCCACCGGCCAGGCCGGGTCAACCCGAATCATAAAACTTTTTTCCGCCTGGGCGATTTTTTTAATTTCCGTAAATAAGGCTTTAAGATTTTTTTTGTCGTTACTTTTGACAATCGGCCCGCGAGGACAATACAAATAATTATACTCAAAAGGCAGCTCATGTCTAACTAATAGTGCCGCGGCCTGCAGTTCCCCGGCATCATCAACCAAAGCCAGCCGGAAAATTTTATTATCCAGCATTTTTTGGAATTCCGACCATTGATAAGACTGAAGCAAACCGCCGCTGCCGGCATTGCTTAAAATAAACCGGTTCCAGTAATTCTTATCTTGATCCGTGACGTAGATAATCTGCATACCCCGTTAGAAGTTAATTACGTGAAATGTTGGCTGACCCCGTTAACAATTTCTAACGGGGTATAATGAAAAAATTAAACGACAAAATTAATCAATCGGCCGGGAATAAAAATAACGTTTTTGATCTGTTTACCCGCCAGCTGCGACAAAACCTTGGGTCGATCTAAAGCCAATTTTTCCGCCCGCTGTTCGTTAATGTCGGCGGGTACAATCATCTTGTCCTTGACCCGACCATTAATTTGAATCACTAACTCAATTTCTTTGTTCTGAGCCAACGCTTCGTCAAATTCCGGCCACGGCTCCTGAATTATTGACCGTTTATGGCCCAGCTGCTGCCAAAGTTCCTCGACCAGGTGAGGGGCAAACGGCGATAAAATTTTCAAAAAAGTTTCACCGGTTTTTTTGTCCAGACCGTCAGCCGCGGCTTGATTAATAAAAATCATCAACGCCGAAATAGCCGTGTTATAATCTTGGCTTTCAATGTCGGCACTGACTTTTTTAATTGTCCGATGGAGTAAAGGCATTAGTTTTTCACCTTTGACAACAGAAAGCTTTTGACTAATCAGCGACTGAAAAGTTTGCCAAACTTTTTCTAAAAATCGCCTGACGCCAATCACTCCTTTAGTGTCCCAGGGAATAGCTTGATCAAACGGCCCCATAAACATTTCGTAACAGCGTAAGGTGTCCGCGCCCAATTCCGCCACCACCTGGTCGGGATTAACCACGTTGCCCCTAGACTTGGACATTTTCTCCCCGCCAGAGCCCAAAACCATGCCGTGACTAGTCCGCTTTTGATAAGGCTCCGGACCGCAACTTTCCGGCACCGCGCCAAGGTCCCATAAAAACTTATAAATAAACCGGGAATAAAGCAAGTGCAAAGTGGTGTGCTCCATGCCGCCGTTATACCAGTCAACCGGCAAAAAATAAGCCAGGTTTTTCTTATCGGCCAAGGCTTTATTGTTGTCCGGATCGGCATAGCGCAAAAAATACCAGTTGGAACCGGCCCAATTCGGCATGGTGTCGGTTTCGCGTATCGCTTGGCCGCCGCAAAAAGGACAACGGGTATTAACAAAATCGGCAATGGCGGCTAAGGGTGACTCCCCACTGTCTGTTGGTTCATAACTTTTGACTTTAGGCAGTTCCAGCGGCAAATAATTTTCCGGCAAAGGAATGATGGCGTATTCTTGGCCGTTGATCAGAACATAATCTACACCTTCTTGACTCTGAGATTTCCCGCTAGAGGCGTGCACCAGAGGCGCATCAGCCTCTGGCTGAGGTCCGCCTTTGGCGGAGGATTTTGAGTTTTGAGTTTTGGCTTCCCAGCATTTACGACAGTAAATGATGGGAATGGGTTCGCCCCAGTAGCGCTGGCGGGAAAAAATCCAGTCGCGGAGTTTGTAATTAACCGCCGGCCGGCCAACACCGCGCTTCGCCAGCCAAGCAGTAATTTCATTAATGCATTTGCCAACTGATAAACCGTTAAACCGGCCGGAGTTAATCATAACGCCTTCATTAACTTCTTCGTAGGCCTCAGTTTTTAGGTCAATCTTTTTACCACTGCCGTTAGTCGGTTCAATCACCTGGGTAACAGGCTGACCGTATTTTTTGGCAAATTCAAAATCCCGCTGATCATGGGCAGGAACGGCCATAATGGCGCCGGTACCGTAAGAGATCAAGACATAGTCGGCCACAAAAACCGGAATCTCTTTGTTATTAACCGGGTTAATCGCCATCAACCCCTTGAGTTCAAGGCCGGTCTTTTCTTTGTTAACTTCAGTTCGTTCAAGATCACTTTTTTTCTTTGCCACCGCAATGTACTTCTCAACTTCTTTGAGATTTGATATTTGATTTTTGAGATTTAAAATCAACGGGTGTTCCGGCGCTATCACCATAAAAGTCGCGCCAAATAAAGTATCCGGCCGGGTGGTGAAAACCGTCAAATTGTCATTGCGAGGAGGTACAGCCGACGAAGCAATCTTGTCTTCTTCTTTATGAAATTGCTTCGCTCCGTTCGCAATGACTTGAAAATTAACTTCCGCTCCCTCGGAACGGCCAATCCAATTTTGCTGCTGAATTTTAATCCGCTCCAAATAGTCCACCGAATCCAGATCTTCAAGCAGCCGATCGGCGTAATCGGTAATTTTGAACAGCCACTGTTCTTTTTGGCGTTTTTCCACCGGCCCGCCGCAGCGTTCGCACCGGCCGTTAACCACTTCTTCATTAGCCAAGCCAATTTTACAAGACAAGCACCAGTTGATTGGAATCTTAGCTTTATAGGCCAAGCCTTTTTCGTACATTTTTAAAAATATCCACTGAGTCCATTTATAATATTTTGGGTCGGTGGTTGTCACTGCCCGCTGCCAGTCAAAAGAAAAACCCATCGCCTGAAGTTGGCGGGTAAAAATCTTGATGTTATTTTCGGTTGTCGTTTGAGGGTGAATGCCGGTTTTAATGGCGTAATTTTCTGAAGGCAGACCGAAAGCATCAAAGCCAATCGGGTACATTACATTGTAGCCTTGCATCCGGCGTTTCCGCGCCAAAATATCCAAAGCCGTATAACTGCGCAAATGACCGACATGCAAGCCGTCACCAGACGGATAAGGAAATTCAATCAAGCAGTAATATTTGGGCTTGGCCGATTTGTCGACTGCGGCAAAAACATTTTTGGTTAACCAATATTTCTGCCACTTAGTCTCAATTTTCTTGTGGTCGTATTTAAACGTCATACGGCTTATAAATTAACCAATCCCGCATTATTCTCATTAGATATGCGACAAATGATACAATGTAGGTACTAACTTACTAAATATCATTTGGCGCTATGAAAAACATATCAATTATT
>MHIE01000003.1:100984-147380 GCA_001817345.1 Candidatus Buchananbacteria bacterium RIFCSPHIGHO2_01_FULL_44_11 | reverse complement strand
TGATCTGCCTTTGGCACGACGCCTTTGGCGGAAGTTGCTGCCCCAAACCCCGATTGTGACTAATAATCAAAAATAATTTAAACAAAAATTGCATAAAGTAAAAACATAAAACCCATATACTCTGGGTCTTTTTTTTGGGCACGTTCAGTTTTTCAGCTAGCTAGCCTGGGCCAGGTTGACTTTTGATTAACTCAGAGTTAAAGTTGTTTTATCCTTAACTGTGACCATTAACCAACTGCGGTTAAGGCTAGCCCTTTTGGGCCACTCTACTTCAGGGAGGGACGGATTAATGGTTCCTTTTAACTTGCGCCACTTGGCGCAGGAGGTCATCTCTTTTTTTTGATGATTAAAATCCGATCCAGGCCAGCCAAATCTTTTTGGATCGTCATTTGGTAGTCAGGGAAAATAGACCGGATTTTTTTTAAAAGTTGTTTTTTTTGCCGGGGATCAAATTCGCCGATAATCAACGGCGGTGGTGTTACTAATTTGACTATTTGCCGGAATAATTTTTCATAAAGGTATAACCCGCCGTTGGTCGTAAAGAGCGCTTGTGGCGGTTCAAATTTTAGCCCCTTTGTCTCCGCTGAGGTATTGTTTTTCCAGCGTTTCCAGCCATAGGGCAGATTGGCCACCAGGATATCAATTTTTTTACCTTTGAGTGGCATAAATAGATCGCCTTGAAAAAACGTCACCTTAGCCTTATGCCTGGTGGCGTTTTTTTTGGCAACGGTTAATGCTTTTTTGGCAATATCGGTAGCATAGACGGCCGCCCGTGGTCTATGGCGTTTTAAAGTGATGGCAATGCAGCCGCTACCGGTGCCAATATCGGCGATCGTTATTTTATCGTTTTGGTTAACTTGCCTCAGGACTGCTTCAATAAGTAGTTCGGTTTCCGGTCGGGGAATTAAAACCCGTTTATCAACGTAAAACATGAGGCCGTAGAACTCTTTAAGGTTAGTCAGGTACGCGATTGGTTCACCCTTGGCCCGGCGGCGGATCAGCGCTTGATATTTTTTTAGGTCTAGGGGCCGGAGAATTTTTTCCGGATGAGTATAAATAAATTCTTTAGGTTTATCCAGAATAAACGACAATAAAACCTCCGCATCAAGGGAGGCTGTCTGAATTTTTTTAGGCTGGAGTTTTTTATAAGCCCAGGTTAAGGCTTGGCGGCTAGTCATAGTCCAAGTTTCGAAATTCTAATTTTAGATTTCTTCGGCTTGATCGGCTTTTTTCAGCTCATCAATCATCGGCTTAAGATCACCGTCTATAATGTTATTAATATTATGCCAGCTCATTTTGATCCGGTGGTCGGTCAGGCGGTCTTGGGGGAAATTGTAAGTCCGGATTTTTTCCGAACGGTCGCCCGAGCCGATTTGGGATTTTCTGGCCTCACCGCGTTCCTGAATTTTTTTTTCTTCTTCGGCGGCCAGCAGCCGTGAACGTAAAATTTGCAGGGCTTTTTCTCGGTTCTGAACCTGCGATCTTTCGTCTTGGCAGTTGACGACTAGTCCAGTCGGCAGGTGAGTAATCCTGACGGCGGAGTCAGTGGTATTAACGCTTTGGCCGCCGTGGCCGCCGGCTTTAAAAACGTCAATTCTTAAATCCTGGGGTTTGATTTGGACGTCAACTTCTTCCGCTTCGGGCAGTACCGCCACGCTGGTTGTGGAAGTGTGAATCCGGCCGGTCTTTTCCGTCTCCGGCACTCGTTGGACCCGATGGACGCCGCTTTCATATTTTAAATCGCCATAAACGTTGTGGCCGGTCACTTCAAAAATTATTTCTTTAAAGCCGCCAATGCCGATCCGGTTGGCATTTAAAATTTTACTTTTCCAGCCCTGTTTTTCGGCATAGCGGGAGTACATTCGGAACAATTCAGCGGCAAAAAGTGTAGCTTCGTCGCCGCCGGCTCCGGCCCTGATTTCGACGATAATATTTTTTTTCGCCAGCGGGTCGGGCGGCGTCAGGTCGTTTTCGATATCTTTTTCCAAGTCGTTTTTTATTATTGTCAGGTCATCAAGTTCTTCTTGAGCGATCGTGACTAATTCCTGGTCGGCTTCGTTTTCCAGCGTGTCTTGGGCCGAAGCGATTTTTCTTAAAACGGAATCAAGCTCGGTGATTTTTTTTACGACTATATCCAACTGACTGTAGCGCTGGGAAATTTCTTTAAGTTTTTGAGGATGACTAATAATCGCCTGATTGGTCAGATCGGTTTTTAGCTGTTCGTATTCTTTTTTAATCTCGGTAATTTTTTTGGGACTGAACATAATCTAAAAAGTTGTTCTAACAAAAAAATCCTTCATTAAAATCAGGATTTTTTTACTTAGTTATTGTTCCGCTTTGATTTTTTTGGCCTCTTTTTTTCGGGCCACCGCTTTGGCTTTTTTGACTTTTTTGCCTTTGCGGCCGGCGGAAGCCTGGTTTTGAAGCGCGGCTCGAGCCTGGAATTTCTCGATCCGTCTGGCGCTGTCAACCAGTTTTTGTTTGCCGGTGTAAAACGGATGGCAATTTGAACAGATTTCAACCCGAATTTCTGGCAAAGTTGAACCAACTTTAAACTCGTTGCCGCAAGCGCAGATAACTTTAGCCTCAGGGTAGTATTTGGGATGGATGTCTTGTTTCATAAAAGTATGATGCGAATTTACCCGCTACGCCTTAGCGTTAGCGTGGCGAGCGAATGTATGCGAATGATACTAATTAATAAAGGTTATGCTAGCATAGAACCAATTTTTTGGCAAGACTGGTTTTAGCCCCTGATTTTTAGGAATTTAGAGCGTTGGCTGATGATAAAGATAGCGATGACGCCGGTATAAGTCACAACAAATTCAGTCGGGATTCTGTAGCCGCCTTCAGACAGGGGAGCGGCCACGACAAAAATCGCCAAGAGGACGGTCCAAAGCAGGATAAAAAATTCGCCAAAAAATCGGGAAACAAAGTGATTTTTCCAGCGGGTGTATTCTTTTTCAGTCACATAAACTCCCAGGATTGACAGGTAGATTATGCCGATGGCGCTGGATTCACTGTCAAACCGGTTGCCGCTGAAAAAATCAATGGCAAACAGGATCATCGCCAAAAAAGTCCAAAAATTTAGGATGACTTTTAGTATTTGACGGTTAGACCAGCCGTTATTATTTTTTGCCATATACCTACACATTATAACATACTTGATTTTTTTTGAGCAACCAGCTAAAGTGGAGACACTCATCAATTTTAAGGAGGTAATCGGGCCATGAACGAAAGAATCAGTCTTTGTATTTCTGGTATCTCTGGTCGGATGGGGCAGATTATTGAGCGTCTAGCCCTTCACGATCCGGCCATCGGAACATTGATCGGAGTTGATGTCAACATTCCTCAACCGGCCGAAGGTCTTTTCGGCCCGGCAAGGTTGGCGGAAGCTCTGGCTCTGAGTCGGTCTGATGTGCTTTTGATCTTTCACAACGATCCGTTGGCCGCAGTTTCCCAAACCGAAATTGCCGCCAAGCTTGGCGTGCCCGTCATTATTGGCACCACCGGTCTAGAAGAGCATCATGGGGTAATGCTGTTTGTCTATAGTAAAGATATCCCGGTTCTACCGGCCAGCAATTTCAGCTTGGGTGTGGCAGTCCAACGCCGGTTGATTGCGCTGGCTGCTTCAATGCTGCCGGTCGAATATCAACCCGAAGTCGTTGACAAGCATCACGCCAAAAAGCTGGATGCACCCAGCGGTACGGCAATGATGTTAGCCAAAACGATTTGTGAAGCCCGTCAGTGGGATCCGGCGACTGCTATTCAATGTGGTCGAGTCGGTCGCAGTCAAGGTCCCAGGGCCAATGAAATCGTTGGTATCCAAACACTTCGCGCCGGCACCATCTCCGGTACCCACGAAGTGACTTTTGCGGGTCCCGGTGAAGTCGTTGAAATCAATCACGTGGCTCAGACGCCGGACATTTTTGCTCAAGGTGCCTTGGCTGCGGTCAAATGGATCATCGGCAAGGCGCCGGGAGTCTATTCAATCGACAATGTTCTGGAGGGTTAGTCTCTAACCTGGTCAATCCGTCGGTGTCTGCTAGGGTCGTATCGTCGGCCCTTTTTTTTAATTTTAAATCCAATCTCGGCCTTGACGTATCTTTTGGTTTTTGCTATCATTGTTTTGTTATTAATTATCACACATACCGCGGTAAAATTGACTGTTTCCTCCCCCACACCTACTTTACTGATGTGACCTTAGGTAAATTGAATATCTTGGTTCAAGAAATAAGGTTAATTTGTAAGTAGATTTATGAGTAAAGTAGGTGTGGGGGCAGCAGTCAAAGCGGTAGAAGTTCCTCCATTGGGGGATAAAAAGGAAAAATATGCCAGAGATTCCAGATTTATTGACGATGCTGAAAGCCGGTGTCCATTTTGGTCATCAGCTGTCAAAACGTCATCCGAAAATGAAGCCCTACATTTTGATGGCGAAAAACGGGTTTCATATCATTAATTTAGAAGAAACTCAAGTCAAGTTGGCGCAAGCCCTTGAGTTTGTGACCAAAGTAGTGGCTAATGGTGGCACTATTTTATTTTTGGGTACAAAAAAACAGGCCCAGCGGATTATAGTCGCGGCCGCTCAGGAATGCGGTATGCCTTATATTAATGAACGCTGGTTAGGCGGTACCATTACCAATTTTTCGGCCATTGCCAAATTGATTAAAAAATACAACGACTTGAAAGATAAGAAGGCCAAAGGTGAGTTCAAAAAATACACCAAAAAAGAACAGCTGGAATTTGACCGCGAAATAGAAAAATTGGAGAAAAATGTCGGTGGCATTGCTAAGATCACCAAAGTGCCTGACGCGATTTTCATTATTGATATTAAAAAAGAAAAAACCGCCATCAATGAGGCAATGAGGAAAAACATCCCGACGGTGGCTCTTTGCGACACCAACGCCGATCCGAATAAGATTAATTATCCCATTCCGGCTAACGACGATGCTATTAAGTCCATTAGTTTGATGACTAAATTGGTGACTGAGGCGGTCAACGAGGGATTAAAAAAAAGAGAGATCAAAAAACCGTAACCTGATATTTTTATGGCGATTGACGTCAAAACCATTACTCAATTGCGTGAACTAACCGGCGCCGGTTTTGTTGATTGTCAGCAGGCTTTAGCCGAATCTGGCGGTGAGCTGAGTAAGGCCACAGAAATTTTACGCAAAAAAGGAGCGATCAAAGCGGCGAAAAAAACTTCAGAACGGACCGCCGGCGAGGGCCTGGTAGAAAGTTACATTCATTCCAATGGTAAAGTCGGCGTCTTGATTGAAGTCCGTTGTGAAACCGATTTTGTCGCCCGGAATGAATCTTTTAAAGCCTTGGCTCATGACTTGGCGATGCAGGTGGCCGGCGCTAATCCCTTATATGTCAAACAAGAAGAGGTACCAGCGGCCGTGATTGCTAAAGAAAAAGAAGTTTACGCTGAGCAACTAAAAAACGAGGGCAAGCCCGCCGCCATGTGGCCTAAAATTATTGAGGGCAAAATTAAAAAATACTATCAAGAGAACTGCTTAATGCAGCAGTCTTTTATCAAAGACGACAGTCTGACGATCGCCTCTTTGGTTGAACAAAGAATTTTCCAGTTAGGCGAAAAAATAGAAGTGACCAAATTTGTTCGCTACCAAATCTAAACCTAATTTTTCTCTGAAAATTTATGGCGCTGGCAAAAAGATTGGCACACACTCTTGTGCTGCTGGGGCTGATGCTGATGCTAACCGGTTGTCAAAAACCGGCGTCTTTTTTTGTTCAGTCGGTTGATTCAGGATCCGGCCTCGGCGGGCCGGTGGCGGTGATTAATGACAATATTATTGTGAATCAGCCTTCGGCCGACGCACTAGTTGCTAGTCCGCTTTCAATTGAAGGCCTGATTCATGTTGGGTTAGGTCAAGTTGCATTTAAGCTTTTGGATGCAGACAATCAGATTGTCAGTGAAGGTTCAGCTGTGGCTTTCTCTGACAATTCCAGCTGGAGTTTTTACTCGGGTAGCTTGGAGTTTAGTCCGCCCGCCAGTCCCACTGGCTGGCTAGAGGTTTACCCGGCTCGTAAAAAAAACAGCACTAAAAAAAATTTAGTCAAACTACCCGTTAAATTTAAGGACTATCAAGAATCGTTTGTCACGGTTTATTTCAGTAACCCTAAATTAGATTCAAGCAGTAACCGTTGCGGCCAAGTTTATCCGGTCAAAGAAGCGGTAGAGTATACGCCCCAACTGATTTTCCGCGCCCTGGATCGGCTGCTGGCCGGCCCAACCGAAGACCAAAAAAAAGCCGGTTACTCAACCAATCTGCCCGCGGTCGGTGAAGTCAAAGCCCAGAAAGTGGATATTATTGACGGCCGGGTTTACGTTGATTTTAATGCCACGATTCAATCCGGTTTATCCGATGCTTGTCAGATTCAGTCTTTGCGCGCCCAGATTGTGGAGACTTTAAAGATTTTTTCCGATACGGACGAAGTCATTATCACTATTGACGGTCAAGCTAAAAACGTTTTACAATAACGGCAGTCTAAGATTACAAAGAGCTTTTGCTCTTTTCATTTTGAGGCAAAGGGAGGGCGGCAGCCATGCTGTCTGAAATTCTGGAATTTTTTCAGCCGGTCTGGGCTTGGGTTCTTAGCCATTACTGGCTGAGTATCATTGGCTGGTTGGCCATTGGCGCTCTGACGAGCGTTTTAATCAGGCGGTCGATTGATCAAGCCGGGGGTCATGGCACTGATTTCAGCCATCTGGTTTTGTTTCCCCGTTATTTCTTTGATTCGGATTTCGGGGACGACATGGTACCCTACACCTGGTTTTGGGATCGGGGGCCGGGTTGGGCTAAAATCGGCTACTTAGTTACCTTAGTCTTGGGACCGCTGCGCTGGCTCCTTTGCTTGTTGGAACTGTTTTGGTTCTTTTTATGGTCGGTCCTTCTGGTCGTTGTTTGCCTTGTCCTGGTCGCTGTGATCAAGTCATTTGGTCTCAATAGGAGCATGTATCATTCATCGCCACCGCGCTAAACAGCCAAAACTTCAACAGTCCGTCTTTGTTCCTTGGGTGCCCCTGGGCACTTTTTTTATAACGTTGCTGCCAGAATAGCCACCGCTTTAGCGGTGGGATGAAGGGCAGTATGAGTAATAATCATCGGCGCCTGCCCGCCGAAGCCTCGGCGCAGGCGGGGAGCCGATTCATCTCGTTAGGAATCCACCCCGATATCGCACTCTTTTAGAGTGGGATTGGATTCATCAGTCAAATTTTGCTACAATTAAATCAATAACTATTCATTAATATTAATATGACAGTAAAAATCGCCATCAACGGTTTTGGCCGAATTGGCCGAGCCGCCTTTAAGATTGCTTTGGCTAATAAAAATTTGGAAGTAGTTGGCATTAATGATTTGGCTGACAATAAAATTTTAGCCCATCTGCTAAAGTACGACACGGTCTATGGTGAATATGAAGCCTCAGTCCAGGCGACTAAAGAGGGGATAAAAGTTAATGGTAAAACCTACCCGGTTTTGGCTGAAAAAGAACCGGCTAAATTGCCCTGGAAAAAATTAAACGTGGATGTCGTCTTGGAATGCACTGGCCGGTTTACCAACAAAAAAGATGCCGGTGAGCATTTAAAAGCCGGGGCGAAGCGGGTGGTGATTTCCGCGCCGGGTAAAGATAAGGAAACTCAGACTTTAGTTTTTGGCACCAAGCTGACTAGCGATGTCTTAAAGTCAGCCAAAGCTCAGAGTGTAATTTCCAACGCTTCTTGCACCACTAACTGCATCTCGCCGGTGATTCAGGTTTTGGAATCGGCCTTTGGCGTGGAAAAAGCCTTAATGACGACCATTCATTCTTACACTGCCGACCAGAACTTAGTTGACGGTGATCATCGCGATTTGCGCCGGGCCCGGGCGGCGGCTTACAATATTATTCCGACTTCCACCGGCGCGGCAATTTCAACCACTGAAGTCGTGCCCAGTCTGAAGAATTTATTTGATGGGGTGTCTTTAAGGGTGCCGACGATTTGCGGTTCAATCTCAGACATCACCGCTGTCCTCAAAAGAAAGAAAGTGACTGTTAAACAAATTAACGAAGCGTTTAAAGAAGCGGTTAAAAATCCAATCTTCAAAAATATTTTAACCGTGAGCAATAAGCCGCTGGTTTCTTCCGACATCATCGGCACGTCTTATTCTGCCATTATTGACCTGGAATTGACCCAAGTCGTCGGCGGTAACCTAGTCAAGGTTTTTGCCTGGTATGACAATGAGTGGGCTTATTCTTTACGGCTGGGGGAGATGGCGGAGGCTTTAGCTAAAAACCTGAAATAAGTTTAGTTGATTATTTTGTAAAAAAAGATTATCATGAAAATCATTGTCCGAACAAAAGAAAGATGGGAAAAGGTTTCTGAACGCAGTTACGCCAAAGAATCTGAATTGCAAGATATTCTTGCCGATTCTCCCGACCTTATTCCGATAAGTGAACTAGGTGGTGGCAGAAAATCGATTAAAATCGCAATCAGAGAAGCTGGTCTACCCGGTTCAGGCAGCACGGACATTATCGGCGTTGACGAGAACGGCAACATTACCATCATTGAAACCAAACTTGCTCAAAACGCGGAAATCAAAAGAAAAGTCATTGGGCAAATTATCGAGTATGCGGCTTTTTTGTGGCAAAAATCTTATGAGGAGTTTGACGAAATCGTTTATGGTAGAACGGGAAGTCACCTGCTTGATCTTATGGAGAATGCGGAGAAAGAAGACGAGGAGTGGTCGGCGGAAGATTTTCGCGACGCTGTCGAGACGAACCTCAAAGAAGGCATATTTGCTTTATTTATTGTTGTTGATGAGATTAATGAAGAATTACGGCGTATTGTCGATTACCTTAATTCCAAAAACTTCGTCGATTTTGAGTTTTACGCCCTTGAACTAAAATATTTTCAAGAAAAAGGATTGGAAGTGGTTTTGCCACAACTCTATGGTGTGGCAAATCGCACATCCGGCAAAAGAATTTTTAAGTTATGGGGTGAGGAAGGTTTTTTTAACGACACTAAAGGAAAATTAGTCGAAAAAAATTTTGCCGTAGTTCAAAAATTTTATAGTTTTTGCAAAGAAAATTTTGACGAAATAAATTGGGGGAAAGGCGCCACTCGCGCTTCATTTTCCGCTGTTGCTTTAAAAGTAAGTTCAAAATCTCTCTTTTGTCTCAGGTCAACAGGAAAGTTGACCATTTCTATCGGTTGGATCAGAAAAGGAGCAAAAGACAATAAATTGATTGATCAATATAAAGAAAATTTGATAAAAATCGGTTTTAAGATACCGGTGAACGAATCACATTTTAAAATATTCATTCCCGAGTGGGGGTCAAAAGTAGACGAATTTATAGCTGTTTTAAAAACGATTTTAAAGAAAAGTTAAGTTTTATCTATCGTTTGTGCTATGGGAAAAATGCCAACTGGTTATAAAATCAACCGACAGTTGATTATTGCGATGAGGCTTGGTTTAAACGGTCATCAACCGTACACACTGGCGGCCATAGGTAAAAAATTCAACCTCAGCCGACAACGAATCCAACAGCTATTGGAAAAAGAAGGTATTGCCGTCAAAAAATTGGCCGATGATCAGACATTCTTCAGCGGTCCGAAATTGATCAAACAGTCCTGGTTTCCGATTAAGTCTTTGGTCACTTTGCGTAAATTAATTGATACCGGAAAAATCAAAGCAGTCAATATCAGCACCGACCCCAGATTGAAGCGTTATCATGTTAATAGACAAGAAGTGACTAGGTTTTTAAACGCTTGGGATGAGTTGGAAGGCGATCCCGCCGGCGTCAAAAGTATTAAAAAAGATAAAAATTATTTTTCCTGTCCGGCTTTGGTTAAACAGCTTTGGTTTCCAGTGAAATCTTTAGTTACTTTAAACAAACTAATTAAACAAGGCAAGATTAAAGCCATTGATCTCAGCACCAACCCTGAATTCAAGCGATATTACATCCATAAAGACGAGGCAATCAGATATGTCGCTGCTGTTTTAAAAGAGATATAAAATTTTATAGGGGAAAAGTTTCTCGAGTCGTATTAGAGACTTCTAATTGCTTCGTGACGGTCTTCGGGCCGGTTTTTTTATGGTATAATAGCAACATGTTACAAACCGCCAATTATGTTAGGAGTAATAAAATAATTGATGTTAATGTGCCAATTAACATTAGGATGATTGATCTGGTTAAGTATTTGCTGGAAGCAAGCACAGTTTCGGATCGGCAGAAGTTAGGGGAGATGCTATCAGATGAACTTAGCGATGCCGCCATGATTAACATTGTTAATCTGAAAATTTCGGATACTCATCAATTCCACAAAAGATCAGGTGGCAGAGTCGTATTCAAACAGTATGGGTATTACCGGCCAAAATCGAAGTATATTTATATCCAGAATAAAACCGCGGTGCGCGGCCAAACCTTGGCTGCTAAAACTTTTGTGGATACTTTACTTCATGAATGGTTGCACCACTATGATACTTATAAACTGAAACTCAACTCGATTCACACCAAAGGTTTCTATTTAAGGTTGCAGAGCCTAAAAGAAAAGTTAAAGCTCATCTAGTCGGTAGTATTTGATAGCCTAAACGGGACCAAGTAGGTGCTTTTTTGCTGGTTTTAGTTATCCCCAGGTCGGGGCCTTGACAAAATATTTTATTTGATTTAATGTGTTAGTATATTAAAACACTAAAACAATGACTTCAGACCACAGCTGGAATAACCAGCAGACAAAACAACTATTCAGCGCTATTCTAAAGCTGAAAAATACCAAAGAAACCGCGGCCTTTTTTCGCGATTTGTGTACTCTAGAAGAACTGGCTGAAATGGCTAAGCGCTGGCAAGCGGTTAAGATGATTCAAAAAGGCCAACCTTACCGCCAAATCGCCAAAAAGACCGGATTAAGTACGGCAACAATTACCCGGGTGGCTCAGTGGTTAAACCATGGTATGGGCGGCTACAAACTAGTTTTGCGACGCATATGAAATTAAACCAGAAAAAATTTAATATCCATCGAAGCCAAGTTACTTCGCCGTAGTCGAGGTGGTTTGGTATTTATTAAAAATGTCAGCCTGCCCCGCCTCCGGCGGGGTTTTTGCTATTATCTAGCAAAACCGATGCTCATTGAGAATTTCTTGGAGGTTTTCATTATGTGCTCAGACAGCCACGGCCAAACCGCTGGTACTGGTTTGCCTCAACCTTTGCCAGCCACTCAGCACAAACTTTGCCCCAGATGCAAACAGGTTGAATTGGTCGACATCAGGTTTAAACTGATTATGGCCTGCCATTGGGACCCTAATCAGGATGACTTTGTCTGGTGGTGTTCTCAGTGCGGTTATTATCAGTGGACAAAGCCAAGGCCAATTGGTCCAGCTTGAAAGTCAATTGGATCAAAGTCGCTCTTAGTTAAGCGGAATCTAGATTAATAGGTTCCGCTTCTTTTTTTTATTATGGGTGGCCGAATACTCCGCGGCTTGCCGCGGAGATGAAGGCCGTTATGGGAATAATATGTCGGCGGAGCCGACACTTCTCATAAAAACCCACCCTGATACTCCAAGATACTCCAAAGTTTGTTTTGGAGTTGGGTCTATTGTGTATTTATGTTATAATATATCTTAGTATGAATAAATATTTTTTGCTAATATCAATAGTTTTTGCTTTGCTTTTAGCCGGTTGCCAGCTCAAGGAAAACTATGCCATGCAGTACAGTTTCAGCTCGGAATTAATCACTGAGGCCGATTTTCAGGCCAAAGCTGATGGCTTTGAATTAAGTTTGCCTTTGGCTGATTTTTCTTGCCAGCCGACTGAGATGAAAGCAGCCCTAAACCGGCAAGGCAATAATCTGACCATTTTAATCAATGGGCCAGAGACGACTAAACGTTGCAGCCAAAAATTTTCCGCCAGCGTGGTTGGTCTAAAACCGACCGCCTATCAGCTAAAAGTAATTTATGACCGTGAGGGTCAAAAGCAGGAAATTTTGGTTCAGGATTTTAGCGTCAAACAATAATTTTTTATAATTTTGGTTTATGATTAAAATAAAATCCCTGCAGTCGGTTAAAGGTTTAAAGGGCAAAACTGTTCTTTTGCGCGTGGCCTACGACATTCCTTTGGCTCAAAGAGGCAAAAATTGGGTCGTGGCTGACGATCGCCGGATTACGGAAACCGTGCCGACCATTAAATATTTATTAAAACATAATTGCAAAATTGTTTTATTGTCTTGGCTCAGCCGACCGGGCGGGAAAATAGTAGAAAAATACCGAATGGATCCGGTAGCAAAAAAGCTGTCAGAAATTTTAGGCCGGCCGGTCAAAAAAATTGACGACTGCATTGGGCCGAAAGTTTTTGCCGAAATTAAAAAAATTAAACCCGGCAGTCTGTTGATGCTGGAAAACGTCAGGTTCTATCACCAAGAAGAAGAAAATGACAAGCGGTTTGCCAAACTTTTGGTGGCTGGCATTGATTTGATTGTCTTTGACGCCTTTGGCCAGTCGCACCGGATTCACGCCTCAACCGTCGGCATTACCAAGCTGCGTCCGACTTACGCCGGATTTTTGTTGGAAAAAGAATTAACCGCTTTAGCTAAGGTGACGGTTAAGCCCGTCCGGCCGCTGGTCGTAGTTTTGGGCGGCGCAAAAATTTCCGATAAGGTTTCGGTTTTGCAGCAGCTGGTAAAAATTGCCGATTATATTTTGATTGGCGGTGGGCTGGCTAACATTTTTTTGCAGGCGGCCGGACAACCGGTCGGCCAGTCATTTGTTGAGGATATTTTTGTTGACAAAGCCAAGCGCAAAAAAATTAATTTCAGCCGGTTGGCCAAAAAAATCTATCAAAAAAATCGGCAGAAAATCGTTTTACCCAAAGATTTGCTGGCGGCCAATAAAATTGACGCTCATGCTTTGGTTGAAATCATTGATTTAGAAAAAAAAGAGCAAATTAACCCCCACTGGACTTATTTAGATATCGGGCCTAAGACCATTGCCGAATATTTATCTTACTTTAAAAAAGCCAAAACGATTTTTTGGAACGGGCCAATGGGGGTATTTGAAATTCCCAAGTTTGCCTTGGGAACCAAAAGGATTGCCCAGGCTATTGCCCGGAGTAAAGCGGTAACCGTTTTAGGTGGCGGCGACACGGAAAGCGTCATTGGTCAGTATAATTTAAACGGTCAGTTTACCCATGTTTCAACCGGCGGCGGTGCCAGCCTTGAATTTTTAGCTAAAAATTAGTCATCAAAGTTAATTAATAATTATTAATATGCCCAGTAGTGAAACTTTGATAAGCCCCGCCGGGGGCGGGGCAAAGATACTAGCTATTGGGGTAATACTAGTTTAGTAATAGTTTAATTATTAATTAACTTTGATGACTAATTTTTAGAAATCAAAGTTCTACTACTGGGTATGTCTAAAGCAATAATTAAATCGGTCAAGGCTCTGGAAATATTGGATTCTCGGGGCAATCCGACGGTTCGCGCTTTTGTCACTTTAAATAATGGCATAGTTGGCAGCGCCTCGGTGCCCTCGGGTGCTTCCACCGGCATTCATGAAGCTTTAGAACTTAGAGACGGCGACAAAAGAAGATACGGCGGTAAAGGAGTGCTTAAGGCGGTAAAAAACGTCAACCAACTGATTGCGGCAAAACTCCGGGGTCAGGATGCTTCCAAGCAGCGGCAAATTGACAAAATGATGATTGCTTTAGACGGTACGGAAAACAAATCAAAGTTGGGTGCTAATGCGATTTTGGCCGTTTCTTTGGCGGTGGCCAGCGCGGCGGCAAAATCAGCGAATTTACCCCTGTATCGCTATCTGCGCCAGGCTTTCAAATTGCATTATCGCGGCTGGCAGCTGCCTGTTCCTACGATGAATATTTTAAACGGCGGTGCTCATGCCGGCTGGTCGCTGGACATTCAGGAGTTTATGATTGCGCCGCTGCAAAAAACTATGGCTGAGCGGGTCCGGTGCGGCGCGGAAATTTTTGCTGCTCTGGCCAAAATTTTGAAGCAAAAAGGTTTTGATACGCTCAAGGGCGATGAGGGCGGTTATGCGCCGCGGCTCAAGGGCAATGAAGCGGCTTTTCAGGTTATTATTCAGGCCATTAAAAAAGCCAAGTATTTGCCAGGTCGACAAGTCAAATTGGCCGTTGATGTGGCCTCTTCGGAATTCTATAATGAGGCCAAAGGCCTTTACGAACTCAAGGCCGACAAAAAATCTTTGACGGCCAAAGAAATGATTGAACTGCAAAAGAATTGGTTGAAGAAATACCCAATTATTTCCATTGAAGACGGTTTAGCTCAGGACGATTGGTATAGCTGGGTTAAACTCACTCAGCAGCTGGGTAAACGGATCAGCTTGGTTGGCGATGATTTGTTTGTTACTAACGTTAAAAGATTAAAACAGGGGATTAAACAAAAAGTCGGCAATGCCATTTTGATCAAATTAAACCAAATCGGCAGTTTGTCCGAAACTATTGACGCCATAGAATTGGCTCATAAAAACAAATATCAGACTTCAATTTCTCACCGTTCAGGCGAGACGGCTGACACTTTTATTGCTGACCTGGCGGTGGCAGTTAATTCCGAATTTATCAAGACCGGTTCGCTGTCGCGTTCAGAACGGGTGGAAAAGTACAATCGACTGCTGGAAATTGAAGCGGAGCTAAAGAAGTAATTATAGTATTGTCATTGAGAGGAAGGAGCCGAAGACACGTCGTTCGCGAACGACGTTTCGGAGGCGACTGACGAAGCAATCTGGATATGGTCAATAAAAAATACTATGTTTACATAATAACCAACAAAAGTAATACGGCGCTCTATACTGGTGTGACTAACGGCTTGACTAGACGGGTCTACGAGCATAAAAATAAATTGGTCAAAGGTTTTACCAGTAAGTATAATATTAATAAGCTAGTTCATTTTGAGGAATGTAACGACGTTAATGAGGCTATTCTCAGGGAAAAGCAAATCAAAGGCGGTTCTCGGCAGGACAAAATCAATCTAATTAACTCGAGTAATTCTGATTGGAAAGACTTAAGTGATGGTTGGTATTAGCTAGATTGCTTCGTCGTCCCGACTTAAAGTTGAGACTCCTCGCAATGACAGAATAAGAAAATAAAAAAAGACGAGCCAGGCTCGTCCTAATGAACATTTGACTTGGAGTATCCGAAGTTATTTGAGGTCAAGATTTTGACGTAGAATCTGGAAATTGCCGAAAGCATTGTTGCCAGTGATCCAGGCAATACCAACTCCAATTAGGCTGAATAAGCCGAGTGTCGAAATCCCAGTGGTGGCGGCGCGGGTGCTTGAAAGCAAGCAGACGAAAAGGACAAAACAGATTGCTGCAGCAACGCTTGCGAAGCGGCAAATATACATGTCCAAGGAGATGGTCTGCGCCAAATCCTTGTTGCTGCCGACCAGTCTTTCTTCTTTGACACTAGCCATGATCAACCCTCCTTTTTAAGGTAACTTTAATTTAGCATAATTTTTTATCAAAATCAATGCCAACAAGTAAAAAAATTAATAATAAAAAACATAAGCCGTTTGTTTTATTAATTCTTGACGGCTGGGGCTTGGCGCCAAAAAGCCCGGCCAATGCCATTGAAAAGGCGAAAAAGCCGGTTTTTGACGAGCTCTGGAAAAATTATCCTCACACCAAATTGAAGGCGTCAGGCCGGGCGGCCGGGTTGCCCGATGAGCAGCCGGGCAATTCCGAAGCCGGCCACATGAACATTGGTGCTGGTCGGATTGTCGACCAAGACTCGGTCGTTATTAACAAAGAAATTAATACCGGCCGGTTTTTTAAAAATCCGGCTTTTGAAGCGGCTTGCTCGCATTTAGTAAAAAATAATTCCAGCTTGCATTTAGTCGGGCTACTGTCCAACGGTGTTAGTCCGCACAGTAATCCCGATCACTTGTTGGCGCTTTTGGTTTGGTCCAGGCTAAAAAAAATCAAAAACGTTTATTTGCATTTATTCACTGACGGGCGGGATTCGCCGCCGCATGCTTCTTTAAAACTGGTTGAGTCGTTAATTCGGAGTTTAAAAAATAAAGAAACCGCCGGCCGGCTCACCGGCGAATGGGTGGCGACAATTATGGGCCGGTTCTACGCCATGGATCGGAAAAAAGAATGGTCTAGAACCGAGGCGGCCTATAACGCAATGGTGCTAGGCCAGGGGATTTATATCAAAAGTCCTCAGGCGGCCATTACCCAGGCTTACAACCGGGGTGAGACGGATGAATTCATCAAACCTTACGTCATTAAGCGCGGCGGTAAGCCAATCGGTAAAATCAGCGATAACGACGCGGTGATTTTTTTCAACCTCCGGTCTGACCGCGCCCGGCAAATGGCTAAACCGTTTGTTCAGGCTGATTTTAATGACAGCAATCTAAACAGCTTCAAAAGAAAAAAGATTTTGAAGAATTTGGTTTTTATCGCTCTAACTGACTTTGGTCCTGACCTGGGTAAAATTTTGACCGCTTATCCGTCAATTGATTTACAGAATACTTTGCCGATGGTTATTAATGGTCGGCGTCAGCTTTATATCGCTGAAGCGGAAAAATACGCTCACGTCACTTATTTCTTTAACGGTGGTTATGCCGATCCGGTCGCCAGTGAAGACCGGATTATGGTGCCGTCAGCTAAAGTTTCTTCTTACGACCAGGCGCCGGCCATGTCCATTTACAAAATCACTAATCAGGTAGTTAAATTGTTGTCTCGGTATGAATTTATCTGCATAAATTTTGCCATTCCCGACATGGTGGCTCATTCGGGCAACCTGAAAGCTACAGTTGAAGCAGTTGAGCATATTGACCGGTGTCTTACTAAGTTGAAAAAAGCCGTTAACCGGGCGGGTGGTACTTTATTGATTACGTCTGACCACGGCAACGGCGACAAGATGCTTGATTTAGAGACCGGCGAAATGTATACTGAACATACGGCGAATCCAGTGCCGTTTATTTTAGTTGACGCTAAACACAAAAAACGCCAGTTGAAAAACAGCGGTAAACTGGGCGACATCGCGCCAACGATTTTGAAACTGATGAAAATAAAAAAACCGAAAGAGATGACCGGCAAATCCCTGCTTTAGAAATTAGGAATTAGGAATTATTTTCTATGGTTCAAACCAGGCCAAAACCCGTAATGCTGATAATCTTTGACGGCTTTGGTATTGCCCCGCCTTCCAAGGGCAATGCCATTTCTTTATCTAAAAAGCCGGTTTTAGATCATTTAGTCTCTCATTATCCGACCCTGACTTTACAGGCTTCAGGCGAAGCGGTTGGTTTGTCTTGGGGAGAAATGGGCAACTCCGAAGTCGGCCACCTTAATTTGGGTTACGGCAATATTGTTTACCAAACTTTGCCCAAAATCAACAAATCAATTGAAGACGGCAGTTTTTTTAAAAATGAAAAATTTCTTAAGGCCATTAAGCAAGCCAAAGATAATAAATCCAATCTGCATTTAATCGGGCTGGTTTCTAACGGCGGCGTTCATTCTCATCATGATCATCTTTATAGTTTGCTTGAATTGTGCCAAAAAGAGGGATTAAAAAATGTTTACATCCACGCTTTTTTGGACGGCCGGGATACGGCTAAAGATGGTGCCATAGGGTTTATCAAATTACTCCAAGCAAAAATTAAGGAAGTCGGTGTTGGCACTATTGCCAGTTTGTCCGGCCGGTTTTTTGCCATGGACCGCGACAACCATTGGGATCGAGAAGAAAAAGTTTACCGAGTCATTGCCGAAGGCGTTTCTGATTCCAAAGCCGATGATCCGATTAAGGCGATTGAAAGTTTTTATCAAAAAGAAATTTTTGATGAGGAGTTTACGCCCACCGTAATTATGAACGGCGCTAAACCCACGGTGGTGATTAAAGAAAAAGATGCCGTGATTTTTTTCAATTATCGAGCCGACCGAGCGCGACAGATGGCGACTATTTTTACCGTGCCGGGTTTTGACAAGTTTAAACGGCAGTATCTGAAAGAACTGGTTTTTGTCACTTTTACCGAATATGCCAAAGACTTGCCGGTCGATGTCGCTTATCCGCCGGCCGTAATTGAAAGACCGCTGGCACGAATTTTTCAGGATCAAAATTTGATTCAGCTCCATGCGGCGGAAACGGAAAAATACGCTCACATCACTTTCTTTTTAAACGGCGGCCGGGAAAATCCTTTTCAAAATGAAGACCGGATCTTAGTGCCCTCCCCGCCGGTACCCAGCTATGATCAAAAACCGGAGATGAGCGCTTTTGAATTGACCAACAAGCTGCTAGCGGCAATTAAACAGGATAAATATGATTTTATTGTTGTTAACTTTGCCAATCCCGACATGGTTGGTCATACCGGCGTCATTCCGGCGACGATGAAAGCGGTTGAAACTTGCGACAAGTGCCTGGGTCAGCTGGTCAATTTGGTTTTGGAAAAAGGCGGCGCTTTGTTTTTGACCTCTGATCACGGTAATTGTGATGAAATGATCAACCTCCAGACTGGCGAAGTTTCTAAAGAGCATAGCACTAATCCGGTGCCGTTTTTAGCGGTAGGTAGACAATGGGAGGGTAAGTCTTTAATTCCGGGTTTGGACAGTGCTGGCGGTGACCTGAGTATTATTACGCCGTCAGGATTATTAGCCGACATTGCGCCAACGATTTTGAAAACAATGGAAATTAATCAGCCGGTCGATATGACTGGCAGTCCGTTGATTTAAATTGATTATTGGTAAAAGAATTCAGGCTAGTGAATTATTAAGAAAAAAGTTGACTTTTATTTTTAGTCGTGCTATAATAAATAAAGACTAATGAAATAAATCTATTGGTAAAGCCGCCAGTAGGTTTTTTTAACAAAGCCTAGGTTGATATGAGATTTTTCTTTTTTTCAAGAGAAAATACCAATCACCCCGTCATACTTTCTAGCCGTGTCATCTACTTGGTTTATTCAACGGTTTTTGCCGTGATTATCATGACGCTTAGTTTGCTTTTGGCAGTGGTTTATTATCCACTGCCTATTTTGTATGCCCAAACTGACGGTTTGGCCGCTGCCTGGTCTTTAGACGGCAATGCTAATGATTCTGTTGGCCCTAACCACGGTACCGTATCGGGCGCGACATTAACTGCCGGTCATGACGATACGGCCAACGGCGCTTATTCTTTTAATGGTACGAGTGATTACATCAATTTAGGCTCAAGTAAATTTGGCTTGGATCAGACTAACGAGATGACCTTGGCTTTGTGGGTTAAAGTCGCGGGGGATTCGCCGACTGTTTATCGGGATCCCATCATCGGTCGCTCCGAGTATGCCCGGCCGTTTGCTCTTAATTATTATCCGGCGGGTAACCGGATTGAATCAGTGATTCGTTTGCCCAGTAGCGTTTCATTTTTTTCCACGACCAATCTGAGTTTAAATCAATGGTATCATCTGGCACTAACCTACAAAGACGGCAGCGCTATTTTGTATATTAACGGCGCGCAGGACGCTTCAACGCCGGCGGCCGGTGCACTCGGTTTTGGCTCTTCGGCCTCGGATGTAACTTTGTTAGGCGCTGGCTCAACGGCAGTCAGCTCCGGTCATTTCAACGGTGCCATTGACGAGGTCCGTATCTACAACCGTTCACTCTCCGCCAGCGAAATTCAGTCATTATACAGCGGTTCAACGCCTACCCCACCGCCTGCCTGTACTGAAAACTGGAATTGCGATCCCTGGTCAACTTGTACCAACGACACTCAAACCCGAGTCTGTGCTGACGCTAACTCTTGTGGTACCACGACCAACCGTCCCGCCTTAAGCCAAAGCTGTACCGTGAGTTGTACGGAAAATTGGTCGTGCACCGATTGGTCAATCTGCACTAATAGTAGCCAAACCAGAACCTGCACTGACGCTAATAATTGCGGTACAACGACTAACCGTCCGGCGTTAAGCCAGTCTTGTACGGTCACACCGTCGCCAGTTTCAGCCGATTGCACTTCCTCTGCCGTTCGCTGCGTTGATGACACGGCTGGCAGTACTCAAGAATATTTAACCATTCAAGCGGCGGTTAATGCCGCGATAGCGGGTGATACCGTTTTAGTCTATCCCGGAACTTATCGGGAATCGGTTAAGGCCAAGTCAGGCGTTAAAATTCAGTCTCAGACAGAACACGCAGCGGTTTTGGACGGTGCCGAGGCTTTGGTTGGCGGCTGGACCCAGGTGGACGCAAGTATCTGGCGGCATTCTCTGCCAGTCGGCACCTCACCTTTGTCCGCCAATGTTTTTCAGGGCAATCAGCGGTTGCATCTGGCTTCTGAGCCGGAACTGCCGGCCAGTGACATTGAAGATTTTTCGCTTTACTGGACGGTGCCGGCTGGTACCGCGACGACTATTACGGATACGCGGATTGGCACCTATGGCTTGTCACTTATCGGCGCCTATGCTTTGGTTTGGCGGCAGACTTCAAACACAGTCGCGATTGTTCCAGTACTGTCGGTCGCTGGTAATACCGCGACGATCAGCAATGCTACAGAAACAAGTGAATACGCCCTAGCTAACGACATAAGATTTATTAACCAGCCCGGTGAATACGCCATCCGTGATAACACACTTTATGTTTACCCTTTCAATTCATCTGATCTAGATTCAATCACGCGCAGCGTTCGCTTGAGCGGTTTTGATGTTCGCGGGACGACGGGTGTAACCATTGAAGGTTTTACGATCCAAAAGTTCACCGGCCAAGGCAACGGTGTGAACGCCTATTCCTCGTCCAGCGCTAGAACAAGCGACTTAGTTGTTCGCAATAACCTATGTCGTTTTGGCGGCACGCTCGCCGATACTGTCGGCACTATTCAAGTGGTCTATGCTGACCGGGTGACAATTGAAGGCAATCGGACCGAGGACAATACACGTTCGCAAGGCGTTTCAGTCGGTTTGGCAGACCAAATTGACGTACTGAATAATGAAATCACCGGCGCCGGCGGAACAACAATTTACTTTGGTACAGTAACTAATTCTAGGATCATCGGCAATTGGATCGTGGATAACGCCAGCGCTCATGGTAACGGCATTACGGTTTATCAGGATAGCCATGATGTGGTCGTCGCTAATAACTACGTTCAAAATTCCAATATCGCCTTAACACTTTCCAGCGTTCAACGCATTTGGGTGATTAATAACGTCCTTGACGCCCCAACTGAACGCCTTAATGCCTCGCTCGGTATTTGGGCGGGCACTAACAGTAATTTTTGGATTATTAACAACTGGATGAAAGCGATGCTTCATACTTCCAATATACCGGGAATTATTTTTATCAATAATTTAATGTTTCCCTATACGGCCAAGAGCGGCGAAACGATGATTAATAACATTCAGTATTCGGTCAACGGCGATTCAACTCTTTACGATCTAACTACTCACCGGTTAGTGGCTAACAGTCGGGCGATTGACGCCGGCGCTAACCCCGCGGCTTATTTGCCGGCTGGCTTTGATTTTACTAAAGACTTGGATGGCAATCAGAGATTGGTTAATAGTCTGTATGATATTGGTCCATATGAGTATAACTCCGGTCAACCCAGTACTCCGCCCCCAACCCAATGTACCGAATCCTGGTCCTGCGCTGCCTGGTCCGCTTGTTTAAATGGTACTCAAACCCGAACCTGCACCGATGTTAACTCTTGTGGCACCACTGTCTCTCGTCCGGTTTTAAGCCAGTCATGCACGGTTACCCCGCCAGTCTGTACCCCGAGCTGGTCTTGTACTTCCTGGACCTCTTGTTCAGTCGCTTCGGCTCAAAGCCGTGTCTGCACTGATTTAAACGCTTGTGGCGTTACCACTGGCAAACCAACCGAATCTCAAGCCTGCACTTACACCCCACCTATTTCCAATTGCACGTCAGTCTGGTCCTGTACGGCCTTTGCCGCTTGTTCACCTTCTGGTACTCATGGCCGGGCTTGTACTGACCTTCATAACTGTAATACTGATTCGGGCAAACCCGTGGAATCCCAAGCCTGCACCTACACCGCCCCAGCTGGTGGTGGTGGTGGCGGTGGTGGTGGTGGCACGAACTACACTCCAGCACCAACCGCGGGTGGCGGTGCTGCCGGTTCTGGTACTACTGTTCCCCCAAGTAATCCCACCAGCCCTCTGCCTGATGTTGGTCTTGGCAACGTCCCAGTGACCACTACTCAAGATTTGGACGGGGACAGTTTAACTAATGATCAAGAAATTCAATACAATACCGACCCTCAGAACTGGGACACGGACTTTGACAGCTATTCAGATGGTCAGGAAGTCGCTAATAACTTTGACCCGTTAAACCCACCAGTGATTATCAACATCAATACGGCTTTAGTTAATCGACTCAAAGGCTATATCCTTCTCCAAGTCCAGCAGAACGGCGAAGCCTGGTATGTCCACCCGGTTGACGGCAAACGCTATTACCTCAGGAACGGTAACGTCGCTTACCAAATCATGAGATTCCTGAGTTTAGGCATTACCGACCAAGATCTTTCTACTATTGCCACAGACACAGAAGTCGCCAGAAACAACGCTTTAACCAGACGGCTCAAAGGTTACATCCTGCTCCAGGTTCAACGGCACGGAGAAGCCTGGTATGTTAACCCCTTTGACTCCAAACGCTACTACATGAAAGACGGGGCCGTGGCTTATTCCTTAATGAGATTTCATTCCCTGGGTATTACTAACGCTGACTTGGAGAAAATTCCAATTGGGACATTGAGGGGGGAAGATTAGGTAAAAATTCGAGCGCCAAACAATTTGGAAAGTTAAAACAAGCTGAGGCTTTTAAGGCCTCGGCTTTTTAGTGGCCAAGACAATAATGGCATTGCCAAAACCTTGTTTTTCTGGTTAAATTAAAGCGTTAATGGCATTGACTATGACCGAAAAAATTAAATCTCGCCTGTTGGAAATTGTTCCCGGCTTTTTAGTTTGGCTGACAATTATCGGTTTAGTCGTTTTATCGGTGGTTAAACCGCTTTGGGCGATTTATTTTATTATTGCCTTTGATTTATATTGGGTGCTTCGGGTTTTATATATGCTGGTCTATTTGTTAAGTTCTTGGCGTTATTATCAACGTGACGCCAAAACCGATTGGTTTACCCAACTCAAGACCCTGGACAAAAATTACCAGGATTATTATCATCTGATTTTTTTACCCACCTTTCACGAACCGCTGAATGTGGTTGAATTGCCTTTTACTGCTTTGATTAATTCCAACTACGATTTAAAAAAGTTTATTGTTTGCCTAGCCGGAGAAGAAAGGGATAAAGATAATTTTTTGGACATTGCCAGGCAGATCAAAGAAAAATTCGCTGATAAATTTTTTAACCTGATTGTCACCGTTCACCCTCAAGATTTGCCCGATGAACTGCCGGGTAAAGGCTCCAATACCCATTATGCCGCTCGGCAGGCTCAACACTACATTGATCAGCTTGGCCTTGATTACGCCAAAGTGATTGTTTCTAATTTTGACATTGATACCTGCGTTCATCCCCAGTACTTCGGCTGCTTAACTTATAAATATCTGACTCAGCCGAACCCGACCCATGCCAGTTACCAGCCGATTGCCGTTTACAACAATAACGTTTGGGAATCAAATCCGATTGTCCGGGTTGTAGCTAGTTCCACCACTTTTTGGCTTTTCACCGATTTGGCTCGGCCGGAACGGCTTTTCACTTTTTCTTCTCACAGCATGAGTTTTAAAACTTTAGTCGAGGTTGGTTTTTGGGATAAAACTATCGTCACCGAGGACTCGCGGATTTTTTTGCAGGGGCTGGTTCATTACCAGGGCGACTATCAAACCGTGCCGATGTATATTCCGGTTTTCATGAATACCGTTGACATCGGCCATTTTTGGCGGAGCCTGAAAAACCAATATAAGCAAATGCGGCGCTGGGCCTGGGGCGTGGAACACTTCCCCTGGATGGTTAAGCAGTTCTGGTTTAAAAACGGCGCCGGCCGCAACATTCCGCTGATTAAAAAAATTTATTATCTTTGGAATCAGACCGAGGGCGTTTATTCCTGGGCGACCGCGCCGATCATAATTTTATTGGGCGGCTACTTACCACTGTTTTTTGCCCCCGACTTTGACCGGACGACCGCTCTGTTTCAGAATTCCCCCTATGTTTTGGCATTTTTAATGCGGCTAGCCATGGTTAGTTTTATTGTTATTGCCGTTTTATACACTTTGATGCTGCCGTCCCGGCCAAAACATTTAACCCTCTGGAGTTATTTAATTATGGTGCTACAATGGGTGATGGTGCCGGCCACTTTAATTTTATTCGGGGCGTTACCGGCGACAGACGCCCAAACCAGGCTGATGCTGGGCGGCCGATTCCGCCTCGGCTTTTGGGTCACTGAGAAGAAATAGAAATCAGCTTTTTAGCTCGTAGCTTTTTAGGTTTTTCCCTAACAAGCTACAAGCTACTAACTACAAGCTAAATTTATGCCTAGAGTTTCCGTCCAAATTGTCACCTGGAATTCCGAGCGGTATATTTTTGACTGCTTGGAGTCTTTATTGAGTCAGACTTTCACCGATTTTTCATTGATGGTCGTTGACAACAATTCCACCGACGACACAGTTGAGTTTATCCGGCAGAATTATCCGTCCGCTTCCGTTTTGCAGAATTTCAAAAACGCCGGTTTTACCAAAGCTCACAACCAGGGGCTGCTTCTGGCTAAAAGTGAGTATATTTTGGTAATGAACCCGGACGTGGTTTTAACCCCGGAGTTTTTGGCCAATCTGGTTGGGTTTGCCGATAATCACCCGGCCGGCGGCAGTTTTGGCGGTAAAATTCTGAAAATGACGACTGAGGCAATTGATAACGACGATCAAGGCGGTTTGCGCCAGGTGGTAAAATCTAATATCATTGATTCAACCGGTCTACAGATTTTTAAAAGTCGGCGGGTTGTTGACCGGGCTGAAGGCCAAAAAGATTTGGGGCAGTACGAGCGCTTTGAACAGGTTTTTGGCATCAGCGGCGCCTGCGTTTTGTACCGCAAAACCGCTTTGAATGAAGTGATGATTCGCCAGGAGTATTTTGACAACAATTTTTTTGCCTACAAAGAAGACATTGATTTAGCTTGGCGGCTGCGGCTTTACGGTTTTGAAAACTGGTATCAGCCCGAAGCCGTCTGCTATCACCGCCGAAACTTTGCCGCTTATGCCGACGGCAGCCTGGCGAAAATTAAGGCGAGCCGTCGGGCCGTTTCGCGTCTGCTCCGGTTTTATTCTTTCAAAAATCACCACCTGACGCTGGTGAAAAACGAGCAATGGTTTAATGTATTTTTGGCTTTACCCTGGTTGTTAGTCCGGGAATTGCAAGTCGTTTTTTATAGTTTAATTTTTGAGCCGTTCCAATGGCGGAGTCTGATGCTATTTTTTGCCCAACTGCCCGATACTTTAACCAAGAGAAGAATCATTATGGCTCACAAAAAAGTCGGCCCGCAGGATATTAGAAAATGGTTTAAATAGAAATCCGAAGCACGCCACCGCCATTCGGTGGGGTTCCGCCTTCATTAAAATAAAAATTAAAAAGGTGGCGGGAAAATCCTAAATCCTAAACAATTTCAAATGACCAAAACTCAAAATCCAAAACCATTTAAAACATTTGAATTTATAATTTTGGATTTGTTTAGAATTTAGATATTAGAATTTCGAATTTATATTCACTATGGATTTATCAATTGTTATTCTCAATTACAAGCAGACCGGCATGGTGAAGCAGTGTGTCAAAGGCATCCTGGCTTCTCAACCCCAGCTGGCCTACGAGATTATTGTGGTTGACAATAATTCCGGCGACAACTGCCTGACCGAGATTAAAAAACTTTTTGCTCCGGCTGAAGAACTGCCAGTTACGACTTCCTCTTTATTAGTTAAGCTTGAGGCGCCCAAGCCGCCATTGCTTACGATTCAAGCCAAAGAAAATGGCGGTTTTGCCGTGGGCAATAATTTGGGCATCAAACAGGCCAAAGGCGAATACGTCATGGTGATTAATCCCGACATTGCGGTCGTGCCCGGCGTTTTGGAAAAAATGGTGGCCTTTATGCAACAAAATCCCCGGGTCGGCATCATCGGTCCGAAGCTGATTAATCCGGACGGCAGCGTTCAGTATTCCTGCCGCCGTTTTCCGAGTTTACTCGTGCCGCTCTACCGCCGGACAATTTTAGGCAATTTGCCTTTTGCCAAGCGGCGGTTGAATCACTATCTGATGGTTGACTGGCAGCATGAAAAAAATCAAGCGGTGGATTGGCTGTTTGGTGCTTGCCTTTTAATTCGCAAATCGGTTTTAGACCAAGTTGGGCTGTTTGATGAAAGATTTTTTATGTATTTTGAAGATTTGGATTTTTGCCGTCGGGTTTGGGAAGCGGATTTTTTGGTTTATTATTTTGCCGACGTGGAAATGGTCCATTATCATCAGCGGCTGTCAGCCGAACATTCAGGCATCCTTGGTGTTTTCAGCAAAGCCGGCCGGATCCACTTGGAGTCGGGCATCAAGTATTTTGCTAAATATTTAGGAGTTAAACTGCCAAAGCAACGCTAGACAAAGTTAGTATATTTCAGTAAGATGTAGTTGCTTTAGAAACTTAAAATTTATAAGCCAAAGGCTAAAAGTTTTTGGGTTTTAACTTTTTATTATGTTAATCAAAAAAATCGGTATTGACCTTGGCACAACCAACTCCCTGGTTTATGTTCCCAGGCGGGGGATTGTGATTAATGAGCCTTCGGTCGTGGCCATTTCGGCCGCGGACAAGCGGGTTCTGGCCGTTGGCATTGAAGCCAAAGAAATGCTGGGCCGCACGCCAGACACGATCATTGCCGTTCGGCCGATGAAAGACGGCGTTATCGCCGATTATAAAACCACCGCGGCGATGCTGCGTTATTTTGTCAATAAAGCTTTGGGCGGCGTTCGGCTGTTTCGGCCGGAAGTGATGGTGGCCGTTCCCGCCGGCATTACTTCAACTGAACGCCGAGCCGTCATTGACGCGACCATTGCCGCCGGAGCCAAAGCCGCTTACATTATTAAAGAACCGATTGTCGCCGCTATTGGCGCCGATATTCCCATTGGATCGCCCAGCGGCCACATGATTATTGATATCGGCGGTGGCACTTCGGAAATGGCCGTCATCTCTTTAGGCGGCATTGTCGCTTCCACTTCAGTCCGAATCGGCGGTAACCGGTTTGACACCGCCATTGCCGAATATATCCGCCGCAAATATAACCTGATTATCGGCGACAAAACCGCCGAAAGAATTAAAATTGAAATCGGCTCAGCCATGTATCTAGAAGACCCGCTCCAAACCGAAGTCCGGGGTCGCGATTCAATCACCGGCCTGCCACGGATCATCACGGTTAAGTCCGATGACGTGACTGAAGCCATTCAAACCGAGTTGGAAGGCATCTTGGCCGCGGTTAAAGATGTTTTGCATAAAACGCCGCCGGAATTAAGTTCCGACATTATTGATAAAGGCATTATCATGTCAGGCGGTTCCAGTCAGCTGCGTAATGTTGACCAGCTGGTCACCCGTGCCACCGGTGTGTCCGCCTATGTCGCTGAAGAACCGCTGCTTTGTGTGGCCAAAGGCACCGGAATTGCACTGGAAAATTTAGAAAGCTACAAACGCTCAATTTTAGCAATGAAGTAAATTCTTTAGGAAAATCTGCCTGCCCGCCGAAGCTTTAGCGTAGGCGGGGGAAGCTACAAGCGCAGTATTTTAGCGATGAAATAGTTTTTTTAGTTTTACTCTCCAACATTAACTGATAAATATGAGAAGGACACATTTGGGCATTATTGTTATGACAGCTTCTTTATTATTGACTGTTTCAATGCCGGCATCAGCCGGAGGTGGTGATATTACTTTTACCGCTTCGGAATTATTTCTTGCCGAGGACATTCATTTTAATGTCAATGTTCCTGCAACAGTGGCACAATTCTCTTATAATACTGCCGGTAGTAATCTTAGAATCACCTCTATAGGGATAGAACAGTCTAGCGGTGAGAATTTTGTCAGTGCCGTTTATCTTACCGACCAGGCCGATAATGTTATTGCCTCTAAGGCCTATGGTCTTGATTCAACCACCTATAGCTTTGTTGGGCATGACTTCGGCGATTCAAAGATATCTTTTGATACTACGCCCTACAGTTCAGGCGAACTGTATCTCAAAATCAAGGCGTATGGCTCTAGCCCGATTACCTCGCGTTGGAGAATAAGCAAAATTGAAGGTGTCAACGTTGACACCGGTGACGCTATTAATATAAGTAATTATGATATGTTATGGGGGCCACAGTTCACAATTACATCGTTGCCTGACTTGAAAGCCGACCAAATCAATCTGAGCAGTGATACTTATGTAGCCGGTGTCCCGGTTAACATTATTGGCGTGGTAAAAAATATTAGTTCAACTGCTGTCGGCTCGCGATTTGACTATCAATTTTTGGTAAATAATACATTAGTGAAAAGTGGCGACAGCGTTTCACTTGATTCTGGTAGTACAGCAAACGTTGTGTATAACAACTGGACGCCAACTAGCGCCGGTATGTACACAATCAAATTTATCGTTAATCCCTACAGTATAGTTCATGAATCTTCTGAAACAAATAACTCAGTATCAAAGACTATCACCGTCACAACCGCCAGCTCCTCGATGACTAAACCGGACCTTTCGCCTCAGGACATAACCATCAGTCCCAATCCGCCGTATAGTGGTGGCACAAACATAACTTTTAGTTCAATAGTATCCAACCGTGGAACTGCTACAGATGAATTTTATGTCCAATGGTATGTTGACGATGTCCTGAAGGGCAACTGTCAACAACCAGCCGTGACCGCTAATTCGAGTGTCAGTTTTGGTTGTTCACAGTTCAGCTGGGCAGCGACCGGCGGAAACCATACGATAAAAATCGTCGTTGATTCTGGTAATGTAGTAGACGAAAGTAACGAAAATAATAATACCAAATCAGCAAGTATTACTGTAGTGGGAGACCAAGAAACTGAACGGCCAAACTTTACAGTTACAGATATGCAACTACCCGCCACAATTGATCTATCAAAAAGTGATTTAGCATTAGTGACGGCTGCAATTAAGAATGTTGGAGCGCCGGTCGCTGCCTACCGGGTGGTGTCATATATCAATGATGTAATTAGCAGTGACTTTACTTATGATCAAGGTTTACCTCTCGATGAACGAGGAGTGAGTTATAAGGAGAATTTATTACCCCAGAATTTCCATAATGGACAGAATGTAGTTAAAATTCAAGTTTTTGATCCAACTGGCAAGGAAGTAAGTTTAGATAATAATATTGCTACCAGAACAATTGTTGGAGTAAATGGCAACGGAGATAATGATTATCAAACACCCTCGAACCAAACTACTAGCTTGGATGAATCTCAGTTGCAGACTAGGATTGCTAAACTTAATTACCAACCATCAACTTCGGAAACGCAATTCGTTGCCAATGAAAAACAGTTAGTAACTAAAACTGATAGTACGCTGGCTAACCGACTGAAGGGTCGCATTCTACTTCAGGTTCAAGGAAATGGCGAAGCGTGGTATGTTGACCCAATCACTGCCAAAAAGTTCTATCTCAAAGATGGTCAATCTGCCTATCTGGCTTTAAATGCCTTTGGTTTAGGCGTCGCTAATGCTGATCTCGCCAAGATACCAGTTGGTATTGAAGCACGTTTTGCCGACGTTGATACCGACAATGACGGATTACCCGACAAGCTTGAAGAGGGACTGGGTACGGATCCGAATAATCCCGACACCGACGGTGACTCTTATCTTGATGGCGGCGAAATTTTGAGCGGCCACAACCCCTTGGGTGCTGGGTTGATATCGGTTGATTCCGGGCTGGTTAATCAGCTCCGCGGTAAAATTCTACTTCAGGTTCAGTCGCGCGGTGAAGCTTGGTATATTAATCCTAGCGACGGCAAGCGGTATTATCTCAAAAATGGTGAAGCGGCCTATCAAATAATGCGGTTTCTGTCGCTAGGCATTACCAATAATGATTTGAGAAAAATTCCAGTCGGATCGTTATAATCATTAAGCGCAGTATTTTAGCGATGAAATAGATTTTTATTGATTCAGTACAGTCCTGCCGCCTCTGGTAGGGGCGGTTTTGTGGTATAATTTAATTATGGAAATATCTTTAATTATCATTTTAACAATCGTTGCCAGCGCGATTGGCACCGTCACCGGCTTTGGCACTTCAACGATTATGATTCCGGCCTTAGCGTTATTTTTGCCGCCGGTTGAAGCAATTTTTTTGGTTTCCATTATTCACTGGTTTGGTAACGTCTGGAAAGTGACCCTGTTTCGGTCTGGTCTTAATTGGCGTTTAGTCGGCTTGTTTGGTCTAACGGGCTTACTCACCAGTTACCTAGGCGCCTCAGTGACTTTGAATGTTGATAATGCCGTACTCTTAAGAGGGCTGGGCATATTTTTTGCCGCCTACGCCGTGTTTTTATTACTGCAATCAAAATTAAAAGTGCCGGCTTCTTTGGGTATGGCGCTTCTTGGCGGCTCGCTTTCCGGATTTTTTGCCGGTATGTTTGGCATTGGCGGGGCGATTCGCAGCGCTTTTTTGACAATTTTTGATTTACCCAAATCGGTTTATATTGCCACTGCCGGCGCCATCGGTTTAATGGTTGATTTAACTCGAGTGGTAACCTATATCGCTGGCGGCATATCATTGTCGCCGGCATTGTCTTATGGCCTTATTATTTTTATTCCCGTGTCGCTTCTTGGCGCCTATGTCGGTAAACTGGTCGTCAATAAAATTTCCCAGCAGCAATTTAGAGCAGTGATTGCCGTTCTGATTTTTGTGATTGGAATCAAGCTGATTATCTGGCCATAAAATTTAACGCCGAAAAACCCAGCCGCCGCAAAAGCCTGCCTGCTTCTGGCGGAGGCTGGAATCTGGATCTTGAATTCACCGCCAAGGCGAGATCCTTGATCCACGACGTCAAATCGGGATCAAGACCAGCTCAGGATGACAATGATATCCGAAAAAGTTGGTCTTGACTTCTGGACAGGTAAGTGCTAAGCTTAATTGGCACTTTAATTGACAATATTATGGCAAAAGTCGCTACGGCTAAACTAACTGGAGTCAGAAAATTCGTCACCGGGGAATCACGTTACTGCCAGAACTGCGGTAAAGAATCTTATTCGTTGTTTGAAATTATTCAGGACGTCAGGCTGAAAAATAAATTGCAGTATTGCCAAAAGTGCCGTGATCAGAGTTTGGGTAAAAAATAGTTGTCTTTAAATGTTTGGATCAAGTCGCCTGGCCGGCGATTTTTTTAGTATAAAAAATTGCCTTTAGCTTTTTTGTTTTGGCTTGACAAATAGGGGATTTTTGTCTAATCTGTTTAAAACAGAGACTAAAAAGGAGGGAGGTGGCTAGAGTGCTAGATGCTTCAGGTTTACTGACCTTTGAAATTACAACCCACGGCCAGACGGGCGAAAGTCTGATTGCGATGATCAAAGAGGCTCAAAGGGTCAGGGAAGAGAAAAAAGAGGAGAGGAGAAAAAATCCCGAGGCTTCATTTATTCGGGGTTCGTTCGGGGACAATGGGCCTGACCATCACATCGGTGAAAATGCAGAATTGCTTCTTCGCCATCCAGAATTTATGGCCACCGATGGTGTCCATCACAAACTGGCAATCCTGCGCGGCGATCAGCTTCAAACCGGTCAGCGGACAAATGAGCACATCCTGATGAAGGCGGAAAGCTTTGGCTGCATTGACACACCCCTGGGAATCACGCCGTCAATCAAGGAGGTTTTCTCTGATCAAACCCTGAGGTTGATGGGCCTGAAGGCCTTGATCGTTATGCACCGGCCAGTCTTTATCGAGGGATTACCCTGGAGAATTGGTTTTGGTCGTGATGACTCAACGCTGTGGTTGGACGCTTGTTCGGCCAAACCTGAGATCGAATGGTATAGCTGGTACGGCTTTGTATTTTCACTCCGTCAACAACCCGGTCCATAAATAGACAATGCCTTTCTTGGGAGCGATAGAGACTCGGATGCTGGTTCATTTGGGCTCGGAAATTTTTCCGCCTTTGGTGGATTGTTTCCGGCCTATTTTTTTTCGGTATTTGAACCAAAGTCACCTGGCTTTGATTTTTTGCCTGCCCACTTCGGTTGGAGTATAATAGATATGTCATCAAAATAACCCTAAACAAGCTATGGTTAAAAAATCGTCACTTTTGCTCGCCGCAGTTTTGTTGGCATTTTTAGCGGTTGTTGCCGGCTGTACTCAGCCGACCTTGGCGCCAGCTAAAGATTCAACCCCAGCAGCCGTGAGCGCTAATGCCGTCACGATTCAAAGTTTTACTTTCAGTCCAAAAATTTTAACCGTCAAAGCCGGCACCGCCGTGACCTGGACTAATAATGACGCGGCCGTCCATACGATTAAATCAGCGTTGTTTGAGTCGTCCCAGCTAAAGCCGGGCCAGACGTTCCAGTATACTTTTAGCCAGGCCGGCAGTTATGACTACAGTTGCGGCATCCACCCCTCAATGCAGGGTCAAGTAATTGTTCAGGAATGAAAGCGGTTTTTATCAAAAAGTTTGGGTTGAGTGTAATATTGACGCTAGGCATTATCTTAATTTTTGCCTTAGCGGATTATTTTTTTCATCAGCTTAGCGGTGAGTACTCCGTGCCGCCGCGCTACTTTCCCAACAAAATAATTTACGGCACGATCATCGGCTTGGTTACGTTCTGGCTATTAGCCGGCGTCCGGCGGCCATGGCTCAAGTCGCTGATTTTTTCCGGAGTGATTGCCATCCTTTTGCAGGTACGTTACTTTTTTGAAGGCTATCCTTTGGATTTTGTGGTTTTGTTTCTCTTTATCCATTTTGCGATTTTGTGGCTAGTGTCTTTCGCGGTATTTAAATGGCGGCTAATTTAACCGCTGGTCCAATTTGGTTCATAAATTTTTTAACAAACTAATTAATACAATAGAATTATGAAAAATTTTAATCGGGGTTCTAAATCCGATCGCGGCCACGGCTTTAACCGCAAAGGCGGTAACGACGGCAACCGAGGCAGCCGGGGATTTGGCGACCGCGACTCAAGCCGTTCAACAACAATGTATCCGGCCGTCTGTTCTAACTGCGGCAAAGACTGCGAAGTGCCGTTCAAGCCGACTGGCGATCGTCCGGTTTTTTGCAGCGATTGCTTCAAAAAAAGTCGCGGGGAGGAAACCAGCCGATCCGGCGGCCGAGACTCGCAGCGAGGCAGCTTTAGTGATAGAGGTAGTTTTGGCGATAAAAGAATGTATCAAGCCAAGTGCGCCAATTGCGGCAAAGACTGTGAAGTGCCGTTTAAACCCACGGGTGAGCGGCCAGTGTACTGCAGTGACTGTTTTAGCAAGAGCGGCAAAGCCGATGTTAAAAAGCCGGATAATTCTTCCAGGCAATTTGAATTGTTAAATGCCAAGCTGGATAATATTTTGGCGCTGCTTAGTCCAGCCAAACCAAGTAAGAAAGAAAAAGTGTTGGTGAAAAAAACCGTGGTGGTCAAAAAAGCTAAAGCCAAAAAAAAGAGTAAGTAATTACAACAAAATCGCCTTCAATTAATCTTTGGAGGCGATTTTAGTAAATCACAAAAATAAGTTTGATTTAAGGTTATGTCCAAAATAAAACCAAATTGGCAGCCGACTAAGGCTGAGTACTGGAAAAACTTACCCGCGCCAGCCCGGCCTTGGCCCAGTGAAGTGAAATGGTTTGAAAAATACGCCTTAGCCCAAAAAGCCAAGGGCTTTAAAGATGTCTTGATTCTTGGTTCAACTGTGGAGTTTCGGTCAATGCTGCATAAAAATAAAATGAATGTTTCTATCGTTGATTTCTCTCGGGATTTTTATAGAATTTTATCCAAACAGCCGATGACCCACGTCGGACAAGAAAAATTTTACGAAGCGAATTAGTTATCAATGAACTTGGAAAAAAAATTCAGTTTGATTTTTGGCGATTGGGTGCCGGGTGTTTTACACACTAAAGACTATGATACATTTTTTAAAAATATCCGCTGCCACCTAAAGGATGACGGTTTATTTATTGGCCGTGAATGTTTGCGGCCAACCAGACAGCCGGTTGATTTGGAAAAAGTCGTTAAGAAACATTATCAGTCTTACGCCAAAAAGTATTCTTTTTACCAGACTTCAATGCATTACGTCTATGGCTATAAGCCAAATGCCAAGACCGCCATGTGGAATATTAAAGCCGCCCGGCAAGCCGTAGATCAGGTTAACCAAAAAGGTCTTTTGGCAAAAAAAGATTATGATTTTATGGTTAAAGCTTTGGCGATTGAAAAAGAAGCCAGCGCTTCAATGATGGTTCAGGCGGATTTTGACCGAGCCGTCAGCCGGTATTTCAAAATTATTACCAAGCATCACGTCAAAGAGCCGTCTTCAGCTTGGTATCCGATTTACGTCTTAAAGAAAAAATAATTCTGCAAATCTTTCCCAGAAATCGCCAAAGTGGCGATTTTTTGGTATACTGTAAAAAACTTTAAATATCATAGTAAAAAGGTAGGTTTTTAGCCCAAACCCAGCGGCTGGCCGCCTTTTTGCCCAGGCCGCGTCGGCAGGTCAAGATTAATAATTAGCCAAAAATTATATGAAGATACTTATTTTCATTTTAGGGTTGGCTTTAATGCCGTTGAGTTTTGTTGCCGCCCAAACAGATTACTATCTTGAATTCGACGGAGTAGACGGTGAAACCACTACTTCAAGTGCCCCAACCAGAGATGTCGTTGATTCAGGCGAGGACCAAACAAAAAAAGGCAATGTTGAATACACCTGGAAAGTTGAAGAAGGGGAATCAGCGCCACCGCCGGGGGTTGAGCCAGACGAAATTGACAGTAAGTTTAACGACGACGATCCACCCGAGGCAGGTTATTTGAAGATTGGTGACATTAAAGGTGAAACGCAGGAAAATACCACCGCTGGCATCGAGCCGGATGAAATTGATGTGGCGATAGATGATGATTCGCCGGAATCAAATTTTGCTATCTTGCTCAGCAGCAGCGGCGATGACGCGTCTGAAGAGAGCCGCCAGCAGGTCGCTGAAATTTTAAAAGAAGGCTTGGCCGAGGCCGATGTGCCGACCGAACAGATTTCACTTAATTACGAAAAAATAACCACTACTCATCATCAGCCGGTTAAATTGTTTGGTCTTATTCCGGTCAAAGCCAAAGCGACCGTCGAAATTGACGTCCAAGAAAATATTAAGGTCAAATTTCCCTGGTGGGCCGTTTTTGCTGCCGGCAAAAATTCCGACAGTTTGGGCCAAAAGGTTTTTACCACTTTATCCAATATACTCAAGACTAAGCATGATACCATAAAAAACGCGATTAATAATGTTCGTTGATTCAGCTAATAAAATTTATAATTGAATTAATTCATTAGTAATCAAAAGTAATCAAAAAATATGACAATGAATCCCGTTAGAGACAGACAATAATTGCATTACCATCATTATTAACATTAGATGGAAACTAATTTAACTATCATTAAAAACCATTATGGAAAAAGCAACTAATAAGTCAGTCTCTAACGGGATGAACCCAGTCGTTCACTTTGAAATGCCGGCGGAAGATAAACAACGAACAAAAAAATTCTACGAGACCGCGTTTGGCTGGGAATTAAAGCAGCTTGGCCCGGAGATGGGTGACTACCTGCTGGCCACTACCTCGCCGCTAGACGAGAATAAGATGCATAAAAATAAAGGCGCGATCAACGGCGGATTTTTTCAGAAGGGAGAATATGGCACGATGCCTCACCTGGTAATTTCCGTGGCTGATTTGGCAAAACATATGGTAATAGTGAAAAATGCCGGTGGCGAAATCCAAGGTGAGCCAATGGATATCCCGGGTGTCGGCAAATTTGTAATGTTTAAAGATACCGAAGGTAACCGGGTGGGCATGCTGCAGCCATCCCAAATGTAAAAAATATTAACTAGCAAAAATATATGGCAAAGAATCAAACAAAATATGTCGATGGGTTTGTTTTGGTAGTGCCCAAAAAGAGAGTCAAAGAATATCGCAAAATGGCCCGCCAGGGCGGCCAGATGTGGAAAAAATACGGGGCGCTTGATTATAAAGAATGTATGCTTGATGACGCTAAACCCGAATGGGTAACATTTATTTTTCCAAAAATGGCCAAAGCCAAGCCCGGCGAGACAGTTTGGTTTTCCTATATCGAATACAAATCAAAAAAGCATCGCGACCAAGTCAACGCCAGAGTAATGAAAGATCCGTCAATGCAGCCGACTGATCCCAACCAGATGGAAAAAATGCCGTTTGACATGAAGCGAATGGCTTACGGCGGTTTTAAGGTGGTAGTTAGCATCTAACCATATGAAATTAAAAATTACACCTCATCTCTGGTTTGATACCCAAGCTAAAGAAGCCGCCGAGTTTTACGTCTCGGTTTTTCCCAATTCCAAGATTATAAATATCACGACCCTTCATGACACGCCCTCAGGCGACTGTGATGTTATTTCTTTTGAGCTGACGGGCCAGCCGTTTATGGCGATTAGCGCCGGTCCGCTTTTTAAATTTAACGAAGCTATCTCGTTTATAGTGGACTGTAAGACCCAAAAAGAAATTGATTACTACTGGGAAAAGCTTTCGGCCGTGCCTGAAGCCGAACAATGCGGCTGGCTCAAAGACCAGTATGGTCTTTCGTGGCAAATTGTGCCTTCTGACCTGGCCGAGATAATGCAAACCAAAGACCAAGAGAAGCTGGCCCGGTTGACTCAGGCGTTTCTCAAGATGAAAAAGTTTGACATTGAAACTCTCAAGCGAGCCGCCGGCTAACGCTAATATTTTTTCTACTTCGTTCTTAATTAACAAAAAAAAGGACAAAAATTTATGCCTAAACCATCCACCAGTCAAATCGCCAGTATTTCAATAGGAATTATCGCTTTGGGGCTGATTGTTGCCGCCGCCAGCGGCGTTTTTAATAATCAGTTTTCCGATAACGGTATTGACGTCAGAAACACGGTCTGTGAACAAATTGCCTCGGCTCGCCAGGCGGTTGACAACGAATTTGAACAGCGTCAGCAAAGTTTTAAAGATGAACTGTCTGCGGACAAAGAAAAAGCCAGCGATGAATTTTGGGCCCAGAATCAGCAGCTGGAAAGCCAATATCATCAATGTATTTCCGCCGCTTTAACCGCTGATCCGTGCAAAGACGCTTTTGAAAGAATTGGCCAGCTTTACGAAGAAATTATGGCTGACTTTGACGCGGGCAAAGGTTTCAATGAAGCGAAGTTTAACCAGCGCGAAGAGGTAAAAAAAGAATATAACGACTGTGTGGCCAATGCCCGTAAGCCGGAATTTTATAAAGATAAAGAAGCGGCTTGTGATGCGGTTTTAGCTGCCGGTAAAGAAGCTAACCAAAAAGTCCGACAAGCGGCGGAAGCAGCCGCTCAGGCTAAGTACGACGCCGCTTTAGCCACCGCGACAAACGCCAGGCAGCAAAAGCAGGCGATTCTTGATGCCATTGAAGAAAAGTGCAAAGAGCCGGGCGGCAATACCAACGTTAATATCGGCAGCCTTGATAGCGCCGGCACCGGTACGGTCATTAAATCCGGCAGTCCGGCCTGCACTGGTGTGTTTGAAGGCAACAATCCTGACTTGCGTAAAAAATTGAATGACTTGGAAAACCAGCTTCAAAAGGCCAAAATCTCCGGCTTGCGCGAAGGCTTGTACGGTTCGGACCGTTTGCAGCAGGCGGTTGATGATGCCCGCCAGGAATTGATTGATTCCGGCCGCAGTTGTCAGACTGACGCTGACTGCGGCGATCCGACGCCGGTCTGCTGCAGCAACACCCAGGTCGGCCGACTCTTTTGTTCTAACGGCTCGTGCGCCTCGGAACAAACCGACTGTCCCAGTCCGGAAATTTGCGCCGGCAAACCGGCTCAGTGTGTCGATCCTTCAACCGGGGTTCAACAGCAAGACGGCGTTTACCTCAGCCGGACTATTCCCCAGGTCGGTGCTTGTTCGCAAAATCTCCAAGTCTTAAACCTGCAAAAAGGCAGTGTGGATGCCGACCGCTTTGACCTGACCGGTAACATTCCCAATTGGCTCCACATTACTCCGCCCAGCGGCAAACTGCCCGCTAACACAAACGTCACTTACGACTGCAATACGGTTCAGGCTTTTGGGCCGGGCACTTATACCGCTAACGGCAGTATCCAAATCTATGACCCCAATCGCCGGCTGATTAATACCATTCCTTTTAATGTTTCTATTACCGTCACGCCGGCGACTGCGCCCGAAACCATCAAAGTCATTCAGTACGGCAGTAAATACATTCCTCTGAACCAAGTTCATTCCGGCACCGGTTCGGAGTGTGACAAAGAAGAACATTGGCATGCCAATGCCGGTTCAGTAACCGCCACTGACGGTACGGTTATTTCTGATCCTAATCCATCTGGTTGCGGCTTTGGCAAGACCAGCGCCGTGCCAGTCATCTCAGTGCCCAAGCCGGCAGTCAAATTTGAAGTCAAGGGACTGGAAGGGCTAAAAGGTAACTAGCCAGTTAATCAAAAAAAATCCCCCCCCCAAAAAAAAAGGGAGAAGGCATGGGAGCGGGTGAGGGATTAAAAGAGCTAAGCTATCCAGAGCCTAGAAGTTCGGCTATGTCTCGCTTAAGCTCATCAACGTGGTCGCGCGGGCCAATGATTGTAATGGTAAACATTGGTGCGCCACGGGAATAAGTCTGGGTCGGCATTCTGTTGATGACGGCGTGACAACCAACAACAATTCGAACGTCCAGGTTTTTTTCCATCGCCAGTCGGTGTATGCCCTGGGCAAACATGGTCAGATCGCTGACATCTAGGCTGATAGTCTGGATTTCAACCAGAGCATCAATCAAAGCTTTGGCTGAAGTGGTCATGGTGCTCCTCCTAATAGCTGAAGTTAATCAGAGTCTAATCTATTTTGTCTTTCTCGTCAATCTTGTATTGCGGAAATAAAAATCGCCGAATCCCGTCGTTCAAAAACGACGGGACGAAAAGGCGGTTTTTTGCTATAATATAAAAATAATAAACACATCCATGGAAGAAAAACTTTGGCACGCGCTCTTGCTAAGCGACGTGTATAAAAAATTAGACTCTTCGGCCAAAGGCCTGTCAGGCAAAGAAGCTGAACAACGCGTCAAGCACTACGGCAAAAATGAATTGCCGGCCGAAAAATCGTTGTCTGGTTTTGCCATTTTATTAAGCCAGCTTAAAAGTCCGCTGGCCTATATTTTATTTGGGGCGGCGTTGATTTCCGCTTTGCTGGCCGATTTTAGCGACGCGCTCATTATTTTGGTCGCCATGGTTATCAATGTCGTACTGGGGTATTACCAGGAATACAAGGCCAACCGGGCCATTACGCATTTAAAAAAACTGGTTGACCTCAAAGCCAAAGTCCTGCGCAACGGCCGGGCAGTCAGTTTGAGCAGCCGCGAGCTTGTCCCTGGCGATATTATTTTTTTAAGTCCCGGCGATAAAGTGCCGGCTGATGCTCGGCTAATCAAGGTTGATAATCTTCAGGTAATTGAAGCCGCTTTGACCGGTGAATCAATGCCATCAACAAAAATCATGGCACCGATGAAACGAGGTGTCGGCCTGGCTGACCGGGAAAATATCGTCTACGCTGGAACGGTTGTTGCCCGCGGTACGGCCCTGGCGGTTGTTTTTTCGACCGGGATTAAAACTGAAATCGGGCAGATTACCAAATTAATTGCCGAGACCAAGGAAGAGCCGACGCCTCTCCAGCGGCAGATCGGACAATTGGGAAAAATTCTCACCTACCTGGTTATTGCGGCTTCCGTCCTCATTGTTATTATTGGCGGTCTTGGCGGCCGGCCAATAATCGGTTTTGGCGAAGGGGCGAAAGAAAGCATTCTTTTGCTCGCCGTGGCTGTGGCAGTTTCCGCTATTCCGGAAGGTCTTTTAATCGCGGTGACGGTTATCCTTTCGATTGGGATGCAGATGATTTTAAAACAAAAAGCCCTGATTCGACGCTTAGTGGCGGCAGAAACCCTCGGCAGTACCTCGATTATTTGTACTGATAAGACCGGCACGCTCACCGAAGGCCGAATGCGGGTGGAGCGGATTATCACTTTTGCCGAGGAACTGGTGATTGAACATCCCGGTAACTACCAAAAATCTGAAACTCTCAAAGATCATGATTTAATTACTAAAATTTCATTACTCTGCGGTAACGCGACCATTGAAAATCCGGAATCGGAACTTGAGGAGATTAAAGTTATTGGCGACTCGACCGAGCAAGCCTTGACTATTGCCGCTTGGCAGCAGGGGATAACCAAGGAAAAGTTAGAAAAAGATCAGCCGCGTCTGTTAGAGATTCCTTTTGACTCGGAAACCAAATTTATGGCGACGTTTAATCATCTTGACCGACTTCATAACGTCGTTTATGTCAAAGGCGCCCCGGAAAAAATTTTGGCGATGAGCAATTACCTGCGCCATCTAGGAAAAAAAGAACCTTTAACCGCGGTCAAGCGGCGCGCGCTCGTCGCTAGATATGAGCAACTAACGACGCGCGGACTCCGGTTGCTGGCCTTTGCCTATAAAAAAGTTGATCAAAATAAGCCGGTCACGGTCCTTGAAGCTGAGCTGAATGACTTAGTTTTTATCGGTTTTGTGGCATTAAAAGACCCGTTGCGCCAAGAAGCCAAAGAAACGTTTCAGCTCGCGCGCCAAGCCGGTATTCGTTCCATTGTTGTTACCGGGGACCATAAGTTGACCGCTAAGGCGATTGTGGCTGAGCTGGGGTTAAAGGTCAAAGAGGCAAATATTTTGGAGGGTAAAGATTTGGATGCGATGAGCGACGAGGAATTTCAATCGGTGGTTAAAAATATTGACATTTATGCCCGGGTTGAGCCGCGCCATAAAATTAGAATCGTGGTGGCTTGGCAAAAAGAAGGTGAAGTTGTTGCGATGACTGGCGACGGGGTTAACGACGCGCCAGCCCTTAAAGCCGCCGACATTGGCGTGGCGCTCGGCTCCGGCACCGATGTCGCCAAAGAAACGGCTGATATGATTCTGCTGGATGATAATTTTAAGACTATCGTGGCGGCCATTAAACGGGGGCGAGTTATTTTTGATAACATTAGAAAAGTTGTAATGTATTTGCTCTCCGACTCTTTGTCGGAAGTTGTTTTGGTGATTGGTTCCCTGCTGCTGAAACTGCCGTTGCCAGTACTGCCGGCCCAAATTTTGTGGGTTAATATTATTGATGACAGTTTTCCCGCTTTAGCCCTCACCGTTGAAGAAGCGGAGGGCGATGTCATGAGTCAAAAACCTCGGCCAAAAAAAGAATCAATTATCAACCGTCAAGTTAAAATAATCATTCTTTCAATCAGTATCGTGATGAACGTTTTACTCCTTAGCCTTTTTTATATTTTGCTACAATTAGGCTATGAATTAGATCACGCCCGTACATTTATCTTTGCCGGGCTTGGGCTCGATTCCTTGGTTTTTGCTTTTTCCGCCAGGAGCCTTCGCCACTCCACATTTTCCAAGAATCCTTTTTCTAACCGTTATCTTACCCTGGGGGTGATTGCCGGTGTATTGCTGCAGATTTTAGCCATTTACCATCCATCCCTCCAACGTTTTTTTGACGCTGTGCCACTCACCATCCAAGATTGGGGTCTGCTCGCTGCTCTGGGTTTTGTCCAGTTAATAATTGTTGAAATTATCAAACAGACATTCATTGTCAAGAAATACGTTTAAGGAGCTATTTTTTGTTAGAATTAATTTATGATTATCCAAGCCGCCGGGTATTTATCAGGCATCGTCATCTTACTGTCTTTTGTGCCTTACATCAAAGATATTTTTTTAGCGAAGACAAAACCGGAGCGGGCCTCGTGGCTGATTTGGGCAATTTTGGGTTCAATTGCGTTTTTTTCCCAGCTGGCCAAGGGCGCGTCTTATTCTCTATTTATGGCCGGCGCTCAGGCGGTTGGCGACTTACTGATCTTTAGCCTGGCTATTAAATATGGTTTAGGCGGTTTAATCAAGCGCGACATTATCGCTTTAGGCGGTGCCGCGGTCGCTTTATGGCTTTGGTATTTAACTCATGAGGCCGCAGTCGCGCTTTTTATTGTTATCTTGATTGACGCTACCGGCGCGGTTTTGACCATAATCAAAGCCTATGAAAAACCAGCCACCGAAACTATTAGTTCTTGGGTTTTAACTTTTGTCGGCGGGTTCTTAGCCTGCATTGCGGTTGGCCAGTTAAATTTTATTTTGTTGGCTTTTCCTGCCTATATTTGTTTAGCCAGTTTATCAATACTCCTGGCGATTAAACTTGGTTTTAAAATGAAAAGTAAAGTGGTCTAAAAATATGGTAAAAGCCAAAAAAATTAAATGGATTTTTTTTGATGTTGGCGGAGTTTTGACTGACGATAGAATTGCCGAACGTTGGCGAATCAACACGCTGACTGCCATTGCTAAAAAATATAAACCCCAAGTCACCAAGCAGAATGTTGAGCAGCTGCATCAAAAAACGAGCAAAATGCTGGGTTCAATTAACAAAAACGTTTTTAAGCTTTTACTTCAAAATCAAAAACAGGCAGTTCAAGCGGCCGAGGAATTTTACTCACGTCGCCGGCAAGAATTTGATTATGTTACAGCCGCGTCAATTCGTCCCGAGGCACGAACAGTGCTTAAAGCCTTGGCAAAAAAATATTCACTCGGTTTAATTGCTAATCAGCCAAGAGAAACCAAAGAGAAATTAAGAAAAGCTGGGTTGGAAAAGTATTTTTCTCATTTCGGTGTTTCTAAAGAGTACCAGTTAAGTAAACCTGATAAGAAATTCTTTTTGACCATTCTTAAAGAAACAAAAGCCGACCCTTTTAATTCCGCCATAGTTGACGATAACCCGGAGCGCGGTTTGATGCCGGCAAAAAAGTTAGGCTTAACAACAGTCTGGTATCAGCATGATTATTGGGGCTCGCGCCATTTTATCCCTAATTACACTGACTATACCGTCACTAAGCTGGAGGAGTTGGTTGATATTTTTTTGCCGAAAAAACCCGTAAGTTACTTTGTTATTATCCGTGGGCCATTGGGCTCGGGTAAAACTACCATTGCTAAAAAGCTGGCTCAGATTTTGAAGGCGAAGTATTTTGCCGTTGACCGAGTCTTAGACCAATACGATCTGACTAAATATAAACAAGCCGGCTATATTGCTGAGAAAAGTTTTCTTAAGGTTAACAAAATTCTGGCCCCGACTGCTAAAAAATATTTAGCCCAGGGCCGGCCGGTGATTTTTGACGGCAACTTTTATTACCAGTCAGCGATTAAAGATTTAATCAAAAAATTCAAGTTTCAGTCTTTTGTTTTTACCTTTAAAGTGCCAATGGCCCTTTGCCTCAAGCGGGATCAATTCAGGGCTAAAACTCACGGTCCGGATGCGGTTAAGGCGGTTTACAAAAAATCAACTGCATTTAAATTTGGTATGGTTGTTGACGCCACTAAATCCGTTGATCAGACTATTAAGAAAATCCTTCTTTGCCTGCCTTTTTAAGGTAGGGTATAATTAAGTTATGGATTGGTTACTACTCCTTATTTTCGCTTACCTTTTTATTGCGGTGGCTTTTTTGATTGATAAGTTTATTGTCACTAAAGTCATTCCCGAGCCGGCTTTTTACACCGTGGTGATTTCGACCATGGGTTTATCGGCTTTTGTTTTAACGCCTTGGGGCTTGAGCTGGCCGAGCCTTTACCCGGCGGCCAAAGCGGCTTTAGCCGGCGGCAGTTTTACCCTGGCGGTATTTTTTTTATACCACGCCATGAGGTCGGGCGAAGCTTCCCGAGTCGTGACTTTAGTCGGCGCTTTGGGTGCAGTCACCACCTTTGTTTTGTCGTTTTTGTTTTTAGACCAAAGACTGGGTTTATTCCAAAATATCGCTTTTGGCCTGTTAATTCTGGGCGGGGTTTTGGTGACTTTTGAAACTAAAAGGGCTGACCAAGCTCAGTCCTGGATTTGGCAGGGTCTGACCGCCGCCCTGCTTTTCGGCATTTCTTACACCGCCATTCAATCAACTTACGACAGTTTGGGTTTTTCTTCCGGCTTTATTTGGTCACGGGTCTTTGCTTTTTTATTCGCTCTGATGTTTTTAATCCCTAAGAACAACCGCGGTTTAATCAAAAAGAATCTGGCCGGGCAGTCAAATTTACGCCAGGGCAAAAATCAACTCTTAGTTTTAAGCAGCCAGGTTTTAAACGGCGTGGGCTTTATTATTTTGAATTACGTGGTTTTTTTGGCTTCAGCCGCCATTGTTTTAGCCGCCCAGGGTTTGCAATACGCTTTTGTTTTGATTTTGACTTTAGTTCTCGGCCGAAAACTGCCCGGAATTTTTAAAGAAAAATACAGCGCTGGAATTTTAGCCCAAAAAGTTTTTGCCATTTTGCTGATCGCCGTCGGCTTGGTATTTTTATCCATTACTCCGGTCTGATCTAGTGGGAAAATTTTCGCTATTAAAAAAAGAATCCCCCTCTTAATTTAAGAGGGGTTAGGGGAGTTATCAAGGCTAGGATAACTCCCTCCCTCTCCCTCTTACACTAAGAGGGAGAGAATGCTTCCATTACTATTTTTGATAAAAAATCTTTAACAAAGTATGAAAAAGCATCGCGGTTTCAAATTGTTCATCTTGAGTCTGGGCTTAATCGCTTTGGGTCTGTTTTTTCTTTTTGCCACTGATTTCAGTTTGGGTCGCTCTCCGGACTGGGGCGTAACTTTCAGCCGGTCTTATGCTTTGGATTTGCAGTTGAATTGGCAGGAAACTTATTTGGCGATTTTAGATGACCTGAAAGTCAGCCACTTGCGCCTATCGGCTTATTGGGACGAAGTTGAGCCGCAAAAAGACCAATATCAGTTTGCCGACTTGGATTGGCAAATTGATCAGGCAGCCAGCCGCCAGGTAGAAATAATTTTAGCCGTTGGCCGGCGGTTGCCGCGCTGGCCCGAGTGCCATGATCCCGGCTGGGTCAAGCATTATCCGCCCGCCGACGCCAACCAGGAAATTTTGGATTTATTGACCGTATTGGTCAAACGCTATCAAACTAATCCCCAGATTACCGCCTGGCAAATTGAAAACGAGCCGTTATTTTCTTGGTTTGGTTTTTGCCCGCCGCCGGACATTGAATTTCTAAAAAAAGAAATTGACCTGGTTCGCTCACTAGACCCCAGCCGGCCGGTCGTAGTCACTGACAGCGGGGAATTAAGCAACTGGCAGGCCGCGGCCGGGTTGACTGACGTTTTAGGCACTACCCTTTATCGGGTGGTCTGGAACAAGCGGATCGGGTTTTTTAGCTACTGGTTTGTGCCGCCGGCTTTTTATCATTACAAAGCCAGCCTGACCAAATATTTCCAGCCCAATTTAAAGCGGGTGATTGTCACGGAACTGCAGATGGAACCCTGGACCATGGATAAACACATGCTGGAATTGACCCTAGAGGAACAAAAAAAATCGTTTGACCTCAAACGATTCAAAAATAACATCCGTTACGCTCAAAAAACCGGTTTACCCCAAGTCTATCTTTGGGGCGCGGAATATTGGTATTGGCTAAAACTAGCCGGTCAGCCGGAAATTTGGCAGACAGCTCAAAAACTTTGGTTAAAAGATTAACCCAGGCTGTGGCGGATTTTACCTGACTCAATGATTTTGTCGGTGATTGATTTTTTATCTCGCCAAAGGTAAAAAACCGTGGAAGAAATATTGCGGTGAATAAATTCCTGGGTCGTTTTGGGTCCCAGTTCAATTTTAAGATTTTTTTCCAGCAAGGCCACGTCGGTTTGGATTTCCCGCCAGGCCGAATTAATTTTACCCAGTTGATTTAAGTTTTCTTTGTTTAGGTATCGGCCGGCGAGCACGATATCTTTTTTAAAGTTAAGATAATACTTTTCCAGATCAAGGCCATTTTTTCGCAGTTCTTCCAGGCCGCGGCCGCTGCCAATTAATTCCGGCGGCACGCCCAAAGAATACAAAACCGCGGTGAACGGGATCGCCCGGGGCAGATGCTTTTTACCTAAGCTGCGGGAATAGCCAAAAAGACCGATGTGAAGTTTTCTTTCCCGGCGCGAGGGCACCTGGTTAGACAACTGGTTGATGGTGTCGGCCAGCCGCTCAACGGTTTTTTTGTAAAACGGATCAAAAATTTTGCAAATTTGCGTCGCTTCTTTAATCTCTTTCGGACTGTAAATCACGACCGGCGTTTTTTGCAGCGCCTGATTCAGTTTTTTGATGGCTTTTTTAACCGAGGCCAAAGGAAAATCATAGCGGAAAGCCGACTGGATGTAGGCGGTTCTGACGCCGGAATATTCTTTCATAAAGTCATTAATCCGCTGGGGGCTGAGCCCGCCGCGGAAAGGCAAGGTGCCCACGCCAATG
>MHIE01000003.1:81432-100961 GCA_001817345.1 Candidatus Buchananbacteria bacterium RIFCSPHIGHO2_01_FULL_44_11 | reverse complement strand
GTCGCGGCCGAACTGGTGATATTCCGACATTGCGATTTTACCCGAAACGACCGCCGGCACAATGCCGGAATTCAGCGCCGGGTCGCTTCGGGCGATGTGGAGCCTAAGGTATTTGGGCTTTCTTTTGTATTCTTTTTTATGCAGCTCTAAATAGCGCTCTAGCAGTTTCCGGCAATCGGTTAGAATTTCAATTTTTTCCAAGAGCGGCAAAACGTTAAGGTAATTGAACCGGCAAGGATCGTTGAAAAGTTTGGACTTAAACCTCGCCAGTTTGGTAAAAGTTTTTTGGATGTAGATAATGTTATCGGCGGTTACCGTCATCGGCAAAATCACTTCAAACAGCGGCGGGGCGTGAAATTTCAAGTCGCGGGCAAAACTTTCCGCCGTCAAAATGCCCATCAAGGCGCGGGTTAAGCCGTAGCCTTTTTCCTGCCAGATGTTGGGGATTCTAAAAGTCAAAAATTTATCCCGGCCCAGCTGGTGATTTTTGAAATATTGGTAGTAAGAGTGAAAAAGTTTATCGGTGACGCCTTCGTCAACGTATTTGCCCTCCCAGTCCCACATGAATTCCTGGCAGTTTAGATCGTTAAAGGCCGAGTAACATTCTTGGACTTCTTCATGGGTGGAAACAAAACCATCGCCCTTTTTTTCCCAATACGGGGCGCAGGCGTTGTCCGGATGCTGGGTGGCCATAGTGGCGGGGATTTTTCTCATCGGTTTTTGTAAGCTTCTAAAGCTTTTTTTAGAATTAGCATAGCTTGTTTCAGGCTTTGGGTATTGAGGACATAGGCGAGGCGGACTTCATTTTTACCTAAGCCGGGGGTGACATAAAAATCTTGGGCCGGAGTCAGCATCAAAGTTTGGTTTTGGTAGCGGAATTTGGTTAACAAAAATTTGACGAAATCCTCCGAATTTTTTACCGGCAGGCCGGCGATGATGTAAAACGCGCCATTGGGCTTTTGGCATTTGACGCCGGGAATTTTTGTCAAAGCGGTAAAAACCAGGTCGCGGCGCTTTTTATATTCTCGGGTGATTTTTTTAGTGTAAGCCCGAGCATTTTTCAGAATTGGAATCAGTCCGATTTGTTCCAGAGTAGGGGCGGAGAGTCTCACCATGGCAAATTTAAGGACAGCGCTCATCAATACCTGGTTGTAGCTAACGATAACGCCGATTCTGGCTCCGGGGCAGGAAAACCTTTTGGAAACGCTGTCAACCAAAATGGTGCAGTTTTTGGCCGCCGGGACCTGCAAGACGCTGCCGGGTTGGCCAAAGAAAACAATTTCTCGGTAAGTTTCGTCAGTAATGATAAAAAGATTGTGCCCTCTGGCAATTTTGACCAAGCGGTTGATTTCCGCTCTGGTTCTGACCGCGCCGGTCGGGTTATCGGGATTAATTAAGACGATAGCTTTGGTTTTCCGGCTGATTTTTTTGATAATATCTTTAGCCGGCGGCAAGGCAAAGTTATTTTCAATTTTTAAAGTGATTGGTACAAGCTTCACGCTAGCCATGGCGGCGAAACCTTTGTAGCTGGCATAAAGGGGTTCAAAAACAATGATTTCGTCTCCCGGGTCGGTCGTGGCTAAGATGGCGAGTAAAATCGCTTCCGCCCCGCCAACGGTCGGGATCAGGTTTTCCGGTTTTAACTTAACGCCAAAATCGCCATAGTATTTCAGCCAGGCCGCGACGTGTTCGCTGATGCCCGGTGAGGGAGCATAGCCCAGGCTCTTATTTTTATATTTTTTGATTGCCGGCAAAAGTTGCGGCGGTATGGCGATATCCGGGTCGCCGACGTTTAATTTAAAAACCTTAACGCCTTCTATTTCGGCTTTAAGCATTAGGGGCAGAAATTTTCTGATCGGCGAAGAGAGGATATTTTGGCCGCGTTTTGAGACTTTTGGCATAAAAGTAAGGTGTTATGATTTACCCATTATAAATCTTTTCGCTAAAAAATAAAAGAGCCTTGGCTTTGGTTTGGCTTAGGACTTCATTTTTTGGTTATTTTGTGGCTTAATTAAGGCTTGCCAAAACCTAGTTTTGTGCTAAAATTGCTAGTGAGGGACAAATGAACATGAAGTGTTTAGAAGTGTTCATTTGAACCGAACGACGCAATTTCATGGATTTCCCCGGGTCTCCGTGTCCGGGTCATTGGGAAGTTGTTTCTAAACCGGGCCTCCGTGCCCGGGTTTAAATCCATTTAATATGGTTATGTCTAAGGCGCTATCTAACCCGAAATTTCAGTGGCCAGTGGTTGGCCATAAAAACATTGCGGCTTATTTGCAGAATAGCATTGTCAAAAATAAGGTGTCTCACGCCTATTTATTTTTCGGTCCGGCCGGCATCGGCAAAACGGCTATGGCCGAAAGCTTTGTCAATTCTTTGGTCTGCCGCCAGGCCGATCACCGTGACGGTTTGATTCCCTGCGGCCTTTGCGATTGTTGTTTGCAAATCAAAAACCGGATTCATCCCGATGTTTATTGGCTGGAGCGCCCAACTGACCCAAAAACCGGCCGGGTCAAAAAAAATATCAGTATTGACCAGGTTAGAGAGCTTAAAAGCAAATTAAGTCTGCGGCCGTTTCTGGATTCTTACAAAGCGGCGGTGGTGACTGAAGCTCAGCATCTCAGCCAGGAAGCGGCTAATGCTTTGTTAAAAACTTTAGAAGAGCCGACGGCTAAAACGGTTTTAATTATTTTGACTGATAATTTTTCTTGGATTCCCAAAACCATTGTTTCCCGCTGCCAGGTTTTAAAATTTTTGCCGGTGGCTCAGTCTGAGATTACAGCCAGCCTAGTTGAGCGGGGAGCGGAGAAACTCGCGGCCGCCAAGCTGGCGGCGCTGGCTTACGGCCGGCCGGGCATTGCCATTAATTATTTTTCCGACCCGGAGTCGCTCCAGGCTTATCAGGAAAAAATCAAGGAATTTTTGGCTTTAACTCAGGCGGATTTAATTCAAAGATTCCGTTTTATTCAGTCCGAGTTCGGTTACGCCGAAACTGATGAAATTTTTCAGACTTTGAATATCTGGCTTAAAACCCTGAGGGATCTGGCTTTGATTAAAACCCAGAATCAGAATTTAGTGACTAATATTTCAGCCGGCAGTGATTTGGAAAAAATCGCGAATGGCTATTCAACGGCTAAGCTGACTAATCTTTTACGCCAGGTCGCCTTGGCCAAGAAGTATCTAGCGGCTAACGTCAGTCCGCGTCTAACCTTGGAAAATTTTGTTTTAAATTTTTAAATATTTTTTAAACATATGAGCCAGTCACATTTTTCTGCCCAAGGTCAAAAAAAGTATCGCTGGACAAAAAAATTCAGTTTACTGCTAGTCCTTTTAGCTTTGATTGTTTCCGGCTGCCGGATTTCCCTGGGCCAGCGCAGCGTTTCTGTCGCCGGCGTTTTTAGATCAGCCGACCGGGGCGAAAATTGGCAAACCCGGAATTTATTTTTGCATGGTGATGGCGCGGGCACTATTGCCGGCGTCAGCGTTTTGGATCTAGTCTTTGACCCTCAGGACGATAAAGCAATTTATTTGACTTCCGAAAGCAGTGGGCTGTTTTACACTTACGACGGCACTAAAAGCTGGCAGAAAGCCGAAGGCCTAGGTACCGGCCGGATTGAATCCGTTGTCATCGATCCCCAGAATAAATGCGTGATTTACGCCACTTTTGCCAACACAGTCCGAAAAAGCTTTGACTGCAATCGGACCTGGCGCGAAGTTTATATTGACACCCGAAGCGACAAAACCGTCACCGCCTTAGCCATCGATCACTACAACAACCTGATTATTTATGCCGGCAACGTTTCCGGTGACATTTTCAAAAGCGTTGACGGCGGTTCAAATTGGCAGGTGGTCAATCGGCTGGGTAACCGGGTGATGAAAATTTTAGTTGACGCCACCGATTCCCGGATTATTTACGTCGCCACTCAGAAAAAAGGCATTTTTAAATCTTTGGACGCCGGCGCCACTTGGTTTGACTTAAACGATGAATTAAAGAAATTTTCCGGCGCCCTGGAATACCGGGATTTGATTTTTGACCAATCCCAGCCGGATTCGCTGCTTTTAGTGGCTAAATACGGTTTACTGAAAACTGAGGACGGCGGCAATACCTGGCAAGACATTAAACTGATTACGCCGGTAGCGTCCACCGACATTTTTGCCGTGGCGATCAATCCCAAAAATAACAAAGAAATTTATTACGCCACCGCCTCGACTTTTTATAAGAGTACTGACGGCGGTCAAAACTGGATTACCCGTCGGTTGCCCAGCAATAATCCGGCCGGCAGTCTTTTGATTGACAAGGCCAGTCCGAACATCGTTTATTTGGGCATGAGAGTGCCGCCTAAAAAGTAATCTTATCTAAGGTTTTATGCATTCAATTCTTGCCGTCCAAAAAGAAAAATTTGATCAGGCGCTTGACCGACTCCAAGAGGAACTTGCGACTTTACGCGTCGGTCGGGCTAATCCGCTTTTGGTTGAAAATATTCTGGTGGAAGCTTACGGTACCCGGACGCCGATTAAGCAGCTGGCTTCGGTCACCGTGCCGGAAACCAGAACCCTGTTGGTTCAGCCCTGGGACAAAAGCATTATCAAAGACGTGGAGAAAGGCATTATTGCCGCTAATATCGGCATCGCGCCGGTGAATGAAGGCACTCAGATTCGCTTGACCATTCCTCAGCTGACTGAAGAAAGCCGCAAAGAGCTGACCAAGTCAGTGGCGGAAAAAGAAGAAAAAGCCCGGATCGCTTTAAGACAGATTCGAGATAAAATCAAAGAAGACATTGTTAAGCAGGAACGGGCTAATGCCCTAACCGAAGACGACCGCTACAACGTGGTCAAGGATCTGGACGAAGTGATCAAAGAATATAACGATAAAATTAAAGAGATCAGCGAAATTAAAGCCGCTGAAATCATGAAACTTTAAGTCGGCTAATCCCTTAACCTAAACTCCAAATTATGCTTTTTACCATTGTTATCTTTTTTATCGTCCTGGGCATTTTAGTTTTAGTCCATGAATGGGGACATTTTGTCACCGCCCGGAAAGCCGGGATGAAAGTTGATGAATTCGGTTTCGGCCTGCCGCCGCGCATTATCGGTTTTTATAAGGCCGAAGATGGCCGGTGGCAACGGGTGGGTTTAAAAACTAAAGAAACCTCAAGGACCATTTGGTCTTTAAACTGGCTGCCCCTGGGCGGTTTTGTCCGGATCAAGGGTGAGCAGGGCGAGGCGGCCGGTGACTCGGACAGTTTTGCCGGCAAAAACGTCTGGCAGCGGATTATTGTGATTTCGGCCGGCGTGACCATGAATCTAATTTTAGCCGTAGTTTTGCTTTCCATTGGTTTTGCTCTCGGTGTGCCTCAGATTGTCGACGATGAACAGAGTTTGCCCGCTTCAGTCAAGGTCCGGGATCAAAAAATTCAGATTATTGAAGTTTTAGCCAATTCACCGGCCGCGGAGGCCGGCCTAGAAGTCGCTGACGTTATTACCGCGGTTGACGACAAAACCTTAACTAAAGTTTCTCAACTTCAAGACTATTTGGCGCAAAAAGCCGACACCAGCGTCAGTTTATCTCTGGAACGTAAAAAAGAACCGCTGCTTATTGCCGTCACTCCGACTGTATTAGCCGAAACCAATCAAGTCGGCGTTGGTGTGGGTTTAATCCAGACGGCGATTGTCTCTTACCCCTGGTACACCGCCGGCTGGCACGGCTTGACCGAAACGCTGAGAATGATTTGGACGATTATTTTTTCTTTCTTTTTAATCATTCAAAGTTTGATTGTTTCCCATGAGTTGATTGGCGAAGTCTACGGTCCGATTGGCATTGCTACTTTGGTCGGCGACGCCGCCCGGCTCGGCTTTCTCTATATTTTGCAGCTGACCGCGACTTTGTCGGTCATTATCGCCGTGATTAATTTTTTGCCGTTTCCGGCACTGGACGGCGGCCGGGCTTTCTTTCTTTTCATTGAAGCTTTAAGGGGCAAGCCGATTAACGCTAAAGTCGAGAACCTGATGCATAATGTCGGCTTTATTCTGCTTTTGCTTTTATTGCTGCTCGTCACCTTAAAAGACATTAGCCGCCTTTCCGCTGGCCTGTTTGGCTGGCTGGGATAAACTTATGGATATTGAAATCCCATTTGATTTTCCGGAAAATCTGAGAAATTTTTTGCGCCGCTGCGGCTATCAAGAACTCAGCGATATTAATAACGGCACCACCAGTTACAAACGGCGGCTGACCGGGGACTACTATCCGCGGTTTCATCTTTACCCTAAGCTTGAAGACGGCCGAAATTTACTCAGTCTGCATCTGGATCAAAAAAAGCCGTCTTACCCGGGCGCTCACGCCCATAGCGCTGAATATGACGGGTCGGTTGTTTCTGATGAAGCGGCTAGAATCGCCGGATTAATTAAAAATATTTTAGACAATCATTCCCATTCATCGCTTAGGTGAGCGCTCAAAACTTTATGCGTCAATCAAAACTTTTTGGCTCAACCAATAAAGACTCGCGGCAATACGATTCGGTCAACGCCACTTTGCTAGAGAAGGGCGGCTTTATTGACAAAGCCATGGCCGGGGTTTACACTTTTTTGCCTTTGGGCAATCGGGTGCTGCAAAAAATTATCGGCTGTAAAACCTTAGCTTTGGCTAGTGAACAAATCGTCAAAAAAGTGATCGGCGCTAAAATCGGTTATGCCGGATTTTTAAATTTGCCCGACTCGGTTGAAGTTTTATTTGATGACCGGGCTAACGTCTCGGCTGGTGAAAAATTTGCCGATTCTGACTTAATCGGCATTCCCTGGCGGCTGGTCGTTTCCGAAAAAACCAACGGCCAGGTGGAATTAAAAAGCCGGCGGAGTAAAGAAGTAGAATTTTTAACGGTGGAACAGTTGTTAACTAAATTAAAAAAGAACAGCGACTGATAAATTTTTTTATGTTCAAAAGATTGTTTAAAAAAATGTCCCGGGATGTTGGTATTGATTTGGGGACGTCTAATACCATGATTTACGTTAAGGAGCGGGGGATTGTCGTTAACGAGTCTTCAATTGTGGCGGTCAATAACCGGAACAGCCAAATTTTAGCTGTGGGTGAAGAAGCCCAAAAAATGGTGGGTAAAGCCCCGCCGCACATCACCATTTCCCGGCCGCTGGTTGACGGCATTATTTCTGATTTTGAAGTGACCGAAAAAATGCTTAAATATTTTATCAGCCGGCTTTACACGGAAAATTTTGGTTTAGCGGTCAGGCCCCGGGTGGTCATTGGCGTGCCGCTGGATATTACCGAAGTGGAAAAAAAGGCCGTCGAAGACGTGGTGCTATTGGCCGGCGCCCGTGAAGTCTACTTAGTGGAAAACGTCATTACCAGCGCTATTGGCGCCCGGCTGCCGATTCAGGATCCTACCGGCAACATGATTGTGGATTTAGGCGGTGGCATTACCGAAATCGCCGTGATTTCACTTTCCGGAGTCGTAGCCTGGAAGTCTTTAAGAATTGCCGGCGGCAAATTGGACCAAGATATTATTCAGTTTGCCAGAAATGAATTTAACCTTTTGATTGGTGAGCGGGTGGCGGAAGAGGCGAAAATCCGGGTGGCGAAATTGGACGAATCTGACCAGCCGCTGGAATTAAAAATCCGCGGCCGCGATTTGATGACCGGTCTGCCTAAAGAAGTCAGTATTACCAGCGAACAAGTGACTCGGGCTTTGCAGCGTTCCGTCAGCGCCATTATTGAAGGTATTAAAAGTACGTTAGAGATTACCCCGCCGGAATTGGTGGCGGACATTTATCAACGGGGGATGATTCTATCCGGCGGCGGCTCGCTTTTGGCCGGTCTAGATCAGGCCATTGCCCAAGCCACTAAAATTCCGGTTAAAGTCATTGAAGACCCTTTGACTTGTTCGGTCCGGGGCATGGGCCTGATTTTGGAAGACGATAATTTATTGAAAGAAGTCGCCATCCCGTCCACCCACGCCGATCAAAGTCCCAGATAATTAAAAATTTGCCATGATTCGACTATTTAGGCGTCAGTTTAACCTTACGATTATTTTATTAGCAGTCGCCGTTCTGCTAATTTTTTTGCACTACGTCAAAATCTTGACGCCGGTGGAGAATTTATTGATTAAAGTTTTTTCGCCGGTCCAAAGCAGTGTTTATTCTCTAGGCGTTAAATTCAGGAATTTTTACAGTCAAACCAGTTTTAATCAGGATTTAGAAACTGCCAATCAGCAATTGTTAGAACAAGTCAGACAACTGACGATTGAAAATGCTCAGTTGAAAGTGACGCTGGTCGAAAATTTCCAGATTAAAAATCAGACTGATTTTTTAAGTCAAAACGGTCTCAGCGCCGTTATTGCCAAAGTCATCGGCAAGGGTCTTTTTCCTGATTCCCAAATTTTGATTATCAACAAAGGCAGCCGTGATGGCGTTCAGGTTGATTTGCCAATCATTGCCCAGGACGGTTTGATTGTCGGTAAAGTCATTGAAGTCAGTGCCGAACTGGCCAAAGCTATTTTGATTAACGACAGCCAAAGCAGTTTGGCTGTTACCGTTCAAAATCAAACCCAAACCAAAGGGGTCGTCACCGGCGAACACGGTCTGAGTTTAAAAATGGAATTAATTCCGGAGACCGAAATTATCCAAGTCGGCGACATGGTAGTGACGTCCGGCCTTGAGCTTAATATTCCCCGCGGGCTTTTGGTTGGTCAAATCGAAACCTTGGAATCCGAGCCTAACAGTTTTTTTAAAGTGGCCTATTTGCGTTCCTTAATTAATTTTGACGATTTGACCGTCGTTTCGGTTTTAAAGACCAGCCAACCATGATTTTGCGCATCTTCCTTAATTTATTGGCGATTTTTTTTCTGGCCCTGATCCAGATTTCTTTTTTACCGACCTGGCCGTTGCCGGTCAGACTCTTGAATCTGGTTTTAAGCGTGGTGATTTTTTTGGTCGTGATTGTTGATTATAAAAAAGGTCTAATTCTGGCCTTTGGCGGTGGGCTATTTTTGGACTTATTTTCTTTTGCTTCCTTTGGTTTAAAGACCCTAACTTTGATTGCTACCGCCGTGGCGGTTAACCTTTTATTCAATAATTTTTTTACCAATCGGTCGATTTATTCCCTGGTTATTTTGGCTGGCTTCGGTTCAGGCTTTTATACTATTTTGAATTTAGCCGGTAATTTTTTACTGCGCTTCTTTGATTTAGGCTCAGCCGTCCATTTTGATGCCGTTTATTGGTCAAATTTTAGCTGGCAGTTATTTTTTAATGTTTTAATTATTGCCGTAATATTTTTTATTTTTCATTTTTCCACCGGCCGGCTTAAAGCCAATTTTATTTTACGCCACTAATTAAAGCGACCAATAATGAGACTCAAGACTAGCAACAATCCGTTTGATTTAACCGAACCTAAGTCGTTTGGACGTTATTACGTTAAAAGGCCGGTCAGCTCCGACTGGTTTGACGGCGGCTTTAATCAAACCGAAGGCAAACAGAAAACCGCCGCTAGACTCAACAGCTCGTTGATCCAGCGCCGTGATTTTAACGTTTGGCTCTTGGTTTTAGCCCTTGGCTTTTTGCTTTTGGCGGCAAGAATTTTTTATCTCCAATTTTATGAAGGTCAAAATTTGCGCGCCGTCGCTGAAGGTAATCGAATCAGAATTCTTGACATCGAATCTTCGCGTGGCTTGATTTTTGACCGTGACCACCAGCTGCTAGTCAAAAACATCCCCAGTTTTTCGCTTGTGGTTATCCCAGTGGATTTACCTCAAGACCAGGCGAAACGTCAGGCCACAATCAGTGCCTTGGCCAAAAAATTCGGTCAGTCAGAAGCGGAACTAACGCAAAAGATTTTCAGCCAGCCAGCCTATTCGTATCAGCCGGTAATTGTTAAAGAAAATTTAGGTTTTGAAGAGGCGGTTTTAGCTAAAATTGAAAGTAATTTGCATCCCGGTGTGGCGCTCCAGATTGACAATACCCGTCAATACTTGGCCGCTACGACTACCCAGAGCCTTTCGCACCTTTTGGGTTACTTGGGTAAAATTAATGAACCGGAGTGGCCGGAATATTTAGAGTCTGGTTACGCCTTAAACGACAAGGTCGGCAAAGCCGGTTTGGAAGCGGTCTATGAAAATATTCTTAAGGGTAAAAAGGGCAAAGAGCAAGTGGAAGTTAATGCTAAAGGCGAAACTAAAGAAATTTTGGCTTATCAAGAACCTCAAGCCGGACTGAATTTACTCTTGAGTATTGATTCGGACTTACAAAAGCAAGCTGAACAAAGCCTGGAAAAGATCCTCCGGGCTTACGGCAAAAAACGGGGCGCGGTCGTCGCTTTAGATCCTCGGAGCGGTGAAATTTTGGCGCTGGTCAGCCTGCCGGCTTTTGACAATAATGCGTTTGCTTTAGGCATCAGCCAGGCCGACTTTGGCAATTTGATTAATGATTCGGACAAGCCCTTGTTTAGCCGAGCCATATCCGGTGAATATCCGCCCGGCTCTACTTTCAAATTAATCGTTGGTGCCGCCGCTTTAGAGGCCGGGGTGATTTCGGCTAATACCGGTTTTCAGAGCGTTGGTGGCATCAGGGTTGATCGCTGGTTTTTTCCAGATTGGAAAGCCGGTGGCCACGGCTGGACCAACATTAATAAAGCTTTGGCCGAGTCAGTCAACACCTTTTTTTACATTGTCGGTGGCGGCTATAATGATTTTGAAGGTTTGGGCGTGGCTCGAATCACTGATTATGCCAAAAAGTTTGGTCTGAGCAAAAATTTGGGTATTGATTTACCTAGTGAAGCGGCGGGATTTTTACCCAGCCAGGCCTGGAAAGAAGAGGTAAAAAAAGAACCTTGGTATATTGGCGACACCTACAACCTTTCAATTGGTCAGGGCGATGTTTTAGTCACGCCGCTGCAAATCGCTTTTTGGACTTCGGTTTTTGCCAACGGCGGCATTTTGTACCAGCCGCATTTGGTTAAATCGGTATTAAACTATAATGATGAGGTAACAACTGAGTTGGCGCCAAAAATCTTGAACCAGGATTTCGTCAGTCCGGATAACATTGAGAACGTTAAAAAAGGTTTGCGTCAGGCGGTTTTAAGCGGCAGCGCCCGAGCCTTGGGCAATCTGCCGATTAATGTCGGCGCCAAAACCGGCACGGCCCAATGGTCAAGTAATAACGCTAACCATGCCTGGATTACCACGCTAGCGCCTTACCAGAATCCGGAACTGGTGGTGACGGTTTTAGTTGAAGAAGGCGGTGAGGGCAGTGCTGTAGCTTTGCCGGTTGCTTTTGATATTTTGAATTGGTGGGCGCAAAACCGCTACCACAATTAAACAGCTTGTGGATACCAGCTATTGACAAATGTCTCAAATAAATCTAATCTAATTTCTAACGTTAGTGATAATCTGCCGCGCAGGATGGCACATTTTTTTATGACTCGGTTTGACTTTTAAGATTAAAACAGAAAAAAATTTATGTCTTCACACTATCTGACTAAAGAGGGTCTGGAAAATTTAAAAAAAGAATTGGAAACTTTAAAAAAAGAAACCATGCCTCAGATTATCGAACGGATCTCCCGGGCTAAAGAGCTGGGGGACTTGTCGGAAAACGCTGAGTACCAGGACGCCAAAGACGAGCAGGCTTTTATTGCCGGCCGGATTGCCGAAATTGACGAGATGATTCATAAAGCCGAAATTATTAAAAAAAGCTCAGATACCGAAACCGTTTCTTTGGGCGACACCGTTAAAGTGGTTTGCGACGGCAGTGAACATCAGTACACGATTGTCGGTTCCAACGAAGCTAATCCAACCCAGGGCTTAATCTCTAATGAATCACCCTTGGGTCAGGCTTTCTTGGGTTCTAAGGTGGGGGATAAAGTTAAAGTGGCTATACCTCGCGGTGAGATGGCTTGTGAAATAATTGCCATTGTCAGCTGACCTAAAGTAGTTTTGCGGTCAAATTAAATTAAGTCCCGGTCGATTCCAGATAAAAATGCCATTAAAATGGCATTTTTGCGTTTGGTTTGATTTGACCCCGTTAGAAGTCCGACACAAAAGAAATTACGTATAATTTTTGTTTTCATAAGTTAAATATAAATCAGCAGATATATGTATTACTATATTACCAAATTACTAAACGAGGTAGATAATTGCTGGACTTCTAACGGGGTTTGACCAAGTGCTGAATTTTTAGTAAAATATCAATATATCATTTTAGCTAATTTTGTGATTTTTATGGCCGATAACCTCAACGACGAATATAAAATTCGTCTGGCAAAACTCGAAAATATCAGAAAAGAAGGTGTTAATCCTTATCCGGAAAAGTTTGATAAAATTCAGCCGCTGGCCGAGATTTTGTCTTTAGCCCTGGGCACAAAAATCAAAACCGCCGGCCGGCTCTTGACGATTCGGGCCATGGGTAAAATCGTCTTTTGTCATATTTTGGACGATTCCGGTCGGCTGCAAATTGTTTTGCAAAAAGACGAGGTCGGGGAGAAAAATCTTGAATGGTTTTTGAAATTTTTTGACCCTGGTGATTTCATCGGTTTAGCCGGCGAAGTGTTTAAAACCAAAAAAGGTGAGGTGTCAATTTTAGTCAAAGATTTTGTCATGCTCGGCAAAGCTTTGCGGCCGTTGCCGGAAAAGTGGCATGGGCTCAAGGATCAGGAAGCTTTGTATCGTCAGCGTTATTTGGATCTGATCGCCAATCCTGAAACCAGACAGCGATTTTTATTGCGCAGTAATTTTATCAAATTGCTGCGTGATTTTTATTGGCAGCAAGGTTTTATTGAAGTGGAAACGCCGATTTTAACCAATACCGCTTCCGGCGCTCTGGCTAAGCCGTTTAAAACTCACCACAACGCTTTGAATACCGATGTTTATTTGCGGATCGCGCCGGAAACTTATTTGAAGGAATGCGTTGTCGGCGGCTTTGAGAAAGTTTTTGAAATCGCTCGGTGTTTCCGCAACGAGGGCATGGACCCTTCCCATTTGCAGGATTTTACGATGGTCGAACATTACGCCGCCTATTGGAATTACGAGGACAACATGAATTTTACCGAAAAGATGTTTTCTTTTTTAATCAAAGAATTGTTTGGCCAACTGAAAATTGAAATTAAAGACCGTCAAGGTAAACCGGCTAAAGTTGATTTTACCCCGCCTTGGCCAAAAGTCAGCCTGGCTCAGATTATTAAAAAAGACTGCGGCCTTGATATCAACCAATTTACTGACGCCCAGGCGCTGGCTGAAGCCATTAAAGCAAAAAAAATTAATATTGACGGCATCAACGATTTGGGTTTGGGCAATTTGATTGACGCTTTGTATAAAGCGGTTTGCCGTCAAAAAATTATTCAGCCAACTTTTTTAATTCAGCACCCGATTGATTTGTCGCCTTTAGCCAGACGCAATGATAAAAATCCAAATATAGTTGACCGGTTCCAATTGGTGGTCAATGGCTGGGAAGTTGTCAACGCTTATTCCGAGCTGGTTGATTCAGTGGATCAGCGCCAGCGGTTTGCCGCCCAAGCCCAGGCTAAAGCGGCCGGTGACCTGGAAGCTCACGGTAAAGATGATGAGTTTGTTAAAGCTTTGGAATATGGCGCGCCGCCCATTTCGGGTTGGGGTATGGGCGTTGACCGGCTGATAGCAATTTTAACCCAGCAGGATAATTTGCGGGATGTGATTTTATTCCCCTTGCTCAGGCCGGAACAATCAGTTTAAAAATTTCTAATCATTTTTAAAATATGATTCTACCTTTAGACATTGTTTATCGTCTGCTTTTAGCCACTTTATTGGCTGGCTTGATTGGCATGGAACGGGAAAGCAAACACCGGCCGGCCGGTTTAAGAACCAACACTCTAGTCGGCCTAGGTTCGTGTTTAATCGTTTTATTGTCGCTGGAGTCAGGTACTCTGGGGGCGGTTGACCCGACTCGGATTGCCGCCGGGGTAGTCACCGGCATTGGTTTTTTGGGCGCCGGCCTGATTTTACGCGAACACCATAACGAACTTCAGGGTATCACCACGGCGGCGACCGTTTGGGTGGTTTCAGCAATCGGCATGGCTGTTGGTTTTGGTTTTTATTTTCACGCCATTGTCACCACTTTGATTGTTTTGGGCGTGCTTTATATTTTTGGCAACGAAAAAATTAGAAAAATTTTTAGACTGGATAATTAGCCATGGCTAGAATTTCCGGTCATAAAAAAAATACGGTTATGGTTTTCGGCACTTTTGACGTCCTGCATTCCGGTCACCTGAATTTATTCTGCCAGGCCAAAAAATTCGGCCAAGCCTTGATCGTCGTCATTGCCCGCGACCGAACCAGCCGGCGAGTTAAGGGTCATTTGCCGACGCACTCAGAAAAAGACCGCTGGCAACTAGTCAGCGCTTTAAAAATTGTTGACCAGGCCGTTTTGGGCGATTTAACCGATCAAATGAAAGTAATCAAAAAATTTAAACCGGACGTCGTCTGCCTGGGTTACGATCAAAAGTATTTTATTGACCAACTCCGCCTGAGTTTTCCGGCCATCAAAACCGTCCGGCTTAAAGCTTACCGACCAGACATTTATAAATCGTCAAAACTGATTAATGCAAAAATTACTAATTGCTAGCGCTAACCCGGCCAAAGTCGCCGAATATAAAAAGTATTTAGCCGATCTGCCGCTTGAACTGGTCTCTTTGACCGACTTAGGCATTAGCCAGGTAGTGGTTGAAGACGGTAAAACCTTTGCGCAAAACGCCGCTAAAAAAGTCAGGGAATACGGCCAGTTGGCTAATTTGCCGGCGATTAACGATGATGCTGGACTCGAAGTTGACGCTTTGAATGGTGAGCCGGGAGTCAAAAGCCGCCGCTGGCTCGGCTATCGGATGACTGATCAGGCATTGATTGACGAAGTTTTGAAAAGGTTATCCGGCGTACCGGTCAATCGGCGCGGCTGTCAGCTGGTCGCTGTCGTCGCCCTGTTTATTCCCGGTCAAGATGTTTATTTAGAAACTGCGTCAGTCAGCGGGCAAGTGGCCTTAAAACCGACTGACAAAATCATTGCTGGCTATCCCTTTCGTTCTTTTTTCTGGCTGCCGAATTTGAAAAAGTTTTACGCTGATTTGACCGAGGCTGAACACGAACAATTTAACCATCGCCGTCAAGCGCTGGAAAAACTCAAAGTCATAATCAAAAAAGAATTACTATGATTGATATTAATAAAATCAGGTCTGACCAAGAAAGCGTTAAACAAGCTTTGCTCAAAAGAATGGCTAAGGCGGATTTGGATTTGGATAAAATTATTAAGCTGGACGACAACCGCCGACAGTTGATTCAAAAAGCCGATGGTCTTAAAGCCGAACGCAATCAAGATTCAAAAACTAAACCCAGCCCGGCGGTCGTTAAAAAAATGAAGCAACTTGGCGAAAAGATTAAAGAACTGGATGAAAAAATTAAGCAAGCCGAGTCGGCTTTAACTGAAGCCTTATCGGCTTTACCCAACATTCCGGCTGAAGACGTGGTGGCCGGCGGCAAGGAAAACAACAAGGTGGTTTCGACTTTTGGCCAAAAATTGGATTTTAAATTCAAACCTCAAGATCACGTGACTCTGGCGACTGAGCTGGGACTAATTGATTACCAACGCGGCGTTAAAATGTCAGGCAACGGTTTTTGGTGTTACACCGGTTTAGGCGCTCAGCTGGAATGGGCTTTGCTGAATTATTTTATTGATCGGCATAAAAAAAACGGCTATACCTTTATTATGCCGCCGTATTTGTTAAACGAGCAGTCCGCTTACGCTTCCGGCCATCTGCCGAAATTTAAAGACGATTTATATTGGACCCAAGACAACACCTGTTTAAACGCCACGGCTGAAATGATGCTGACTAATTATCATCGCGATGAAGTCCTCTCCGAAAAAGATTTGCCCTTGAAGTACTTCGGCTATTCCGCCTGTTTTCGGCGCGAGGCCGGTTCTTACCGCAAAGAAGAGCGGGGGATGATCCGGGGCCATCAATTTAATAAAATTGAGCTGTTCCATTACACTAAACCCGAGGCTTCGGCCAAAAGTTTCACCGAGCTAGTCGGTATCGCCGAAAAATTGGTTTCCGATTTGGGTTTGCATTTTCAGTCGGTTCAGCTGGCTGCCGGCGATGCCAGTGCCGCCATGGCTAAAACGGTTGACATTGAAGTCTGGTTGCCCAGCATGGGCGTTTACAAAGAAGTTAGTAGCGTTTCTAACGCTTCGGATTACCAGGCGCGGCGGGCGAATATCCGCTACAAAGATTCAGCCAGCGGTAAAAACGAGTTTGTCCATACTTTAAACGCTTCCGGCTTAGCCACGACGCGGATTTTTCCGGCGATTTTAGAACAGTTTCAGCAAGCGGACGGCAGTGTTGTTGTTCCCAAAGTCCTGCAGCCATTTTGTGGCTTTGCGGTCATTAAAAAATAAAACCCAAGTTGCCTTGGGTCAAAGAACCGATGATATTAAGTTCAGGCGTGCCGATTGGTCATTTTCTTTCTTTTTCTTGCTCCTTTGTGGAATTTTTTATGGAATTCACGGCGCCGTTTGGTCCGCCCCGTTTCCGGCGAGCCATGCCGCCGAGAATGATCTTCCAGTCTTAAGGTTTGTTCTGCCAACTGGCGGATCGTGGGTGAAAAGCCGGCTAAAGGATCAATTGGTGGTTGGGGGTAATGGTTAGGGGCCATTGGTTTTCCCTCCCCTGGTTTTCCTGATCTTAAGTTTTATCTTAGCAGATTATAGGTTTTTTTCAAGGGTTTTAAAAAAGTGCATAAAAAAAGCCGGCCTCAGCCTAAAGCGTCAGCCGGCAGGAAATCCCCATTACGGGGTATAAGAGCATTGGGCCTGAGCGGCCCTAAGTCAGACTGCCGCCAGGGCGGCGGGTTCTTTCACTTGCGTGGTTTTGCCGTTCTCGGCGGCAGCGGCTTTGATGTCCGCCAGCAGTTGCCGGGCGGATGCCACCACGATTCTGATGTTGTTCGGCCGGGCGCCGAACTCCCTGGCTTGGGCTGAGAGTCTTGCGATCTCGGCCTCGTCTTCTCCAAGCACGGCCGTGGCCAATGCTTCGAGCGAACTTCTTCGCTCGCTGGCGAAGACGTCCCCCTTGGTCCGTACGTCGGTTGTTTCCAACCACTTACTCATAATCCTGAACCTCCTTGCCGAAGGTAGAACGTTTGTCTCTTAGAGACAATAATAATATATCATATTATACTAAAAAAGTCAAATGCAAAGAGATTTCTCCGTTTTCCGCCTAAGGCGGATTAGTCGAAATGAAACATTGTTTTATGTCTAAAATAAAGAAAAAAATTAAAGTCGGGGTAATTTTTGGCGGCCAATCCGGCGAGCATGAGGTCTCGATTGTTTCGGCTCAGTCGGTCATGAGCGCTTTAGCCAAAAATCGCCGATATGAAGTGATTCCAATTGGCATCACCAAAGATGGCCGCTGGATTGCCGGCCGCCAGGCTTTGAGCTTACTTAAGGCCGGGGCGAATAAACTGCCGTTTAAATTTATTTTGCCGCCTGACCCAACAGAAAAACGCCTGGTCAGAGTTGAAGAAAAAAGTTTAAAGCCGGCTAGAGGTAAAATTCAGTTTCAAGAACTGGACGTGATTTTTCCGGTTTTGCACGGGACGCTGGGTGAAGACGGGGCAATCCAGGGCATGCTGGAATTGGCAAACATTCCTTATGTCGGTTCGGGCGTTTTAGGTTCAGCCGTAGGTATGGATAAAATAATTCAAAAACAACTTTTTAAGCAGGCGGGCTTGCCCATTGTTGACTATGTCTGGTTTTTAACCAAGCTTTGGCAAAAAAATCAGCCGGTGGTAATTAAACAAATAGAAACAGCTTTGACTTATCCGGTATTTACTAAGCCGGCTAATTCCGGCTCCAGCGTCGGCATTGGCAAATGCCATAACCGCCGGGAATTAATTTTAGGTCTTAAAGATGCGTCTTTATACGACCGCAAGATCTTGGTGGAGCAGGGGATAGACTCAATTCAAGAAATTGAAGTGGCGGTTTTGGGTAATGACTTGCCCCAAGCCTCGGTGCCGGGTGAAATTATCGCCTCCAACGAGTTTTACGATTATGACGCCAAATACGTTGACGGCAAGTCGCGGGCGATCATTCCGGCCAAACTGCCGGTTCAAGCCAGCCAAGCAATTCGGCAAACCGCTCTGGCCGCTTTTAAAACCTTGGATTTAGCCGGCCTGGCCCGGGTGGACTTTTTTGTCAAAAAAGGCAGTTTTAAAATTTATCTTAACGAAGTTAATACGATTCCCGGCTTTACTACAATTTCGATGTACCCCAAACTTTGGCAGGCCTCAGGCTTGTCTTATGCCAAGCTTTTGGATCGGTTGATTCAGCTGGCTTTGACCAGACAAAAAGAAAAAAATAAACTGTCAACTTCTTACCAGCCCAAAGCCGACTGGTACCGCTAACTTTTTAAGTCTTATGCAGACCAGAAGAGATTATCAAAAAAAGAGTTTTAAAAACCCTTTTTTTTCTAGCCAGAAGAGCGGTTCGGCCCGGCGTCTTAGGTTCCTTTTTTTATTTTTTTTGATTTTTGCCATTTTGGCGTTTTTTTTCCTGTCGCCGAAAAATTTATTTGAGATTCAAGAGATTAAAGTCGTTGGTAACCAGACAATCAACGCTGACGATATTACGGCGGTGGTAAAGAGCCAATCGGCCGAAAAAAGATTTTTCTTTTTGCCCCAGACTAATCTTTTATTTTTTAACTCGTCTGAGCTCAGAAAAAAATTAGAGCAGGATTACATTTTTTCTGGCCTAACGATTGATAAACAGTTATTTCATAGCTTAACCATTGAAATTCAAGAAGACATTGCGCCATTTTTTTGGTTTAGCAACGCCAAAAGTTATTATTTAACCGCGGCCGGCAAAGCGGTTAAAGCGGTTGGCTTAGAAGATTTATCAATTCAAGCTTCGGCCACCGGCACGGAAGTTATCCGCTTCGCGCCCAGGGGCAAAAATTACCCCACAGTCTTTGACCAAAGTAACACGGAAGTTATTTTAGGTGAACCGATTGTTGACACGTCAATCACTGAGTTTATCACTCAATTAACCGCTAGCATCAATAGTTATGCGGATTTTGAAATTGCCAGTTATTCAATCAGCAGCCCTTATTCCTTTGATTTAACTTTAGTGACAACCGAAGGCTGGCAAATTTATTTCAGAATGTCTGAGCCGCTGGATCAGCAATTTAACAAATTAATCGCCCTGTTGCGGGAAAAATTAAAAACCCGGGCCAACCTAGAATACATTGATCTGCGGTTTAGCGAAAAAGTTTTTTATAAATAAATAACACCCCGGTGTAAAGACTCATTGCGAGCCAGTAAAAGCCGGGGTGTAGGCGGGGTTGTCTGTGAGGTGAGGCTAAAGGGCAGAGAAGAAGAAAGGGTGAGACCTGATCGAGGTGAAGCTTTAGGCGTTGGAGACCAGAACGACCAGTTGCCGGTTGGTCGTCGGTAGGACCCGAAGTCCCAACTGCTTGACGAAGCGGCGGACCTGGGCGTGGGTCTTCGGTGACCGGGTCC
>MHIE01000003.1:29422-81421 GCA_001817345.1 Candidatus Buchananbacteria bacterium RIFCSPHIGHO2_01_FULL_44_11 | reverse complement strand
GCCGTTGGAAATCAGACCTTCGGCCTGAAGCCGTTGGTACAATTTCCAGCACTCCTTCTGCCAGCGCAGCTCAGCCCACTCCTTGTCGTGTCTGGTATTCATTTCGACCAGCCACGAGTTGTGCCGATCGTTGAGCCGGCACAGCAGGTTGACGAGCAGGCCGATGGCCACCAGTCCGATCAGCAGGTAGAACAGCATGTTACGTCTCCTTTCAAGGCTTAAAGTAATGTTGGGTTGGTTTTTGAGAGTAACAAATGATTATATCATTTTTTAAAATTTATGTCAATAATTTGTCGATGAATTTAGCTAAATTAAGCAAAATTTTATGAAAAATATTTATATTACCAAGGCAGCGGGGGAACGGGAACTTTTTTCTTTGGATAAATTAAGGCATTCTTTGAAAAAATCCGGGGCCAAGGCTCAAGCGATTGAAGGAATTCTAAACCAAATCAAAAAAGAGGTCCGGCCGGGTATGAGTACATCTACTATTTATCGGCTGGCTTTTAGTTTGCTGAAAGCCAGCGGCGCTCATTATGCCGCTCGGTATAATTTGAAGCGGGCGATTATGGCTTTGGGGCCAAGCGGCTTTCCGTTTGAGAAATATTTTGCCGCTTTATTGGAAAAACAAGGTTACCAGGTTCAGATTAATCAGATTTTCCAGGGCCGCTGTTTAAGCCATGAAATTGACGTCGTCGCGGAAATTCCGGCAGAAAACATCCACGCCATCGTTGAATGTAAATTCCATGTCAGACCGGGTGCTAAAACCGGCAGTAAAGACATTTTATACACCCATGCTCGGTTCATGGATATTAATAACGCATGGGTCGCAAAACGTAAAATCGGGGCTAAGCCCCAAAGCGGGGAATTGCAAAGCTGGCTTGTCACTAACACCAAAGTCACCAGTGAAGTCAGAAAATACGGTCTTTGCGCCGGGGTTAAAGTTACCAGCTGGGATTATCCGGCCGGCTCAAGTTTGCAGAATTTTGTCGAAGCTGAAGGTTTATACCCGTTGACTAGTCTAGTGACCTTAAATAACGATCAGAAACGCTATTTTTTAAGCCAAGGTGTGGTTTTATGCAAAGACCTGCTTAATTATCAGAATCAATTCAAGCGCTTGGGTCTAGAGGGCAATAAATTAATTCGTCTGGAATCAGAAATTCAGGCTTTATGTGGATAAGTCCAGTTGACTGATTTTGGGCTGTTTTATAAAATAATAGTAATGTCGCATAATATAGGTTAATAGACGTATATGAATAAATCTGCTACTCCTCTAGTAAAGCATATTACGGACTTTTTGGATTATAGTGATGTTGTTAAAGGGTTGTCTTCGAACAGCGTTGAGAATTATGGGCGATTTTTAAAACGTTTTACCGATTGGCTAATTAAAGAAGGCTTGGATAACCTTAAACCTCACGAGTTAACTAGTGAGCACATTTATCGCTATCGCCTCTTTCTATCCCGTAGCAAAAGCCCTAAGGACGGACGATATTTAAAAAAAACGACTCAAAATTATTATTTAATTGCTTTGCGAGCACTTTTAACATACTTTGCCGCAAAGGACATCGTCGCTTTGCCGGCAGATAAAATAATTTTGGTTCGTGAAAAAAGTGTCAAAAAAGTCTCTTTTTTAAGTATTGATCAGGTCGAGCGCCTACTCCTATCCCCTGCCGGAAAAACAATTATTGATCTACGTGACGGAGCAATTTTGGAAGTATTATTTAGTACCGGAATGCGTGTTGGTGAATTGGTGGCTTTAAATCGAGACCAAATTAATATTGAATATATCAAAAAAAGAGGTGTCACTGATTTAGAATTACCCATTACCGGTAAAGGAGGCTACACCCGGACCGTTTACTTCTCCCCACGGGCACTTGAGGCGCTTGACCGCTATTTGAGTCTTAGAAAAGACTTTGATCCAGCATTGTTTGTAAATTTTCGCAAAGATAAAAAGGCCGAGACGAAACGGTTGACAACACGCTCGGTGGAGCGTTTAATCAAAGACTACGTTAAAATTGCTGGTTTACCTATCAGTACAACGCCGCACACGCTGCGACATTCTTATGCCACCGATCTGCTTGAGCAGGGTGTTGATTTGCGCACCATTCAGGAATTTTTGGGTCATCGCAATATTGTGACAACACAGATTTATACGCATGTCACCAGCCAGCATTTGCGGGATGTCCATCGGGCTTTTCACAGTGGCAGGAAATTAAAAAAATAATTTTTTGTAATTGGTTGAAAGAAGTACTAAACTATATGAACAATAAATTATATACTTTTAATCATGAGAATCTTGAAAAAAATATTGCTGATATTGCCGACATAGGTTTGAAATCTCTCAATATGCGGCGTAAGTTTCTAATTTCAGTTTATACAACTAGCACAGTTCAGGCGGTGGGCATCATAACTTTAGTTGTTCAAAAATTTATAACCACTGTCTCAAATTTCGCTTTGGTTGGACTTGCAATGATTTCAATTAATTTTGTTGCGATACCATTATATTTTTGGTATATTTCATCTCTTGAATTGTCTCAATTAAAACGAAAATATTATTTTTTTTATAAAGTTCAGCAAGGGGAACAATTGGATGGAACAGAGGCAAATGACTACAAAAAGATTACCAAAAAAGAACCCAAAGCTAGTGATCCAATTTTTCATCTCATTAACTTTTTGTATGTTTCTGGCTCTATCCTAGTTTTATTTTTTTTATTTAGATTAATTTAATTAGCTATTGAAATGAATCAAGTTAGACGAACAGATTTACCTTGGCATATTGTCGAAAAAAAGATTTCGGATGAAATTAGCTGGTTAAAAAAACTTATTGCTTCGTGGGGTAGTCGTGATAGTTGTCAGCATTGTGATGAATTTGCTTATCGACAGATTGCTTTAATGATTGTTAGTGGAAAAATTAAAGCACGTAAATTGGATAATTACAAAGCTAATTTCTGGGGAGAATCTTCGAAATTGGGTGATACCAAGCATAAGCATGGTAAAGAATGGCATCAGGGTATGATGAATATGATTGATACATATTTTACGACACAGGGTTTTGATGTAACAACTGAACCAATTTTAAATAACGGTCGTGCCGACTTGGGGGTATTTTATGACGGTAAAAAAGACTTGTATGTCGAAGTTGGGACGGTATCAATCTATAAGATGTGGATTAATCTTTCGACAATGAAGAACTGTATTTTTCTATGCATTCCGGCTGAGCGCACTTTACTTGAATTTGAAACATTTTGAGTATGAATTTACCTTACCTTGCCAGTTTTCATCAGCATCTTTTGGATAAACATTATTCCGATGAAACTGTTTATAATTATGAACGGGATTTGAAAGTTTTTGAAAATTTCCTTACAGAGACGGCTATCCCCTTTTCTAAGGTTGATAAGCAGGCGATTAACCGCTACAAAGCTTATTTAAATTCCATTGACCGGAAAACCGCCGAAGATCAAGTGACTCATAAAAAACTGCAAAGCTATTCCTTAAACCGTTTTTTATCCAGTTTACGTTCGTATTTAAAGTATTTGATTGAAATGGATATTAAAACACCAATTCCGCCCGAAGCAGTTAAATTGGTCAAAACCGAACGCAAGCACGCTCACGTCGCTGAAATGGATGAACTGGTGAAACTGATCGAATCACCCAGCGTTCTGGAAAATAATAAAGCGGTGGCCGATCGAAACCGAGCGATGCTGGAAATGCTTTTCTCAACTGGCATGCGTATTTCCGAGTTGCTAAGTCTGAATCGGGCCCACATTGATCATACCGGTCGGATTTTTATCCAAGGTAAAGGCAAAAAGCAGCGTTTTGTCTATATGACACCCCGGGCGTTCAATCATCTCAATAGTTACCTGAAACACCGGACTGATAATTTGCAGGCGCTGTTTATTCCCTATCGCGGTAGTAACGCTAATGATAAAGCCGCATATAAACGACGGATTTCGACTAATTATTTGCAAGAACGAATTAAGTTTTACCGGGAGAAACTAAAAATCAACATTCCGATTTCGGCTCACGGCCTGCGCCACGGTTTTGCGACTTATTTAGCCGAAAACGGCGCCAATCCGGCGGCGATCCAAATTTTATTGGGCCACGAGTCACTGGACACCACCACCCGTTATGTCCACGCTTCGGACAGATACGCCGAAGAAACCCATGGTAAATTTCATCCCTTAAAAAAAGACTGAAATTTAACTGTTATCAATTAGCCGTTTTTGGGGCTGTAACTTTTCCAGCGATTCTTCGTCTTCATCGGTAGGCAGGTTAGATAAGCTAAATTTAAAAATATTCGCTAAAACAAAACAATATAAACACAAACTGGCACGTCTATGCTGTTTGACAACAGGCAGAAGATGTAACCGGGGTTGTGTTATACTAAAACCAGACAATTCAATTGAGCCATCAACCGCGGTTACGACCGCGGTCGTTTTGTGGCTAGAAAGAAAAATGGTCACCGTTCGTCTAACTGGCCAGCCACGGTCAATTGAGCTCTCTTCTGCCGTTGCACTTAGGGGAAGCGTATCTGCGCTTTCCCCAGCCTTTCTAAAAATTGTAATATCCTGACCGGCCGGCCGTCTTCTTTAGGCCGAGACAAAGATTACCGCTTGGTCATTGAAAACTAAAATGTTGCCCTTCTCTAGCTGCCGATTCCAGTCGGTAGTTAAAGGAGGACAACAGGCGAGTTAACTCGCTACCCCCAGGCTAGTCCCCTGGCGGTCTTACCCTCCGCTATTATTAAGTCAAAACCATATGGACTTTATCAGCAAACCGCGGAGCTTAAGACATCATAAGGAATTGGTAGCGAACTTGCTCACCTTGGAGATTGCCGCCGCCGTCATCCGGCTGACTTCCGAATTACTTAATTTCCTGCTCTAAAGCAGAAATTAAGTCATCGGCGGCCATCTTCTTCGCACCTTGCAAAAGACTCGAATCCCGAGTCTTTTCTTTTTTGGTGTTAAAATATTAAGTTAAAATTCCTCCCCTTTTCAAGGGGAGGTTAGGAGGGGTTAATAAACCACCCTTGCCTGCGCCGAACTCACTAAAATCGTTGGCTTCGGCAAGCAGGCCTAGCCCCTCCTTAAAAAGGAGGGGAAAAATAATAAAAAGAAAGAGACGGGCCTTTGGGGGTAAGGTCCGTCTCGGATTAAGGTCAGGTTAACGCTTTGGCGTTAACTAATGGCGTGAGCGGGGACGGAGAGGATAATGCTTCATTCAGTCAGCATCGGAGCGGGAGTCGCGTCGGGGTGGCGACGCAGGTGCCGGTGGACACGGCGTATTGGCTCGTGGCCAAGGCGGAAAAATGCTCCTGTTGAGCGATCAATTCGGTCATGCGGGCCGTTGCGATCACCCAGGCGCGGTCACCGCCGGTCCATTGGTAGAGGTTCTGGTTGTCGGTAACGACGGCCAGCGCGGTTGGTGTCATAATGGCGCCGGTCATCTGGTAGGTTCGCCCGGAGTCGGGCGCGGTCGAGAACATGAAGTAATCGTCGATCTTGGTCTGGCCGGCCGTGGCATAATTGTTGACGTGGGTATACGTCTTCTCGGCATCGGTGCCGAACGCCAGGGTCAGGCCGTCGTAGGCGGTCATGTGAGTCGAAGCGGTGCCGGGCCGGGCGGAGTCGGTGGACCCGATGATCAAATGTTGGGTCGTCATGCCGACGTCGGTCGTCGCGCCGCGCGCCGTGGTCGTTGCGGAATTCGTCGTGAATGCAATAAGGGCCATAATGGCCAAGGTACACAGTCGGGTTCGATGCATGATGACTCTCCTCTTGGCTCAAAGGATTACTGCCTTTGTTTAGAAGTTAAATTAACTCCTAAAAAAGTATTCCCCTTGCTACTTCGCAGTAGCGTCTTGTGAAAAGAGCTGGCTTTCCTCCTTTCTATCCAGCTCGGTAATTTTTGTATTCTAGCGTATTTTAGCTGAATATTATGGTAGTATATACCAAAATCTTCATTTTGTCAATAGTCCTATGGCTGGTCGTTTTTTGGCTGATTTGAGGTATTTTTTTCAATTTTTCGATATAAAATATAGGAATAAACAATGGGAATAATGGCGACAACGGCGATGCTGACGATAAAAATCCACCAGAAAATCTCGCTATTCATTTGGAGCAGCGGGGCAAAAACCATGATTAAACCCATGACAATAAACATTTTGCCGCCCAGCCGGTTGGTTTTATTCCAGACTTCGTCATTAGATAAAGTCCAGGGCGTGCGAATACCCATAAACCAGTTGGTTTTTATTTTGCCCAGGTAATTGCCGATGATGATACATAAAATGCCGACGGCTGACGGGATAACCGTGGCGATCGGAATGTCGTAACCCAAACCGGCTAAGCCGGTGTAGCCATAAATTAAAACCATGAAAATAATAATCGCCGCTTTGAAAACATGGTAAGCCTTGCGAAAATCCTGATAGCGCTCTTTTTTGGGGTCAAGAAACGGAATGAATAAAAACATCAGGTAAATGCCTAAAATTAAAGCGGGAAAAAAGAAAGCGCCGAATTCTTTGCTGGCATAGTCGTCAATTTCTCCCTGGTAATTCCAGTGAATCGGCACCTGGTCGGGAAAATTGGCATAAAAATAAAAACTGGCAACCACTGACAAGGCAATCAGGCTGAGCGGTAAAACCTCGGTTTTAAAAGTTGGTTTGACTGGGCTGGTCATATTTTTATCTTTTTTTAGCTTTGTTAAAAAAGTCGTATAAATCCTTGGCCACTTCTTCAAAGACACTGAGATTAAGCGAATAAATGATTTGCTGTCCCCGCCTGAGACTGGTGACTAGATTGGCATTTTTTAAAACGGACAAATGATGAGACAGTGACGGCAAGGTCATTTCAAAATTTAAGGCGATTTCTTGGACTGACAAATCCTTTTTTTTGAGCAGCTCCAGGATTTTTCGCCGGGTCGGGTCGGCTAAGGCGTCCCATGTTTTATTGAGTAGCATATCCCCTCTTTTTAGTGATTAACGGTAGAATATTTAGATATTTAGACAACTATCTAAATATTAAAATAAAAAAATAAACCGGTCAAGACCAGTTATCCACCGCTACTGATAAATATTTTTTAAGTAGTTTAAAGCTAAATAAGCGATAGCGGCCTGGCCAACATCAATCAGATTGGGCTTCTGGGCCAGAATAAAAGGCATAAATAGAATCAGGGCCGGCCCCAGATACATGATCAAGGTATGCTTTAGAGATTTACGCCAATGCAAGTCCGTCGCCGAGGCGGAAAGTTGCCCAGTCTGATACTGGATAATTCTGATTTTATTTTTCAGCCAGACCGCGGTACCGGCAACCATCAAAACCAGAATAGTCAGAAAGGTTATTTTGATCGGACCCATAGGAATTAAAAAATTCTTTGCCAATAAAGCATTTTTAAGTAAACCAAAGATAAAAATACGGTTAAAGCCTGGAAAAAGTCAATAAAATCAGGCACCTGGCCGGCTAAAATCGGCAGGCTCAAAATTAAGACGGGAATAAAATAAGTCAACAAATCGTGTTTTAAGGCCTGACCCCATTCCAGGTCAACAAATTGGGTCTCGGCTTTAGTTTTTTCTTCGCCGCGGTATCTTAAGTTTTTGTCTGATCTAAGAAACAGTAAGGCGACAACCACTAGGCTGATGATAATCAGAATAATAAAAGAGGCCGAAACAATAGAGCCGATAATTTCCGCCGGGTTTTTGTCTTTGTCGTAAGCGAGTAAAGCGATCAGGGCAAAAAAAGAAACGGCCAATAGATCGTTTAAATCGTTGTTACTTTTTCTTTTTTTAATCACCATAGTAACTTAACTAAAATGCCGGCAGGTATTCCAGCGGATTAACCGGAATGCCGTTGAGCCGGACTTCAAAGTGAAGATGAGGGCCGGTGGACAAATTACCTGAGCCGATGCTGCCGGGCAGTCCCCCACTTTTACCGATCGTCTGACCTTTGCTGACGTATTCGTCGGTTTTAACGCTGACGCCGGAAACGTGGCCGTAAACTGTGGAGAGACCATCATTATGAATTAACATAATGTAAGCGTAACTTTTGTCGCCGCGGAACTGAACCTTAGCGACGTAGCCGCCTTCGGCCGCTTTAATCGTCGTGCCCTGACCGGCCCGGATGTCAATGGCCGGATGTTCAAAAATGTAGCGGAAAGGATAATCCGGATCGTGGAAAAGCGCGCTTATGCCACGAGCGGGACTGACCGGCCAGCTCAGCCGAGCCGGGCCGAAATCTTGGAAGCGTTCGGCTTTCTCTCGCTGTTCTAGTTCTTCCCGAACGGTTTTTTCCAGGGTGGCGATTTCGGAATTGATCTGTTGTTGTTCCAGTTGAAGCTGATAGAGATTGCCTTGGTATTGTCTTTCCGTCAGGCGGTTTTGGACCAGCAGCAATCCTTGGGCGGAAGTTTTTTCCGATAAATCTGCTTTTTGTTTCAGTAAATCGTCTTTTAAAGTTTCCTCTTGTTTTTTCTTGTCCTCCAGGTTTGATTTTTGAATTTCCAGTTCTTGCCGGGCAGTTTTCAATTCGCTGAGGTTTTTGTTCAGATCTCCGTGAATATCTTCAATGTACTTGATGTAATCAAAAAATTCAGAAAAAGAATCGTTATTAAGCATTACCTCTAAGTAGCTGACCTGGTCGTTTTGGGCAATCAGCCGGATATACTCTGACAGTTTAGTTTTTTGGTTTTTGATTTCCGCTTCTTTGTCCTGGATTTGCAGGTTTAGATTTTGAATTTCTAAATTGGCTTGTTCAATTTTTTTACCGGTGGCTTCAATATCCAGTTCAATTTTAGCAATTTGGTTTTCTAAAATTGCCAGCTGGTTTTTTAAGCTTTTAGATTCTTTTTGTTTGATTTGGATCTGCTCTTGGTAAGCATCGATTTCTTTTTGCAAGGTGTCAATCTCTTGTTGCTTATCCTGGATTTCAGAATTAAGCTCCTGGACTTGGTCTTCGGCCGAAACCGGGTTTAATTCTAGAATAAAAAAACTAGCCAAAATCAGGCCAGCAATGGTTAAAACCGGCAGAATAATTTTTTTTGTTTTTTGTTTTTGGTTTATTCTTGACATTACTCTCAGTATATCACTTTTTTTACTTTTTTTCAAGGAGAGCAATGGCTTTTTTTATTCTTAGATTTGATTCGGCCTTGCCTAAAGCGCTGGCGATTTCAAACGGCCCGGGCGAATTTTTTTGACCCGACAATGCTACCCGCATCGGCCAAAGCATTTCCCCAGTCCCTTTCCCGGTTTCTTTCAGGAAAGCCATAATTTTATCCTCAAGAATTTTTTGCTCAAAATCTTTGGCCGGCAGTTCGTTTAATTTTTTCCCCAGCAGTTTTAAATTTTCACCCGCTTGCTGGCTGGTTAGGTCTTTCCAGAGTAAAAGCGCGGGTTCGTATTCGGGCTGGATAAAGAAGAATTTGGTCGCTTCTACGATATCTTCAAGCTTTTTAATGCGGTTTTTCTCGGTGGCGACTATTGGCTCCAATTCTTCCACAGACTTTTCCACACCCGCTTGTTGAAAAAACCCTTGACAGAGTTTGGTCAACTCCCCTAACGGTTTTTGACGGATATAGTGGCCGTTGAGCCAGTCCAATTTTTGGGTGTCAAACACCGCACCGGATTTATTAACTTTAGTCAGGTCAAAGACTTTAACCATCTCTTCAAAGCTGAAAATTTCCTGGTCGGTTTTTGGATTCCAGCCCAGGAATAAAATAAAATTGAGCAACGCTTCTTTGAGGTAACCTTTTTTCAGGTAATCTTCAACCGCGACATCACCCTGTCTCTTCGACAGTTTTGATTTGTCTGGGTTCAGCAAAAGCGGTAGATGGGCAAATTCCGGAGGCGTCCAGCCCAGGGCCTGATAAAGCAAAATGTGTTTGGGTGTTGACGGTAGCCATTCTTCGCCTCTGATGACGTGGCTGATCGCCATGGCGTTGTCGTCAACCACTGACGCCAGGTGATAAGTCGGAAAGCCGTCTGACTTTAAAATCACTTGGTCGTCAATTAATTGGTTGTCAAAAATAACTTTGCCCCTAATTAAATCGGTGAATTTAGTCTGGCCGGTTTTGGGCACGGCCAAGCGGATGACGTAAGGTTCTTTTTCGGCCAGCTGATTTTTTATTTCATCCGGGTTCAAGTGTCGGCAGTGACCGTCATACATTGGCGGTACGCCTCTAGTCTGCTGAATTTGGCGGACTTGGTCCAGTCTTTCTTTAGAGCAAAAACAGTAATAGGCTTGGCCGGCACTAATCAGCTGCTGCGCCGCCTTTTGATAGTGTTCCAGCCTTTCGGACTGAATGACCAGGGTTTTATTGTCCCATTTCAGGTCAAACAAAAGCAGGACCTTTTGCAGATTTTCTACGGCGCCGGTCACTTGCCTTTCTTGGTCAGTGTCTTCAATCCGCAGTAAAAATTCGCCTTTATTTTTTTTGGCGAATAAATAGGCATATAAAGCGGTGCGTAGTCCGCCGACGTGCAAAAAGCCGGTCGGACTGGGGGCAAAGCGGGTTTTAACCTTCTGCGGCATTGGTTTTTTTTATTTTATTAATTACTTTATTTTTTAAGACGCTGAAAGAAAAAATAACTGTGGCGTTAAAAATTCTTTTGGCCCGGCCGGGTTCTTGAATCAGCCGATAAAGCCATTCCAGGCCTAAGTTTCTCATCAGTTCCGGCGCTCGGGCAACCGTGCCGGCGACAAAATCAAAGGTGCCGCCCACGCCGACCGCGACTTTAACCGAACTGAGTTGGTCCAGATGTTTAAAAATCCATTTTTCTTGTTTGACCTGGCCCAAGGCGACAAAAAGGATTTTAGGTTTGGCTAAATTGATCCGGTTGATAATCTCGGCGTTGCCATTGGCGGTTTGTGTCTCGCCGTTACTTAAAATCAGCCCGCCACTTTCCGCTCCGACAATTTTCAAATTAGGAAAATTTTGTTTTAACACTTCGGCGGTTTGTTGAGCCACTCCCTCCCCCGCTCCCAAAAGGTAAACTGGCGTGTCAGTTTTTTCGGCCAGCTCGCACAGGTAACCGAACAAATCAACGCCGGTGATTCTTTGGAGCTTATGACCTAAAAATTTAGCGGCGTAAACCAGACCCACGCCGTCAGCCACGGCGATGTCGGCGTAGTTTAAAATGTCTTTAAAGTTTTTGTCTTTTTTAGCGGCGACTAAAAATTCCGGATTGGCGGTGACAATAAAGTATTTGTTTTTTGATTCTAAAAAATTGCCGACTTTTTCCAAAACTTCCTGCAAAGACAAGTTGTCAATTTTAACGCCTAGAATTTCAACCTTATCCATAGTTAAAAATTAAATTAGTTTTTTGGGCCGGGGCAGAGGCTGGCTATATTTCAGCCGCTGCACCCGCTGCGGGTTATCCGCTTTAAAACTGCTTTTGGTCCGAAAGCGGGTGACCTTACTTTTATTATAGCGACGGGAAGAATGTTCGCGCATATCTTAGTAAATTCTAAATCCGAATATCTAAATCCGAAACAATATCTAAATTATAATTTCCAAAACTTGGAATGTTTTTTATTATTTAGATTTTGGTTATTTGAATTTATTTAGGATTTCGAATTTAGTGCTTCGAGTTTATTTCAAATGGTAGCTGGCTAGAACGCTATATTTGACACTGGTTGGTTTGAGCTCGCTTGACATCAGTTCTACGCTTTTGGTGATAAAGGTTTCCGATGGTATTTCTATGCCTTCGGCGTTTAAATTAACCGGCCCTTTAACCCGCGCCAGGGTCAAATGCGGCTGCCAAGGCCGCTCGTCGGTGACAATACCGATCGCTTTCAGCTTTTGGCCGAGTCTCTTTTGAAGTGTCATTAGTTCAGTCAGTTGATCGGTCTTTAAAGATAAAAAGATGACTCGCGGCCGTCTCAAGTCGGGAAAAGCCGAGATCGTGACCGGCGTGAAGGTAAAACCAGAAAAATTTTTTACCATCTCAGCTAGGCTAATTTTGATCGCCTTAGTCGTTTCCGGTCCGATTTCGCCCAAAAAATGCAAGGTCAGGTGAACGCCTTCCGGCCTAACAAAGCTTAAAAAAGGACTGGAATTTCTGGCTTTAAGTTGACTGATAAGCTCTTCGAACTTAGCTTTTATTTCCAGCGGCAGATTAATGGCGATAAAAGCTCGATTTTTCATACGGTCTGATTGAATTATACCAATTAAAAATGTTATAATCAACTAAAGCTAATATGAAAAAAATAGTCGTTTTATTAATTATTTTCAGCTTTTTACTGACGCCTTTATCGGTTAAGGCAGAGTATTATTTTAATCCCCATTTTATCATTACCGACGAAGAGATGACTGACTATGATTCCTTGTCTTTAGTCGGGATTCAGCGGTTTTTGACAGAACAAAATAGCGGCCTAGCTCCCCTGTATTTGGAAGACTACCAGGGTAAAGTGGTTAAGGCCTCGCAGATTATCTGGCAGGCGGCCCAGGAAAGTAAAATTAATCCCAAAGTGATTTTAGCCACTCTGCAAAAAGAGCAGAGCTTGGTTGGCAATATTTTTCCCAGCCAAAAACAGCTTGACCGGGCCATGGGTTACCGCTGTCCGGATGACGGTTCTTGCAACGTTTCCACTTTGCATTTTGGCAAACAAGTTGACGGCGCGGCCTGGCAATTCCGGCAGTACCTGGATAACCCTCATGACTGGACTTACCAAGCTGGACAGCAATATGAAATTGACGGCTTTATCATCGCGCCGGTCAATCAAGCCACGGCGTCTTTATATAATTACACGCCGCACTATTCGGGCAACAGCCGCTTTTCCAAAATTTGGCTGGATTATTGGGCCAAAGATTATCCGGACGGTTCACTGCTTAAAGCGCCGGGTAGTCCGGGCGTTTGGCTGGTTCAATACGGCGGCCGGCGACTGATTACCTCCTGGGGCGTTTTACTTTCCCGGTTTGATCCCAGAAAAATTTTAACCGTCTCCCAAACCGATTTAGAAAAATACGAAGTCGGTCCGTCAATCAAATTTCACAACTATTCGCTTTTAGCCACCCCGAACGGCAAAATTTATTTGTTAGTTAATGATGAATTGCGCCACATCACCACCCCGGAAGTTTTCCGTCAAATCGGTTTTAATTATGAAGAAGTTGAGCCGGTAGTAGAAGCTGACTTAGCCGGTTATATTATGGGTCAAGAAATCACTTTAGAAAGCACTTATCCGACCGGTGCTTTGCTCCAGGATAACCAAAGCGGCGGGGTTTATTTTGTGGAAAACGGCATCAAGTACCCGATCTATTCTAGAGAAATCATGAAAGCTAATTTCAGCGGTAAAGTTTTAACTGCGGTCAGCCCGGAAATCCTTGATGCTTATCTGGGCGGTTTGCCGGTCAAATTCAAAGACGGTGAGTTGATTCGGGCCAATGACGATGCCAAAGTTTACGTTATTTCTAACGGCGAGAGGCGCTGGCTAAAAACCGAAGCCGCTTTTGACAGGTTCAGCTACAAATGGGATAATATAATTACTACTACGCCTCAAGCCGTGGCGATTCATCCGCTGGGCGCTGATATAGAGTAAGAGTAATAAATCCTAAACCCTAATATCGAAATCCTAAACAAATTATAATGTTTAAATTATCCAAACCCCAAACCGTTTAAGACATTGGGATTTAGAATTTGGAATTTATTTAGAAATTAGGACTTATCACCGCCTCCGGCGGGATCCCGCTTTCTTTATCACATTAAAGATTTAAGTAGCGGGAGAAATTAGAAATTAAACTATATGCCTTTAGTATTTGCCGGCATCAGTCCCCATCCGCCGGTTTTAATTCCAGAAATTGGCAAAGAAAATTTAACCAAACTGGCTGAAACTAAGCCGGCGCTGGAGACTTTGGAAAAAGAACTTTACGCGGCTAAGCCCGATAGTTTGTTGGTGATTTCGCCCCACGGTAAAATTTTAGAAGATTCTTTCAGCATTAATTTGAGTGCCGACTACAACGCTAGCTTTAAAGAGTTTGGCGATTTTTCTTTATCGTTAAAATTCAAAAGTGACTATCTGTCAATTCAAGAAATCCGGGCTGGCGACGAAACTAACAAGGTGGTGCCGATTGTTTTAACTAGTGAACCGGAAATTGACCACGGTTCGGCCGTGCCGCTTTATTATTTACTCCAGCATCTCAAGGATTTGCCGATTATTCCCATTACGCCTTGCGCTCTAAGTTATAGCGAGCATTTTAAATTCGGTCAATTTTTATATCAGCAGCTCTCGCGGCTGGATAAGCGCTATGGCGTGATCGCCTCCGGTGACTTGTCGCACAAATTGACTAAAGACACACCGGCCGGCTATTCAGCCAAAGGGGCGGAGTTTGATAAAAAGTTGGTTGATTTGATTGCTAAAAAAGACATTCAGGGCATTTTAAACCTTGATCCCAAGTTGATCGGTGAAGCGTCGGAATGCGGCTTACGTTCCATTATTGTTTTACTGGGCATAATTGATACTATCAACGTCGTGCCGGAGGTCTTATCTTACGAAGGTCCGTTCGGTGTCGGTTATGCGGTGGTTAACTTTAAGTTTCAATAAATAATATGACTGACCAAGATTTATCCCCTGAGAAGAAAAAATGGTGTTGCCACGGCAAGTCCGACGGGACTGCGAGCGCGGTTTATGGCTTGGGGCTAATTGGCGCCGCGGTTTATTATCTTGGCCAGGCTGACACGTTTGGGCTCGGAGCACTGGGCATTCTGAAAGCTATAGTCTGGCCGGCTATTCTAGTTTATGAGTTGCTAAAGTTTTTCCAACTTTAGTTTTTTTCAGATTACTGCCGTTTTCTCAAAATCGCCTCAGGGGCGGTTTTTTAATCGTTTTACATTGACACTAAAAAGAGCTTGTGATAGTATTACGTTGCTACCTTAAGAAGGTAGAGCAACCTTTTCTTCTTAAAGGTTCCGGAGCTTACTGAAATATTATTTCTGTAAGGCTACGGAATATAGTTAATTTGGAAATTTAGTCGAATTTCTAATTGCTATTGCAAGTTAATTTATTTTATTCATAAATCAATTATGCAAGGAATCATAAAAAAAATCGTGGCTGAAAGAAAATTTGGTTTTATCGGCCAAGAAGGCGTTGAAAAAGATGTATTCTTCAGTAGCGCCAAACTCGACGGGGTCAATTTTGAGGATCTTAAAGAAGGCGATACGGTTACTTTTGAAGTTGAACAAGGCGATCGGGGCCCAGCCGCTATCAACCTTAAGAAAGTCTAAGATGTTCTATTAAGAGTTTTTCAAAAAATCGCCCTCGGGGCGATTTTTTGTTTGCTAAAAAAAGAGACCACATGGTCTCAGAGCAGATTAATGTTTGGTAAAGAACGAAGCCTGATTGATTACAGTGCTTCCACGGTCACGCCGGCTGACGCTTGGCAGGCATACAGATTAGGCTCGAGCCTAGTGACCTGGTAGTATTTGTTTGAAACGGTCTGCATAAAATCACGCAGTCCGTCATTAGCTACCAACGCCACGGCGCAGCCGCCGAAACCCGCGCCGGTCATCCGCGCGCCTAAGCAGGCCGCATGGCTTTGGGCCGCTTGGACCATCGCATCCAACTCCGGACACGAAACTTCAAAGTCGTCACGCAGGCTGGTGTGGCTTTGGCTCATCAGGTGGCCGCATATGACCGTGTCGCCGGCGGTTAAAGCTTGGGCCGCTTTGAGGGTACGGTCGTTTTCGCCGATGACGTGAAGTGCCCGTTTGAAAACCATGCCGGACTTGATGCTGCCTCTCTGAGCCATGAAATCAGTCAGGTTAAGGTCGCAGAGCAATTTGACGCCGAGTTGCTTGGCAGCCAGCTCGCAGCTTTCCCGGCGTTCGTTGTAGTTTGAACCTTTTAGCTCGCGGCGTTTTGTCGTGTCCATGATGACAACGGTGATTCCTTGCGGCAGCGGCACCAACCTAGTTTCAAGCGTTGGGTGGCAATCGATCAGCAGGGCATGTCCCGGCTGGCCAAGAGCAGAAATCATCTGGTCCATAACACCGCACTTGACGCCCACCCATTGGTTTTCGGCTTGCTGGGCGTAAACCGCCAAAAGCTTTGGATCGAGGTTATCGGTTTGCTTGGCCGCGGCCAGAAATGCTCACATCGTGGCGATCTCCAGTGCGGCTGAAGAGCTGAGTCCGGCGCCAATCGGCACGTTACCGGCGATAGTCCCCTCCCAGCCGCACAACCGCCGGCCGCTAGCTTGCAATGCCCAGGCCACTCCTTTGAGGTACTCAATCCAGCCGGGTTCGCCTTTTTCCAGGTCGCTCAGGATAAAGACGTCGCTGTCTTCAAAATCCAGCGACATAACATGAACTTGGTCGTCGGGTCGCGGCCGCAAGGCGATCCAGATGCCAAAGTCAATCGCCATGGGCAAAACGTGGCCGCCGTTGTAATCGATGTGTTCGCCGATCAAATTGACCCGGCCCGGCGCCCGAACGAGAAATTCTGGTTTCGCGCCGTAGGTCCGCCGGAAAGCTTCAATAACGCGGGCTCGGGGATGAAGCGTTCTCATTTTGCCCTCCTTGAGAAATGAGATGAATACATTTTTCGCTATAGGCAAAAAGGCAGTTGAGCCTGTTTGTCAGCGGTTGCACCTTAGCTAATTTTAGAGAAATTGTCAATGTTTTAGCCAAAATAAAGATCGCCTCACGAGGGATTTTATGCTATAATGCAAATATATGGCTATTAGAAAGATTTTAACCGTATTTTTTTTAACTCTGCTGTGTCTGCCGCTGCCCCTCAGCGCCGCGGAAACAATTATCCGCGACATTGAGTTTCCCGTGGCCGGAGAAAATAATTATTCCACCAGTTTCGGTGATCCGCGCTCCGGCGGCCGGATTCATGAAGGCGTGGATATTTTTGCCGCCAAAATGACGCCCTTAGTTTCCGCCGTGGACGGCACGGTTCAGTTGATAACTTTTGAAGAGCGCGATTGGGGCTTTGGCGTTTTTATTCGGGATGCGGACGGCTACAGTTACCGCTATTTGCATATTAATAACGACACGCCCGGCACTGATGACGGCCTGGGTGGCAGCCTCTACGCTTTCCCTGGAACAATTAAGCGCGGCACTCCGGTGATTCGGGGGCAACTGGTCGGCTGGGTTGGTGACAGCGGCAATGCTGAAGGCACAACTTCGCATCTGCATTTTGAAATTCGGACGCCATCTGGCGTCGCGATTGACCCTTACCCATCTTTGAAGCAGTCCACTATAAGCGGCACCTTTGATCCGGCAGCGGCGAAATTGCGCGCGCCGACAATTAATCACGACAAGGGCCTGACGGTTGATCCAAGCAGAAAAGCTTTATGCGCCGCTGGTTCTTTAATCAAACTGCCTGACTCCAAGTCAGTTTATTTTTGCGGGGCGGATTCCAGGCGTTATGTTTTCCCGACCAGCCAAGTTTACGCTTCTTGGTACCCGGATTTTTCTAACGTCACGGTTTTAGGTGAAGCAATCATGAGCCAAATTCCTTTGGGCGGCAATGTCACTTACCGGCCGGGCAGCCGGATGGTTAAAATTGAAACTGATCCGAAAACTTACGTCGTTGACCAGGGCGGGGTCTTACGCTGGGTGACCAGTCCGGAAATCGCGGTCAGTATGTACGGCGCTAACTGGAGTAAATATATTGATGACATTCCACCGACATTTTTTATCAATTATGTCATTGGCGATCCGGTCAGCGCGCCCTTGGATAATTAAAAAATCCGGCCGAAAGGCCAGCTCGGTTTTTGCGAGTCTTATTTAGCGGCGTCACTTTTTGCCGCCAGCTTGAAAAAGTATTTCCACTTCTCGTCTGTTTGGCAAAGCTCTTTAGTATCATTAAGGCATTTTTCCACAAACGCCCGGGGGTGCTGTTTACAGACCAAAAATACGCTGTTGCGTTTGTAGCCGGGCACCGCCAATTCGTCAATAATCGCCAAAGCCAAATCCTGCCAGGGGTAGGCTGGCGCTTTTTTAGTCACTTTGTTTTCCAGAATGTCTTTGAACGATTCAAAACCTTTGTCTATAGGCATAGTTTTTTGGTCAATACTTTTCTGTATTATAGATTATAGCAATTTAGACCAAGAAAAAAAAGACGGGAAATTCCCGTCTTAAGCAGATTGGTTTGACGTTTTGGAATTTTTATCCCCTTGGTGGCGTTGTTTTTCTACTCTTCCTTTTCTTTACTCATAAAAAGTAAGAGAAACAGTATTGGCACTATCCAGAGGACAAAGTAGAAATCGAAACTCTGCCAGTTAAATACATTCCAGCCAGTGTCTCGGCCGATACAGACAAAGCCGGTAACCAGCCAGATAACGGGTAGCGCCAGCAGGATCCTGCCAATCAGTAGGTAATGATACGGCAGTTCGGCTGAGCAAAGTGTCAAACCGATAGTGAACAATGAAACCAAGGCCAGTACCAGCAGAACTGTCCAGATTTGGACATTGTCGGCTTTCTGGTGATTTGCCATGGTTGCCTCCTTTCATGGCACACCTCCCAATAGTGATAGCTTATTTTTATCACCTCAGCATTTTAAAGTCAAATTTTTTTGGGTTGACAATAGCTCAATTTACATCTATAATTGTTAATTCCTGTTTTAATCGTCGAGCAAAGTCAGAAACCGGAAATTGTGATATAATATTGGTGTAATTTTATGGCTAAAGTTTTACCGCTGACAATTCTGCCCAGTCCTTTACTGCATCAAAAATCTCAGCCGATTGCCGTGGCCAAAATAACTCAACCTGAAATTCAGCAATTGATTAGTGATATGGAGCAAACCATGAAGGCGAATAATGGTGTGGGTTTGGCGGCCGTCCAGGTCGGTAAATTATTGCAGCTGGCTTTGATTGAAACTCAGGACGGCATTTTAGTTTTAATCAACCCTCAGATTACAAGCAAATCTTGGCTGAAAAATGAAGGCGAAGAAGGTTGCTTAAGCGTTCCCGACAAATTTGGCTTGGTAAAAAGGTTAACTAAAATTAAAGTTTCCGCTTACAATCAGCAAGGCAAAAAAATATCTTTTACCGCTAAGGGCTTTTTTGCCCGGGTCATTCAGCACGAAGTTGACCACATCAACGGTATTCTGTTTATCGATCGGACAAAAAAGATTTACGGCGGCCCGCCACGTGATCGGCAGAGGGATTAGAATTAGGAATTATGAATCAAGAATTAGGGAATATTAGCTTTGATTCTTAATTCATAATTCAATATTCATAATTCAAATTATGCTTGAGATTCAGCCAAAAATAATCTTTCTTGGCACGCCGGAATTTGCCCGGCCATTTTTGCAGGCTTTAGTTGACAGCGACTACAAGCCTGTTTTAGTCATTACCCAGCCGGATGAGCCGGCCGGCCGAAAACAGCAGTTGCAGCCGCCGCCGGTTAAACTACTGGCGCTGGAACATGGCTTAGCCGTGGCTCAGCCAAAGATCCAAGACGAGCTTTACGAAATTTTAACTCAATCTCAGCCGGACATTTGCCTTTTGGTTGCTTACGGCAAAATGATCAGCCCTAAAGTCTTAAGCATTCCCAAGTTCGGCTTTATTAATGTCCACCCTTCCCTGCTCCCAATGTATCGCGGACCTTCTCCAGTCCAGACTGCAATTTTAAACGGAGAAACTGAAACTGGCGTTAGTGTCATGCAACTGGATAGAAAAATGGACCACGGTCCGGTTTTTATTCAAAAAAAAATAGTGATTTTACCAATAGACACCAATCAGACTTTGCATCAGCGTTTGGCAGTGGTGGGTGCTGACTTACTGCTTTCAACTTTACCCCAAATTATTAATCAAAGCTTAAAGCCCCAGGCTCAAATTGAATCTCAAGCGACTTTGACTAAAATCATTAAACGCGACGATGGCCTAGTTAATTGGCAAAAAACCGCCTTGGAAATATCTCGGCAATTCCGGGCCTTTTGTCCCTGGCCCGGGGTTTATACCCAGTGGCAAGGTAAAAGGCTTAAAATCGCAAATTTGAGCGTTTTAGAGGCTGATTTTAAGGCCAACTTAGCCTCAGGTACGGTATTTATCGATGCAGGCGGGCAGTTAGCCGTTGCCTGCCAAACCGGGGCAATTAAGCTTGAGCGGCTCCAGCTGGAAGGTAAAAATGAAGTTTCCGCTTCCGACTTTTTGCGGGGGTATAGCAATATAGTGAACCAGGTTTTAGGTTAAGCGTTATCAAGGCTGGCCAAGCTGGCCAGTAAGAGCAGATAGCCTATTCCCAGCGGATGATTCAAATAAGGCGAAAAAATATTAACCACCAATAAGCCGGCTAAGCCGGCCAGTAAACCCACGTAATAATTTCGAAATTCAAAATTAGAAATTCGAAATTTTTTTAATATTTGATAAGCGACGACGCCGATTAAATAAAGATAGGCCGCTAAACCTAAGATGCCAATTTTTAAAATAATATCCAGGTAGCCCCATTCAAAGGCGTAAGTGGTGTATTGTCCGCCCGGATGACTTTGGAGGATCCGCGGGTCATTACTTTGGTAAGTCAGCTCTTTACCAAAACCGTAACCGAAGAAAGGACTTTGGCCGATGTTAGAAATCAAAGGTTCAAGCTGGTTGAGCCGGCTGCTGGCAGCCGCCTGGCTTTCCAAGTCTTTAAATCGATCACTGATTAGGTTGCCGGAAAAGTTACCGGTGATTAATTGAATGGTGAATAAATGGGAAGCGACAATAATTACCACTAAAGCGCCTATGGCCGCTATTTTTTTGAATCTAACCTCTAGCTTGGTTTTGACCAAATAAGCTAAAATTACCAAACCGGCTAGTCCGCCCAGCCAGAAACTACGGGATTGACTAATGATTAAGGTTAGGCTGGTTAGGTAAAGATAAAGCCAGAACCATTTTTTTTGGGTTTTAGCGATTTGATTACTGGCTAGAATTAAACCCAAGGCTAAAATAAAACCAATCAGGATGTAAATCTGGGACTGGGAAAAAATTCTAAACAAGCTGCCTTGGATATAGGTGATTTCGCCAAACCCGCTATCCCGCAACCAGTGGTAAAATTTATCCCCAACCTGAACCCAAGTCTGGGAGAACAAAAACAGCAGGCAAATGGTTTTGAGGCTTAGCCAGCTGGTTACCGCCAGAAGAATTTGGCCGATGATTTTTAAACTTTCTTTTTTAATGGCGATTAAAAATACCGGCAGGAGCAGAAAATAAAACCAATTGTTAACGTCAAAAAAGACGTTACTAAAATCGTTACGGCTTATCCCCCGACCTAAGCCAAGGCTAAACACCAGAGCCAAAAATAAAAAGGCATAGCTGAGCTGATTTTTAGGCCAGGGCCATTTTTTTTCTTTTAAAATTTTAAGAAGTCCGGCACCAAAAATTACTAAAAATATTCCCAGCCGGATTGAAATTTTGGTGCCGTTAATTTCCCAAAAAAACAAATAGCCAAGCGAACCGAGAAATAACTCGGTTAAGGCAGCGTAAAGGCCGTATTCAATTTTAATTAAGCTCAGAACGGCGGTTGCGGCCAAAATCACTAAAAAAACCGCTTGATTAAATGGTGGTATCAGAAAGCCTAACCAGGAGGCTAGCTCAATCAGGAGTAGGCCAAAAAAAGTCAGCCAAAAAGTTTTAGTGAAAAAATCCATGTTTTTGAAAATAATGGATGGCGCTTTTGCAAAACATTGATTGTTTTTTCCAAGACATTACCTGAGCGAAGCTTTGACCGCCGTAATGAATAATTTCGGCATCGCGGTTGTACCAAATTTGCCAGCTCGCTTCCAAGGCCCGTTGGCAAAAATCAACTTCCTCAAACCAGATAAAAAAGTTTTCGTCTAAAATGCCGATTTCTTCGATTGTTTGGCGCCGAATCATAAAAAAGGAACCGGCGACCTGCTCGGCTGGCTGGTTAACTTTATAGTCAAAATCTTTGGCTAAGTAGTAATTCAGACTTTTTAAATTTGGGATGATTTTGGCTAGCTTAGTCAGAATCAGGATAATCGGCCAAAGTTTCGGCAGCCGCCTAACTGAAGGTTGGAGCGTCCAGTCGGGGTTTAAGTGTCGGCAACCCAAAACGCCGGCTCGGGGATTTTGGTCCAAAAAGTCCACGGCTTTTTTTAGGGCATTGTTCAAAATCTCGGTGTCTGGGTTTAAAAGTAAAACATAGCGGCCGGCACTGCGTAAAATGCCCTGGTTACTAGCCACGGCAAAGCCGACGTTAGTTTTATTGGCGACAAATTCAATCAGCGTTTTTTTAGTTGAAACAAAATCTTCTTTAGCCATTTCCACCGTCCCATCGGTGGAGGCGTTATCGATAACAAAAACTTCCAATTTTAAATTGTCCTGGTTTCTTTTGATTGATTCAAGACATTTTTTAAGTAGACTTTTGACGTTCCAAGAAACAATAACAATTGATAGATCAATCATACTTCAGATTAATATTAATCAGAAATCAGATGACGTTTTCGGGTTTGATGTGGCGCCACTGGCCTGGCTCCAAATCCGCCAATTCCAGCTTGCCGATTTTGATTCTTTTTAATTTTATCACCGTATAGCCGAGTTTGCCCAGCATCCGGCGGATTTGCCGGTTTAAGCCTTCACTCAAAACCATCCTGGCCGATTTATTCTGAGCGGCTGTCACTCTGACCGGCTGGAGTTTGCGGCCGGCTAAAATCATCCCCTTTTCTAAAATTTTAATATGCTCGGACCGCAAATCTTGATCTAAAGTCACAAAGTATTCTTTTTGGCAGCCGTAGCGGGCGTGGGTAATCAGGTTAGCGAATTCTCCGTCGTTAGTTAAAATAATTAAACCGCTGGAATCTTTGTCCAGCCGGCCGACCGGGTAAACCCGGTTTTTGACTTTGATTATGTCTAGAATTGTTTTGCCCTGCTGGCTATCGGTGCTGCTGATGTAGCCGGTTGGTTTGTTTAGGGCGATATAAATTTTGTCACTTTCTAGCTTGACGATTCTATTGGCGAATTTGACCGTATCACTGTTCTCATCAATTTTTGTGCCCAGGTCCCTAACAATTGAGCCGTTAACTTCAATTTTGCCTGATTGAATCAATGTTTCAGCTTTGCGGCGCGAGGTAATGCCGGCGTTGGCTAAAAATTTTTGTAAGCGCATCATAAACGGTTAATTCCAATTTAAGTAGTTAGTTAAGAGTTTTTGTAAAACGGTCGAGAAGTTATCTTGGAGGCTGAATCGGGTAATTTTAAACCATTTATAACCTGAATGTTCTGGGGAAATCTTGATTTCGCCGCCCAGATACTTAGCTTCAAACAGGATAAAAAGTTTACTGGGTTCTTTTGGATAGCGGCATTTAGACAGCGCGACTGGATCGTGCCGGAGTTTGTATCTAACTTTTGTCCCCAGCTCTTCTCGGACTTCCCGGTTAATTAGTTGGCTAAAATCCAGGCCGATTTCTTTTTTATTGATCCGGCCGCCGGGTAAATCGTATTTTTCTTTCCAGTACCGGCTTTTTGAGACGTCTTTGAGAATCAAACATTTATTTTTAGCCGTCAACAGCACTTTCAGCGACACTTGAAAATAATCCGGGTTTTGAACGCTCATAAATCATGTTTTTGCTTAATGATTTTTTCGGCCTGGCGGTAACTTTCTACGGCCGAAATTTTTTTAGACCAAGGCAGCTGGTAAAAAAATTTCGGCAGCCACTTTGACATCCCACCGCCCGGCCTGACGCTGAATAAAATCTCAGGAATAAAACAGCCGATGCGTTCTTTTTCTAGCATTGTCAGCCACAAATCCCAGTCCTGAAATTTTTTTAGGCTTTCGTCAAAGCCGGGAAAATCCCGGCGGCGGATTAAAGACGTGGTGTGAATGTAAGGCATTTTTTTTAGCCGGGCTGGATCGAAAGGCCAAAGCCGGAAAGTTTTTAAGCCGAATTTAAAAGCCGAATAAGCATAAGAAATCTGCGGGTTATTTAAAAGTGTTTGGTGCATTTTTTGCAGCAGAGTCGGCTGAGCTATAATATCGGCGTCAAAGAAAATAATGTAAGACGAGCTGGCCGCCGCCGCGCCCTGATTTCTGGCCGCCGCCGCGCCCCGGTTTTTTTGATTGATAATTTTTAGTTTATCCCGGTAGGTTTGGAGAATATGTTCTGTGTGATCGGTTGAACCGTCGTTGACAACGATAATTTCAAAATCTTTAAAAGTTTGGTCAAAAATACTATCCAGGCAAATCGCGATTGTTTTTTGGGCGTTATAAGCGGGAACGACAATGCTAATTTCGGACATATACATTAGTTTTAACCCAATATATTTTTAATTTTTTCTATCTGGTTTTGCCAATCAAAGTTTTGGATTACCCGGTCCATGCCCTGCAGACCCAGTTTTTCGTTGAGTTCCGGTTTGGTCAATAGATTAATCACGGCTTCGGCAATGGCTTCTACGTCTTTTGGGTCAACCAATAAGCCAGTTTGTCGGTCAATAACCGCTTCTGGAATACCGCCGCTGCGGCCGGCAATGACTGGTTTGCCGAATAAGTTCGCCTCTAAGTAAACCGTGCCAAAACCTTCCACGTCTGGGCCGATTTGTCGAGCCGGCATGACAAAAACATCGCAGGCGCTGTAAAAAGCCGGCAAGTCGGCGTCAGTAATGTTAGTCAAAAACTGGACTTGGTCGCGCAAACTTTTTTGGTTGGCCAGAGTTTCCAGCCTTTTTTGTTCGGGGCCGTTGCCAATGATTAAATAAACCGTGTCGGGCACTTTTTCCAGAATTTTAGGCAGGGCTTCAATCACTAGGTCATGACCTTTTCTTTTGACCAGCCGGCCGACAGTTAAAAGAATCTTTTTGTCTTTCAGGTGATAATCTTCCTTGATTTCATTGACTTTCCATTCAGAAATTTCTTGGCTAACAACATTAGGGCATGGGTTGACTATGACGATTTTTTGCGAGTCGGCGCCAAGCTTAATTAGTTCATCGCCGGTAAATTGGCTGTTGGCAATGAGGTTTTTGGCTTTGGCAATTATTTTTTTTATTATTATTTTTTTGTGTTGAGACTGCTGGGGTAGCAATATGTCTAAACCGTGGGTATAGACTAAATATGGTAACTTGGTTTTTTTGTTCATAATTAAGGCCAGCGTGCCCAGCGGCAGAATTTGGCCAACCTGGATCAGTTCAATTTTGTGTTCAACCACTATTTTTTTAATGTCGCCCAGTAAGCCGGTCCAGCTGAATTTTTTAGCCAATCGGCTAAAAAATCCCGCCTCGGCTTTAATGATTCTATTGATTTCCGTTAATTTTTTGAGCCGGATGATAGGAAATTTTTGTTCCCGATCAAACAGTTCGGTTTTATCGCCAGCCGGGGCCATGACGACAATTTTATCCGCTGGCAAATTTTTGCAGATATTGTAGTAATAGTTGCCTACCCCGCCGGTCTGCGGCGGGAACTCAAGGGTAATGAGTAGACTTTTTTTGATTAAAGTTGGCATCTTTTTAAGTTCCTCTATTAAAAACTTTTTTAATTTCGCCAATCGGCAACCCTTTGACTAGATACAGGGTACAGAAATAAGTTAAGACCCCTAGAGGTATTAGTATCGTCAAGTTTAGGTATCCTTTGAATGTTATTAATATTGCTACCATCACCGCTGAAGCGCCCAGCGGTTTAGCTAGGGCGATAACCAGTCGGCTGGATTTTAGATTGATGACTTTTCTGACCCAGAAAAAATCTAAAAATAATAAAGCCACATTAGTGATTAAAAAAGCGATGCCGGCGCCCAAAAAACTGTATTGAGGAATGAGTATAATATTTAACCCCACGGCCAAAGTGGTGATTAAACCGCGGTTTAACGTCGTTTTTTTTTGCTGGTCGCAGGCATTGAGTAGATAACCGGTAGGAAAGGCCAAAAAAATAAAAGGAATTGCCAGGGTCATCACGATAAAAGTTGGCACAACGCTCAGATAATTTGGCCAGACAGTCGCGACAATAGTTTGGGCTAAGACGGTAATACCAGCGGCGAGCGGCAGGCTGATGATCAGTAGATAGTTTATGGCTCGGTTGAAAGTTTGTTCCAATAATTCCTTGGCGTTGGCATAGTAGTAACTGAAGGCTGGGAAAATCACCGCCGCAAACGCCGCTGGGATGATCTGTTGGAGAGCATAAACCACTTTAGCCGGGACGGCAAAAAAACCAACCGCTTCATCGGAGGCTAAATAACTGAGTAAAACTGAATCGGCCGTATTGTAGATTTTGACAAAAATTCCCGCCAAAGCAAAGGCCGGGATAATCCTTAAAAAATAAACAATCACTTTCGCGTCCCACTTTGGTTTTAGGGAAAACTTCAATTTTTTTTTCAATAAACCAGCGGAAAGTAAAAAATTGAAAATACTGGCGACAAAAAGTGCCATGATTAAATGTTTGATTTGGCCGGTAGTTTTTAAGGCGGTTAAACCTAAAACAAAAATAATTATCTGGACGAGGATAGTGGCAATACTTTCGTATTTCAGATTATGTAAAGCCCGAAAAACTACCCAGAAACTCAAAGAGAATGAATCCAGGATCATGATCAAGCTGGCCAGGTAGACTAAAATTTTCACTTCATCGGCTTTGCCGGTCAAGTTGATGACTAGCCAGGCGGCCGCTAAGGCCAAAAGGCTCAGGGGGATTTTTAAGGCAATGACGCTTTTAAGAAAATTATTGGCCTGATCTTTATTTTTGGCGGCTTCCCTGGTCAAGACCGGTGAAAGTCCCAAATCGACCAAAATAGAAAATAACGTGGTAAATGACAAAGCAAAAACGTACTGGCCCAGTTGGCCGGGGAACAAATCGTTAGAGATAAACCAGAAGTAAATAAAAGCCAGGATCTTCTGGACGGTTAAAGCGGCGGTAAAGTAAGTCGTATTTTTTGCTAGAATGCCTTTGGTCATGACTTCATTATACCTAATTTTGCCGCTGAACCCAACCCCTTAAAATTAAGTCCTAATCTTTAGGCAAATGAAAAAGACCGCGAAGGTTTTTTCGAGAGAAGTTGCCGTAAGGCATGAGGGGAGGGAGAATATAGGATGGGGGGGGGTTGTTTGTTGAAGAGAAGAAGTTAGTTGGGTGATGGTTCCAAATCCTTCAGCGAAAGATCCAGGACTATCACCCATAACCTCATATCTCTTTTCCCTATTCCCTTCATTTAAACTTCAGTCGGTCGCAGTCTTTATAACTTAATCTTATTCCGTTCTGTAATGTTTGTCAAGAGATTTTTATCTTGCTTGGTTAAGCCTTTTTTTAGTTTTATACACAAGACACTTCAAGGTTGGAGAATATCTTCAGTCCGACCATCAATAGCGATAATTACCACCTGAACACTAGGAAATTGTTTTAAAGTCTCAGTAATTTGAGCTCTGATCGCGGCCACGCGGCATGAGCCGCCAATGGCATATTCCAGCTGCTGATCAAAATCAACTTTTGCTACCCCGTTTTCAATGGTAATTTTTTGAATTTTTACGCCCGGGTTAATGCTGGTAAAAAATCCTTCGGTTTTTTCCTGCTCAGTTGTGCCTTTAAGCAGTTCAGTCAGCGCGGCTTGGGCGACGGCTGGAGTTTTTGGGACAGTGCGCTCAACGCCAAAAACTTTATTGCAGGATACTTCCGGGTCCAGCTGGCTATTATTGAAAAATACCTTAACAATCGTGGTTTCCGTCTTTGTTAGTTGAAGGGGTATTTCAATTTGTTTGTCATACTCCGGCAAACCTGACGGGTTGTCTTTTTTTAGAATCAAAATTGCCGGCGTTAGAGTCGGGACATTAAAATCTAAATTCAACTCAAAAGGCACAAAACTTGTCGTCATCCAGTCACTTTGGGCTTGGGCAATGGCAGTGGCAATCTCTTGGCCGTTTTCGTCAACCAGTTGAATTGGGAATGAAGCTTCAAAATACCAATTGCCGCGCGCCTGACCCTTAATTTCTATCGGGCTACTGACGGTTTGGTTGGCTTGAGGAGTTTCAACGATAATTTCTTGGTTTTCCAGCGGTGTAGTGGTATTGGCTTTAGCGCAAGGCGTATTGGGTTGAGGGGCAGTCGGGTTGCCATGCTTTAGCCATTGGCCGTCAACGCAAAGCCAGGTGTCTTCATTGCCTCTGGCGATGATTAAGCCGGCAATAACCAGCAAGATGACAACGCCGGCCAGGATAATTTTTCTCATATATTTTAGTTAGTTTTCGTCACTATCATTTTCTCACCCGGCTATTTTTTTGTCAAAACAAAAAACGGGGCAATCGCCCCGTTTTGAAAGTCTAACGTTTGGACCACTGCGGTGCCCGCCGCGCTCGTTTGAGACCCGGTTTTTTTCGTTCTTTGCGTCGAGGATCGCGTCGTAGTAATTTTTCTGCCTTTAAAGCCGGTTTTAATTCCTGATCAAAGGCGAATAAAGCCCGAGCAATGCCATGACGGCAGGCTTCGGCCTGACCGTGACTGCCGCCGCCGGCTACTTTAACGGTGAAATCAAAATTTTCGAGTTTACTGGTGACAACCAGTGGTTGTTTGACGATACTTTGCAATTCAAGGGTTGGAAAGTATTGTTGAAAATCTTTTTGATTGATAGTAATTTTGCCGGTGCCGTTTTTATGAAGACGAACGCGAGCCACTGATTTTTTTCTTCGGCCAACGGCAAAAATATAGGTCCAGTGAACCCGTTTTTTTTGTCCTGGCTTACTCTCAAGTTCAGCGGTTTTTTTAGGCACCGTAGCTTTTGGTGTTTTTTTTTCTTCCTCAGTTTTTTTGGATCTAGCCATATTTGCGCTTGTAGCTATTACTGGTAGCTTGTAGGCAGTTACCTAATCAGCTATTTTTTGATAGTTAATCTTTTAATCATTTTGTCCCGGAGTTTATTTTTAGGCAGCATGTTCCAGACGGCTTTTTTTAAAACCTCGGCCGGATTTTTAGCAAAAAGTTCATTCAGTTTTTGGGTTTTAAGCCCGCCCGGGTAGCTGGTGTGATGGTAGTAAACTTTTTGGCCTAGTTTTCTGCCGGTGAATTTCAAATTTTTAATGTTTTCCACCAAGACATTGTCGCCCATGTCAACGTGCGGTAGAAAATCAGGTCTGGTTTTGCCCCGCAGTAAACTAGCCACCTGGGTCGCCAGCCGGCCGACGGCAAGGTTAGTGGCGTCAATTTTATGATGCTGCCGGTTAATAACCGGTTTTTTTGAGATTTTTTTAGTTTTATTCTTCAACTTGATCATATTTAAACAAATTCAATTTGGACCATCTCGGCGGCGTCGCCATCGCGGCGGCCAATTTTGATAATTCGGGTGTAGCCGCCTTTTCTCTCAAGGTAACGCGGTCCCAGAACTTCCAGGGCTTTACTGACCGCTTTTTTATGGTATAAAACTTTAATTAATCTTCGGCGGGAGTTTAAGTCATTTTTTTTAGCTAAAGTAATCAATTTTTCCACTAGTGGCCTGACCGCCTTAGCTTTCGCCTTGGTGGTTTTCATTTTTTCGTAAATAATAAAATTATTGGCTAAACCGCGCAACAGCGCTTTGCGGCTGGCGGCTTTACGGTCTAAAGTTTTTCCCTTTTTTTGGTGTCTCATGGTAATAGATTACTCTTTTTCCTCTTTAGCCTTTTCTTCTTTTTCTTTTTTCTTCGCCTCTTTTTTCGCGGCCGTCAATTTAGCCTTTTCTTCTTTTTCTTTTTTCTTCGCCTCTTTTTTCGCGGCTTTTTCTGCCAGCTTGGCCTCGTCAAGTTCTTCGGACGTTTTGTCATCAATGGCGAGATCGGCGGTTTTGTTATTTTGGTTGAGGATAAAATTGAAGTGGTTTATCAGAATATCGGCACTTTGTTTTAAAGCGTCATCCGGACTGATTGTGCCGTCAGTCTCAATAGTCAAAATCAAATTTTCATAGTTAGTCATCTGGCCAACCCGGACGCTTTCAATTTTAAAGCCGACATTAACGATCGGGCTAAAGATTGAGTCAATAGCGATCATGCCGATTTCTAATTCGTCCTTGTCTTGATTTTCGGCCGTCAAGTAGCCCCGGCCCTGGCTGACGGTCAGTTCCATTTCTAACTCGGCGTCTTTGCCGGTTAAGTTGGCGATCACCAGGTCTTTATTAATCACTTCAACACTGGCGTTAGGCTCAATGTCTTTACCGGTGGCCTTCTTTTCTCCCTTGGCTTTTAAGACTAATTTGACTGGTTCAGCGCTGTAGACTTTGACGCGGAGCTGCTTTAAGTTCAAAGAAATTTGAACCACGTCTTCTTTGATGTTATTAATGGCGCTAAATTCATGCTGGACACCTTTGATTTTAAAAGCGGTCACCGCGGCACCGGGCAAAGAGGAAAGCAGAACCCGCCTTAAAGCGTTGCCCAGGGTTGTGCCAAAACCAGGGTGGCAGGGTTGAATCATAATCACCGATTCATTTTTTTTCTCAGTTGGCTTGAATTCAATTTTAGCCGGGAGCGATATATTTTCCATATATTTTTAAATAATTATCGGGAATAAAATTCAACGATGAGTCGGGTGCTAAAACGCTGGTCCATTTCTTCGGCTTTTGGTTTTTCCAGGATTTTGACCGTCAGCATTTTTGGTTCCAAATAAATCCAAGTCGGACAGACGTGTTTTTCCAGGTTCTTTTTTATTTCCTCAATGATTTTTGTCTTCAGTTTATTCGGCCGGATTGTAATTTCGTCTTTAACTGCAACTTGGTAAGAAGGGATATTCACCTTTTTGTTGTTAACAAAAAAGAAACCGTGGCTGACCAGTTGACGAGCCTGGGGTCGGGTTTTGGCCAGTCCGCTGCGGTAAATAACGTTATCCAAGCGCATTTCAATTAATTGACCCAGGATTATTCCGGTATCCCCTTTTTGCTTGATCGCTTTGTTGTAGTATTTTTTCAGCTGTCTTTCTAAAATATTATAAATCACTTTGGCTTTTTGCTTTTCCGCCATTTGACTGCCGTATTGGGTTAAACGTTTGTGACCTTTTGGTCCATGGATACCGGGCGGATAATTCCGGCGAGCAGTCGGATCCTTGGGCGAGTCGGTTCGTCTAAGACCTAGACGGCGGTAATTTTTAGCTGTATATTTTTTCATAAATCATTAAGTAATTTAGACACGTCGCGGTTTACGTGCGCGGCAACCGTTGTGAGGAATCGGGGTGATATCCTTAATGCCGATGACGTTAATGCCGTTGGCACTAATAGCGCGAATTGCCGCTTCTCGGCCCGAACCCACACCTTTAACAAAAACACTGACTTCTCTTAAGCCCCAGGCCTTGGCTTTTTCCGCGGCATTTTTAACAATCACGCCAGCGGCGTAAGGCGTTGATTTCTTTGGCCCTTTGAAACCAGCTTGTCCGGCTGAACATTGAGTGAGCGTGTCGCCGTTGACATCGGTAAAAGAAATGATGGTGTTATTATAAGTCGCTTGAACATAAGCGTTACCAAGCGCTACCTGCCTTCTAACTTTATTTTTTTTGCCGGTAGTGGCGGCTTTGGGTTTTTCTGACGCCACGGCAGTCGCTTCTTTTGTTTCGGCGACTTTTGCGATGGTTGGATTTTGAGTAATTGGTTCGGCCATAATTAAATTATTGATTAGTCGGCTTAGGTTTTTTGGGCAGTCGGTTTGCGGCCGGAACCCATGGTTTTGCGGACGTTACCCCTGACGGTTCGGCTGTTGGTTTTGGTTCTTTGGCCTCTGACTGGTAAATTCTTCGCGTGCCTAGAGCCGCGGTAAGAACCGATTTCTTTTAATCTTTTAATATTCAGCAAGACCTCTCTTTTTAACTCTCCTTCAACCTTATAATTTTTTTCAATAATTTCCCGAAGTCGGCTGACTTCCTGATCGTCTAAATCTTGAACCTTTTTATTTTTGTCGATCTGGACTTGTTTTAAAATTTGATCGGACAAGTGGCGACCAATACCAAAAATATAGGTTAGACCAATCTCCACTCTTTTATCTTTTGGTAAGTTGATGCCAGCGATTCTAGCCATAAATGTTTTACTCAATACAAATTATTATCCCTGTCTTTGATGATGCTTAGGATTTTTACAAATGATATAAACTCGTTTTTTGCGGCGGACGACTTTACAGTTGGCGCACATTTTTTTTACCGAAGCTCTAACTTTCATATTTTAATAACGATAAGTGATTCTCCCTTTGGTTAAATCATAAGGGGTCATTTGGACTTTAACTTTGTCGCCAGGCAAAATTCTGATCTGGTTCATTCTCATTCGGCCGGACAAATGGGCGAGGATTTCGTGGCCATTTTCCAATTTGATTTTGAAACTGGCGGCGGGTAATAGTTCTGTCACCTCACCATCGATTTCGATGAATTCTTTGCTGGGAGAGGTATTTTTGTTTTGGGCCATAACCTAACGATATTGAGAAAAAATAAAATTCTGAGCAAGCAAGCCTTGCTAGAATTTCATTTAAAATGGCTTAAATGTTTTATTTTTTACTTTTAACAACTGTAGAATATCTTAGTTTTTTTATTGTAAATAGTCAATACCTATATTACATAATACTGTGGATAATGTCAAGAGCGGTTTTTGAAATCCAGGATAAACCAATAATTTAGACCAAAACCGCTTTAATTCGCCTGACGCCGGCGCTGCTCGCCTCCTCTTTGCTGATTTGGAAATGGCCCAGTTCTTTGGTGTTTTGGACGTGGGGTCCGCCGCAAATTTCCCTGGAAAATGGCTGATTGGGGTCGCCAATAGTGTAAACTTTGACCATCTGGCCGTATTTTGATTCAAAAACGCCCATCGCCTTTAGCTCCTTGGCTTTTTCCAAAGGCATTTCCACCCAAGAGACTGGTAAAGCCTTTTGAATTTGCTCATTGACAATAGCTTCAACTTTTTTGATTTGCTCCGGCGTCATTTTTTCGGGGTGAGAAAAATCAAAGCGCAGCCGTTCGGCCGTAATGTTTGAACCCTTCTGAAAGACGTGATCGCCCAAAATCTGGCGCAAGGCGGCTAAAGTGAGGTGGTTAGCTGTGTGCAGCCTGGTGGTCGCTTCGGAGTGGTCAGCCAGTCCGCCTTTGAATTTGCCAGTGGTAGAGCTTCGAGACAGCTCTTGATGCTTTAAAGCTTCATTCTCAAAAACAGTTTTTGACATAAATATGTTTTTTTCACGGGCCAACTCCAAAATCATTTCTATTGGTAGCCCAAACGACTGATATAAGTAGAAAGCTTCTTCGCCGGAAAGTGACGCATTATCAAATTCATCTTTAGTAATGCCGAATTCTTTAAGGTCGTACGGTAAATTCTGTCTTTTATTTTCGAAGATGCTGTGAATAATCCGCTTTTTGCCTTCATGCTGCATGACTTTTACAAACTTATCGCGATCGATAGGTTTTTTCGATGCAAATATTTTTTCGGCCGCCTTTAGCCCTTCTTCAATGGCGATTTTAAATTTTTCCTCCTCCTGGATTAATTGTTCAAAAATAAAGTCTTTATTCTGTTGCAGCTCGGGATAATCATTACTCATCTGAGAAATTATCGTCTCAGCAACTTTGGCAGTAAACATATCGGTAATACCGAGTTCTTTGCCGTAGCGGATAGCGCGGCGAATCAGCCGGCGTAGGACATAACCCTGTTCGACATTGGAAGGCACGATTCCCCTTTCATCACCCAAAATGAATGTGGCGGCCCGCAGATGGTCGGCAATAATCCGGACCGATCGCTCGTTATCGGATTTGGCCAGCTCTAATATTTTATTTACTATCGGTTGAAAGCTTTCAATCTCAAAGACGCTAGCCTGACCATTCAAGACGGCTACGGTTCGTTCCACGCCCATACCGGTGTCAACGTTTTTTTGGCTGAGTTCTTCGTAGCGGCCATCAGCCGTTTTGTTGTATTGCATAAACACGTCGTTCCAGATCTCGACATATTTATGGCAGTCGCAGGCTGGACCATTAGCTTTACAGTTAGCGCACTCAGGTTTACCAGTGTCGTAGTACATTTCCGTATCTGGGCCGCAGGGGCCGGTTTGGCCGGCTGGTCCCCACCAGTTTTGATCTCGGCCGTAAAAAAATATTTTTTCTTTCGGCAAACCGACGCTTTGCCAAATTTGAGCGGATTCGTCGTCTTTTGGCACGGCTTTGTCGCCGGCAAAACAAGAAACCGCCAGTTTATCAACCGGTATGCCCAATTCCTGATTCAGGAATTCAAAACTCCAAACAATGGCTTCTTTTTTCCAATAATCCCCTAGCGACCAGTTGCCCAGCATTTCAAAAAATGTCAGGTGAACCGAATCACCGACTTGGTCAATATCGCCGGTTCGGATGCATTTTTGGACATCGGCCAGTCTTTTACCGCCGGGGTGTTTTTGACCGGTCAGGTATGGCACCAATGGATGCATGCCAGCGGTGGTAAAAAGCACAGTTGGATCATTCTCCGGAATCAAAGAAGCGGAGGCGACAATTGTGTGTCCCCTTTTTCTGAAAAATTCCAGATACTTTTCTTTAAGCTCTTTAGCGGTTATCATACGTCGTATTATAACAAAAATGCAATTTTTTGCAAGAAAAAAAGTACCTGGTTTTCCAGGCACCGGTCTTTGGAAAGATCATCTTGGTTTTTTGCTGTCGGTTTGGTTACGTCGACTTTTCGCCGACCGTGTTGGGCACCGGTTTATCCGGGTGGGCTTTGATCCAGGCTTCCCGGCCGCCGCTACCCCAGGGCAGGGCGGTGACCAGGTGTATGGTCTGTCTTTCGTTGAGCCTTTGGCCAGGATCGCCAGGCAGTCGAGCATCATTAGTGCTCATGTTAGATTCTCCTTTCAGAATCAATTCAACTGACATTTAGCTTTACTTGAAAGCCTCGTTATCCTAGCGGATTTTATTAATGATGTCAATTTATTTTATTAATGATGCCCCCACCCAAAACCTTTTTGCCGGAGTAAAAAACCACCGATTGCCCCAGGGCCGCTGCTCTTTGCGGCTTTGGGAATACGGCTTTAATTTCTTTTTTGGTTTTAGCCGCAATCCTCACTTTCTGGTCCGGCTGGCGGTAACGGATTTTCGCTTGGTAATTACCAGGAATTTTTGGCGCTTGATTAACCCAACTGAGACTACCGACAGTCAAAGTTTTGGCGAATAACTCTTTAGTCCGGTCTAAACCGACGACTAGAGTGTTGGTTTTTCTAATTTTTTTAACCACATAATACGGCGCGTTTAGCCCGCCGACATTAAGGCCGTGGCGCTGGCCAATGGTGTAAAAAGCCGTGCCCTGGTGCTGGCCCAGCACCTTGCCTTGGGTATCAACAATTTTGCCGATTTTAACCGGTATCTTTGTTTTGAGAAAATCCGTCAGTTTGACCTTCCCCAGAAAACAAATGCCTTGGCTGTCCTTTTTGTTCCAGTTGGGCAGGCGGAATTTTTTGGCCAGCTGGCGGACCTGGGGTTTTATCAGGTGGCCGATCGGAAATAAAGTATGCTTCAGCTGATTTTGATTTAAGGTATACAAAAAATACGATTGGTCTTTATTTTTATCTTTGCCTTTAACTAGATCATAGCCGCCTTGATTTTTTTTAATCTGAGCATAATGGCCGGTGGCAATAAAATCAGCGCCAATCTCTTTAGCTTTGTTTAAAAAAAGCTTAAATTTAATTTCTTTATTACACATAATGTCTGGATTGGGCGTGCGGCCCTGGCGATATTCCGCAAAAAGATAATCAACCACTCTTTTTTTATAATCTTTTTCAAAATTAAAGACGTAAAGCGGGATGTCTAATTTAGCACAAACGCGCCGGGCGTCAAAAACGTCTTGTTCCCAGGGACACTTAGTTAGACCTTTGGCGTCCTTGGTCCAGGTAATAAAAAAGGCGCCAATGCAGTCATAGCCCTGGCTTTTGAGCAAAGCGGCCGCGACCGAGGAGTCAACCCCGCCGGACATGGCAATGCAGACCCTAGTTTTCTTTCCAATAGTCTTAGCCATATTTTTATCATAGTATATTATTCGGATTCAGGGAAAGAGTCAACAAAAAGTCCACAACCCGCCTTGACACTGATATCTCCGCCTGCTATGATGTATTTGATTTATAATTAATAATTAATTTTGGCTAGCTGCTTAAGGGACGATTAAAGTTTTTTAAGCTTATTTAGCCAGAATCAGAGGAGAAATCAACATGATTTTTCAAGATGATGACGCGATGTCTAAACCAACTGACGATGACGAAGACGTAGAAGAAGTTGGTGGAGAAAGCGAAGGCGAAGAAGAAGCTGCCGGCGACGAAGGCGGCGATGATAACGCAATGTAATTAAAACAACCATAAAAAAGTAGAGACGACCAGTTGGGACTCTCTACTTTTTTATTGGCTTTAATTGATTATCACCTTTTCTTTGTTCACGTCAATTGTTACTTTTTTATCTTCTTTGATTTTGCCCTCAATAATTTTCATGGCCAATTGATCCAAAACCTGGTTTTGAATCAGCCGTTTCAGGGGCCGGGCGCCGTAAATTGGGTCAAAACCCTTTTCGGCCAAAAAATCCTTCAGGCGATCGGTGAATTGAATCTGAATATTTTTTTCACCCAATCTTTGTTTGACGGTTGTCAGCTGGAGATTAACAATTTGTTTTATTTCTTCTTTTTGCAGAGCGGAAAAGACGATAATTTCGTCAATCCGATTCAAAAATTCCGGTCTGAATGATTGATTAAGAATCGTGGTGATCCGTTCAGTCATCTCTTTTTGGTCAATTGTCTCCTGCCTTTTTTGGTCGGTGAAGCCCAGTGAGTATTCTTTAATTACCTCGCTGCCTAAGTTGGAGGTCATAATAATGATGGCATTTTTAAAGTTTACCACCCGACCCTTGGCGTCAGTCAGCCGACCATCGTCTAAAATTTGGAGTAAAATGTTATAGACGTCAGGATGGGCCTTTTCTATTTCATCGAATAAAATTACCGAATAAGGCCGGCGACGGATGATTTCGGTCAGCTGTCCGCCTTCTTCGTAGCCAATATAACCGGGCGGTGAGCCCATGATTTTTGAAACGCTGTGCTTTTCCATGTATTCGGACATATCCAGTCGGACCAGCGCTTTTTGGTCATTAAACATGTTTTCGGCCAGAGCCTTGGCGGTTTCGGTTTTGCCTACGCCGGTTGGCCCCAAAAAAAGAAATGATCCGATTGGCTTATCGGTTTCAGCAATGCCGGCCCGGGAGCGCCGGACGGCGTTGGCAATTGACTTCAAAGCTTTGTCTTGGCCGACCACTCTTTTGTTCAATTCATCTTCTAGGTGGGCTAATTTTTCGATTTCACTGCCTAACATTTTAGTCACCGGAATCCTGGTCCAGCGAGAAACTACGGCGGCAATATCCTCTTCGTTGATTTCTTCTTTCAATATTTTTTTATTTTTTTGGACCGTCGCCAGTTTTTTGGCGGTTTCTTTAACGGCTTTTTCTAGTTCCGGAATTCTGCCGTATTTTATTTCCGCCACTTTTTCCAGTTCGCTTTTTCTTTCCAGCTTCTCGGACTCGATCTTCAGTTGATCGATTTGGTTTTTGTAATCCTGGATTTTTTTGATCAAATCTTTTTCATTGCGCCACTGGATTTCTATTTGATTGCTTTTTTCTTTAAAGTCGGCCAGCTGTTTTTCCAGCTGCTTGAGTTTTTCCAGGCTGGTTTTGTTTTTTTCTTTTTTTAAGGCTTGCTTTTCAATCTCGAGTTGGGTAATTTTTCTTTTTAAGATATCTAAATCCTCTGGCATTGAATCAATTTCCATTCGTAAGGCGGAACTAGCTTCGTCAATCAGGTCAATCGCTTTATCCGGCAAAAAGCGGTCGGTAATGTAGCGTGAGGATAAGTTAGCGGCCGCTAAAATCGCCGAATCGGTAATTTTTACGCCGTGATGGATCTCGTACTTTTCTTTAATTCCACGAAGGATGGCAATCGTGTCTTCAATGCTTGGCTCGCCAACATAGACCGGTTGGAACCGTCGTTCTAAGGCAGCGTCTTTTTCAATGTACTTTTGGTATTCTTTAAGGGTGGTAGCGCCAATAGCATGAAGCGTACCCCGAGCTAAGGCCGGTTTGAGCATATTGGCTGCGTCTACCGCGCCTTCAGCGCCGCCGGCGCCGACTACCAAATGGAGTTCATCAATAAACAGAATTACTCGGCCGGCGGCCGCTTCAATTTCTTTGAGCACCGCTTTGAGTCGGTCTTCAAATTCACCGCGGAATTTTGTTCCGGCTACTAAGCTGCCAATATCTAAGGCAATTACTTCTTTACCTTTAAGGCTTTCCGGCACATCCCCGCTAGTGATTCTTTGAGCCAAACCTTCAGCCACAGCGGTTTTACCCGTGCCGGGTTCGCCGATTAAAACGGGATTATTTTTGGTTCGGCGCGACAGTACCTGCATAATGCGTCTGATTTCCTGGTCGCGGCCGATAATCGGGTCCAGTTTGCCGTCTTTAGCCGCTTGAGTCAGGTTGATGCCGTATTTAGCTAAAGCTTGGTATTTACTCTCCGGTTCCGGATCGGTGATCAGGTGGCTGCCGCGGGTTTCCTGAAGGACTTTTAAGACGTTGTCGTAGTTAATGCCTAGCGATTCAAGTAGGCTTGCCATTTCCGAGGGTACTTCAATTAGTGCCAGCAAAAAATGCTCCGTGCTGATATATTCATCATGGATTTTTTTTGCTTCTTTTTCCGCCTGGAATAAAACCTTTTGGAATTCCGGGTTCATGATTTGTTGGGCCAGCCCGCCGCCGCTGACCTGAGGCAATTTATCCAGCCTAACTGAGAGTTGTTTTTCCAGCTGGTTTAAATCAATTTCCAATTTTTTAAAAACCGCCGGAATAATTCCCTCCGCCTGCTCCAGGAGGGCCGAGAGCAGATGGGTTAGGGTGATTTCTGGCTGACCCCTTTCCGCGGCAATTTCCAAAGATTTTTGGAGTGCCTCCTGGGCTTTAAGAGTGAGTTTTTGTGGGTTCATATTTTGTGGGTTTAATTAGCCCCGTTAGAAACCAATTAGCCGACTAGATACATTATATCAGAGAAAATTATTTATTGCCGAACGGAGCGAGTATCCGCCTAAGGCGGATCGAGTGAGCCCCGTTAGAGTTTAATAAATTCCACCATTACTGTTGCGCCGTCAACTCTAACGGGGACCACTCATAGAGCAAGCTCTGCGGTGGGTACCCTTTATTGTGGCAGTCAGATCGTCTAAAATTTATTTTGTTTGGGTTTTTAACGGAGTTAGCACTCTAGTACTGAGAGTGCTAACTTGATTGTAGCATAAATTTTTAGGCTGTCAAGTCAGCCGCTTGATATCAATTTAGCCTAGGTGATTTAGTGAAAAAATTAGACCCGAGTTGAACGTTCGGGTCTAATCCATAGATTTTACTTGATCTTCCGGAAGCTAGGGTCGGCCAATGCCGGAGTACTTGAATCCCATGTCTCTGACTGTCTGGGGGTTAAAAATGTTCCGGCCGTCAAAAATAACTGGTGTTAACATTATTTTTTTGATTTTTGCTAAATCTAAATTCTTAAACTCGTCCCACTCAGTGCAAATCAGTAACGCTTCGGCGTCTTGGGCGGCCAGATATGGGTTGTCACAATATTCAATGTCTGAAAAAAGTTTTTTAACGTTTGCCATGGCTTGAGGATCATAGACTTTAATTTTGGCGCCGTCATTTTTCAGTTTTTCAATAATTTTTAGAGCTGGGGCATTGCGGATGTCGTCGGTATTGGGCTTGAAGGCCAGGCCTAAGATTCCGATTTGTTTGCCGTCTAAAACCCACAGTTCTTTTTCGATTTTATGGAGAAAATTTTCCTGGGCGCGACGGTTGATTTCTTCAACGGCGCTGACAAAAGAGTAGTCGATGCCCAGAATTTCCAGCGTTTTTTTGTAGGCGGCAATGTCTTTGGGAAAGCAAGAACCGCCAAAACCAATGCCTGGGCTAAGAAATTGGTGGCCGATTCTTTTGTCCAGACCGATTGCTTCCAGAACTTCCAGGGCGTCAGCGCCGGCGGCTTCGCAGGTTTCGGCCATGAGGTTAGCAAAAGAAATTTTGGTCGCCAGGAAGGTGTTGGCGCCATGCTTGATCAGTTCGGCACTGCGAACTGAAACGATTTTAACGATGGAATTTTCTTTTTCAATCAAGGGTTTATATACCTCTAGCATTTTTTCTTTGGCTTGGTCACTGTCTACGCCAATGACAATCCGATCGGGGTTTAAGGTGTCTTTAATGGCGCTGCCTTCTCGAAGAAATTCCGGGTTAGAGACGACGTCAAATTTCGTTTTTTCGGTCGCATAAGCCATAATCGTTTCTTTGACTTTTTCCGCGGTCCTGACCGGCACCGTACTTTTGTCAACAATGACTTTATAATCGCTGTTCATAAATTGGGCGATTTCCCTAGCTGCTTTTTCAATATATTTTAAATCAGCCTGGCCATTGGGTTTAGGCGGCGTGTTAACGCAAATAAAAATTACTTCGGAGTTTTTTACTGCCGGAGCAATTTCCACTTCAAAGGCTAAATTTTTGTTCAGATTTTTTTTAATTAAATCTTCAATTCCCGGTTCAAAAATCGGCGATATCCCCTGTTTTAGTCTCGCCACTTTGTCTGGATTGTGATCAATGCAGACGACCTGGTGTCCTAAATCGGCCAAGCAGACCCCGGTAGTTAAGCCGACGTAACCGGTACCAATAATTGCTATTTTCATAATTTACCTTAAAAAATAAAGATTAATTTTGAACCTTTCACTAAAATAGACGCAAAAGTTTGGATTTCATTACATAAAATAAAAAAAATAATCCAGCCTCCATTTTACCCAAGGCCGGCCGGAATGTCAAAAGCTAAAATTTTACCACTTCGCCCGGGCTTAAATCTTTAAGCCCGCCGATTTTTTGGCCCTCTCCCCTGTTTTGTTGATTATTGCTCGCGTTGGTGGTATTTTCTTGAAGATTTTCACTGTTTAAAGCTCTGGGTTGGGGTGTCGGGCTAAGGGGCCTTCGGTTTTCGCTATCTTGATCTTGTTTTTTTAGCTCCTGGCCAAAGGTGACTGGTTTTTTGGTCAAGGCTTCGCTTAAGCTGATTTCCGGCTCATTAATTGCTTCCGGCTCTGCTTCCACTATTTTGCCTCTAATCAGATTTTCTTTGATTTTTTGAAAGCAACTTTGGCAGTATATAGGCCTAACCCCGTCTGGTTTAAAGGTGACTTCCGTCGGTTTGCCGCATTCGTAGCAATTAGCCGTGTAGACATTCTTTTTTCTGTCATCACTGCCCGATCCCTTTCTTGGTTTTGATTTTCTATCGCTGCTGCTTACCAGCTGACTGGGACTTTCAGTGGTTCCGGCTTTATTGATTTCCACGCCGCTCCAGCGGGTGATCTTATCTTCAACAACTTCTCGGGGCTTGCTGTAACGTTCCCTTGAGACTTTAATGATTTTTTCTTTATTGCTGGTTTGATGGTCGGCCGTGCTCAAAGGCGGTAGAGTGGTGGCGGAAAATGGATTTGAAGCAACGCCGTTAATCATCAGCTTCATGTAAATGTTATATTTAGCCAAATTGACCAAGTCTTCTTCGGTGAAGTAAGGGGCAAATTCTTTGGCCAAAAATTCCGCATCGGTCGCACCGACCCTAAAACACATAATAGTACCAACGTTGCCGAAAACCGCCGGCTGGACAGTTTCATCCAGCTGCTCAATATATTGATGGCCGATAATTAAATCCAGGCGGTATTTACGCGCTTCAGACAAAATATTAGCAAAAGATTCGGTGGCAAAATTTTGAAATTCATCAACATATAGATAAAAATCTTTTCGTTTTTCTTCCGGCGTATCAATTCGGCTCATGGCGGCCAATTGAATTTTAGTGATCATCATCGCTCCCAGGAGAGCCGAAGAATCTTCACCGATTCGACCCTTGGACAGGTTCATGATTAATATTTTTTGGTTATCCATTATATCCCGCAAGTCTATCGTCGACTTGACCTGGCCGACAATATTTCTGATCAATGCCGTTGACAGGAATTGGCCGACTTTGTTTTGAATTGGCGCAATGGCTTCGGCTTGAAACTGTTGCGGATATTTAGAATACTCTTCAACCCAAAACGATTTAACCACCGGATCTTTAATTTTTTCTACGACTTTGGCCCGGTAGCTTTTATCCACCAAAACTCGCATGACGCCCAGTAACGTACTGCCAGGGTAATCCAGTAGGGCTAAAATAGTGTTACGTAAAACATATTCCAATCTTGGGCCCCAGGAATCAGCCCAGAGTTTTTTAAAAACGCCCACTAAGCCCGAGGCAATTAGGTGTTTGTGTTCTTGAGAGACCGACTCCATGACGTTAAAGGCAATGGGATATTCAAAGTCGGCCGGGTTCAAATAAACAACGTCATTGACCCGATTGGATGGGACAAAATCTAGTATATTTTCGGCGAAGTCACCGTGAGGGTCAACCAGAGCGACGCCGTTACCGTTGCGAATATCCTGGATAATCATGTTTTCCATCACCGTTGATTTGCCCATGCCGGTTTTACCAATCAAATAAGTGTGGCGACGCCGGTCGTCACTTTTAATGCCAAACTTCGTTTTTTTATTGCGAAAATTGGTTTCGGCTAAAAAAACGATGTCATTTTTTTTGGGCGGATTGGCCGTCAAATTTTCTTTTTCTTCAGGCATTTTTGTTTTTGGTTTGGTTAAGTGGGAAGATCTTCGGGTGGCGCGGCAGAGGCCGTGTTTAATTCAAACTGATCTACTGGCTCAACCCGAAACTCCTCGGTCGGTAGAGAGATTGGTGGCTGAGATTTTTTGCTTTCAGTTCTTTGAACTGACGGCGTTTTGACTGACGCCGACACTGGAAAATGATAAAGAGTGGCTAGCTCTTCGGTATTAAACACTTTACCGTAATAGCCCGGCTCCAACCAGTGACCCCGGCTTTTATAGCGATAAAGCATTTTATTACTCCGCCAGGTCAGCCGGGTTTTTTTAAAAAAGACAACCCCGCCGGTTAAAGTTTTAGAATCCGGCTTGATTGAGTTTAGGTCGTAAGTATTAAACTGCTTAAATGCCCCATAAACACCGTGAGGAATACGTTTTTTATATTTGTCTTTTTCGGCAATATAAACCAGCCTGATTTTTGTGTGGTAGCCAACCTTGCTGGTTTTTTTTTCGATTGCCGCGACCACATCTTTCTTTCCAGGTGTCAGATAAAGCATCTGATTTGGCGTTTCGCCGCCGTGGTTACTGCTGGCTTCGGTGGTGCTAATCACTGAATTAGCGACATAACCGACAAAATCAGCGGCTGATTTGAATAAACTATGCTTCTCTTTGCCTTTGGCGCCAATAATTTTATCAATAACAGATTCACTGCCTTCATACCAATCATTGTCGGCCGGTGTAATGACTAACTGGACCCAAATTTCTTCGCCGGGACCGATTCTAGTCATTGATTCTAGCATCGCTGCCATTGAATCTTTGTAAGCTTCTTTGGAAACTTTGTCTTCAAACTCAGTGTAGGTTCTAATTGGGTAAAATTCGCTTGCCCTCAGCTTTAGTTCCGTACCCCAGAATTTATATTCTTCGTTGGGAAATTTGATGTTCCATTTTTTTGTGTAATCTTCCACCTCGGTAATTTCTGCGTCCGGGTATTGGGCGTAAATCATCGCTTCAACCATATCTCGGTATTCTTCCACTAAGTGGACTATAAACTGGATATACCCGCCTAAGCTGACAATCTCCAAAGAAAAGCTGTTGGGTATTTCTCCGGTCCACCATTTGTCATGGAATTCCAGCGGCTGATGGGCGCCAGCTAAATGGTTAAAAATATTTTCGGCGGCCTTGGGGGTTTGCTCATTGTCTTTAGGTACATCAATAGCCAGCAAAATATATTTTCTTTTGGTTCGGTAGTGGTTGCGAATATAGCTCTGCCAGCCAAAAATTAATACCAAAACAAAGAAAAAGACCGGAATAATCCAGCCGATAGTTCTAAAAAACCACCACATCAGTACCAGTGGGTTTGAGTTTAAATTAGGGAAATCAATAACAATCTCCATAGAAATCTTTTATTTTTATTTTTTTCGCAAACGGCCAAAATCGGCCGCCGGAGTTAAGAGTCGAATCGGATTTATTGATTCAGGGTATATTTACCGTCCGGTAGCTTTTTAATTTTTTCTTTGTTGGTCAGAGCCAAATAAATCGTACTTTTTCTGACAATTCTTTGTTCCAGCACTTTTTTAACGATTTCTTCTTTACTCAGCGGTTGATCTGAACTTTTTAAGATGTCAATGATAACGTCAATGACCGTGCCGGTCTTGTAACCCCACTCTTGCAGGCCATAGATGCCGCGACCGACTAAAACGTAGCGATCGTCTAAAATTAATTCATTGTGGATGGTGGCCGGGTAAGCCATTTTTTTGTCAAACTGAGTTTGATTGATTAAGTCGGTAATCTCGGTGAAATGCAGCGGTTTACCGGTTTTTCGCAAGACTAAGTAGGCCTTATCGCTCATTCTTTTTGGCGAAACTGTTTGCCAATGAGACAAACCCCATTCGCCCAGGATGTTTTGATTGATATGGTAACTGATTTTCAAAAAGGAGAAGACGATTTTATCAATTTCCTCGTCGGTTAGGTTGCCTTGGCTAGTGCCCAGCTTAACGCTGACGATTTGTTCTTGATTTTTTTGGAAAAAATCTTTTTGCTTAAACTCGCTGATTATTTTTTCTGTCGGCAGCAATTTATTTTGTTCCTCAATTATTCTCACCAACTCGTTGATTGCTTGTCTGACGGTATCAAGAGAGATGGCCGGCAATTTCCAGCCCATTAAAACTTCGTTGTCTGACTTAATCCTTTCCAACTTGTCATTCAGCAGGTTAGCGAGAATAAACAATGAAGCCTGACGGTTAATCGGGTTAGGATCTGGGTAGGTCAAAAGTTCGTCAATCAGGTGGTTTTCTTCCATAAACCCGCCGTAATTTTCCAGTAGATGCATAACGTTGTGCTCGGTTGGCTCAATCTGGATTGAAAATTCCGGAAATTCTTTGATTTTTCTGATTGTTCCGACCTCAATTTGCCTGATTCTTTCCCGGGTAATCTGGTATTGCTTGCCAATTTGTTCCAGAGTTTCTTTTGGTTTGCCAAAAAGGCCAAAGCGCTTGGTGATAATCTCCCTTTCTTTTGTTGAGAGGTTTCTCAGAAGATTAGAAACTACCTCGGTTGGATTGAACTGAGTCGCTTCTTCCATTTGCTTACTTTGAATTATTTTGTCTAAAATTGAATTTTGGTTAGCCATATCATGATTTAAATTTTGCTAAAATAAGCTATTTTTAGCTTAAGTCATTCTTACTTTTTTAAATATAGCATAAAATTCAAAACTAGTCAAGTCGTTTAAGGTATAATAAAAAATTAGTCAGCTGTAAACTAATTATTCTTCCCCTAACTTTGAATTTTTAAGCTATGATTTTTTGGCGCTGAATCTTTCCCAGGTAACCAAAAGCGGGCTGGCGACAAAGATGGATGAGTAGGTGCCGAAAGTGACGCCGATGATTAGGGCCAGAACAAAATCCCTGATGGTTGGTCCGCCAAAAATCATAATGGAAAAAAGAGTCAATAACACCGTCAAGGAAGTGTTGATTGACCGGGTGATAGTCTGATTAACGCTTTTTTCGACAATGGCCTCAAAGTCTTCTCCGTGCTGCTTGGTTAAATTTTCTCTGGTTCTGTCAAAAACGACAATCGTGTCATGGACTGAAAAGCCCAAGATCGTCAAGAGAGCGGCAATAAATGGGGCATTAATTTCAATGCCGTAAAAATGACCGAAGAAGGCAAAAAAACCAACGGTGATGAAAACGTCATGGATTAAAGCGATGACGGCAATAACGCCGTATTTCCAAGAAGCCACTGGTCGGGATACTTTTCTGAAGGCCAGGCCGACGTAAATAATAATGGCAATATTTGCCAGAATTAAAGCCCAGATGGTTTTTGTTTTTAACTCCTGACCCATGATTGGTCCGATGGAGGAGAATTTTTTTTCTTCAAAAGTGCCTCGATCACTGCCGTCTGTGTTTTTATCAAAAGCCTCTTCTAACGTCGTGAGAATTTTTTGATGGGTTTCTTCGTCAACGTCTTTAAACCTTAAAATCAGGCCTTGATCGCCGACCGGCTGGATTGACGTGTTATTCAAGCCGATTGAAACCAGGGCATCAGTCACTGCTTGATGAGTTGGCCGCTGCTCGGTAAAAGAAACTTCCATCAGCCCGCCGCCGGTAAAATCAATGCCGAAATTTAAGCCCCAAAGAATAGTAGCAACAATAGCAGCAATAAACGCCAGTGCCGAAAAAGTGTACCAGATTTTTCTAATTTTAATAATCGCAATCATAAATTTAATTCGTCATTTTATTTTTTCTCACGCCAAAAAGCCATAGCTGCGACGCCAGTTTATTGGTTGGAAGTAATTCCAGAAAAACCCGAGTAATAAATACCGCGGAAAACATCGATATCAATATGCCAACACTTAGGGTGATGGCAAAACCCTTAACAATACTGGTTGAAAAAGTCATTAAAATTAAACAGGTGATCAAAGAAGAAACATTACTGGCGACAATTGAAGGCATGGCTCGTTTAAAGCCGTCTTTAATTGCCAGGCTGAGAATCTTTCCGTTTTTTAGCTCTTCTTTCAGCCGGGCAAAAATTAAAACATTGGCGTCCACGGCCATACCGATAGATAGAATGAAACCGGCAATCCCGGCCAGAGTTAAAGTTACCGAGATTATTTTAAATATCGCTAAAACTAAAAGACCGTAAATAACCAAGGCAAAGACTGAAACGATTCCGGGCAAACGGTAATAGATAATCATGAATAACGCTACGGCTAATAAACCAAATAAACCGGCCCGCAGACTGTCTTGAATTGATTTATTGCCTAGGGAAGCGCCGACGGTCTCCTGAGAAATCAGTTGAATCGGCACTGGCAAAGCGCCGGCGTTTAACCGTTGAACCAAGGTTTTAGCCTCCTGGATGTTGAAATTGCCGCTGATGACGGCTTGCCCGGCGGTAATCGCTTCCTGAACTGTCGGTACGCTAATGGGTTGGCCGTCAAGAAATATCGCCACTGGTTTGCCGATGTTTCTGGTGGTGATTTGGCCAAATAAATCGCTGCCTTCCTGGTCGAACTCAAGAGAGACGATCGGTTCCTGGGTGTTAGGATTAAATTCCAGTCTCGCTTTTTTCAGTTGTTTACCGGTTAGGCCGGTGTAACTCCATTGCTGATCGGCGGTGATAAAATCGGCTTCAGCTTTTGTACCTATCAGAATATGGGCGCAATGGGCTTGGTAACTGTCCCCTGCCCCTTGTTCTTCTATTTTTTTGATAATGTGATAGCCGAAATCACTTTGAACCAAATTTTGGGTTATTTCACCCGGCTTGAGTTCATCAAAACATGATTTTTCAAATTCCGGCACGAGCTGACCGCGCGGCCAAAAGCCCAAGTCACCGCCGGCGTCCTTACTGCCCGGATCGGTGCTGTTTTCTTTAGCCAGGGTGGCAAAATCGGCCTCGGGCTTTAATACTTCTTTTAAAACGTTTTCCGCCTTTGTTTCCGCTTCCTGGTTGTAGGTTGCCAGTTGCTGTTTTTGTTCATCGGTGAGGGTTGTTTGGGGATCGGGATTTGGCTCTTTGAATTCCAAGAGCGGAGTTTCGCCGATCATTTTAATGGCGTCATTAACGTTAAAAATTCCGGCTAGTTCAACAATCACTCGCCAGTTCTCCCCGCTTTTAGTTGTTTGAATTACCGGTTCGGCAATACCAAAAGCATTGACTCTTTTTTCAATCACGTCTCTAACGCCGTCAATTGAACTTTGGTGGTCTTCGGCTGGAATTTGACTTAAGTCGGCTTGGTAAAGTAAGTGAGAGCCACCTTGAAGATCCAGCCCGAGGCTGAATGGCTTATTCAAAAACCCAGGGACTTTTACCCCCTGGCTACTCAGGAATTCTGAAGCCACTAAAAAAGTCGAGGTGGTGGCCAAAATGACGATGACAAGAAAGGTGATTTTAAGTTTTTTACGCTCGGAAATCATAATTAATATAATACGATGGTCTTAGTTTAACAGGGGTTTTTAGTTTTGGCAAGAGTCTGGTTGTGTATGATATTCTGCGGGTTAGAACCGGAAATTTAGAAACAAAAAAGCTATTCTTTTTTGCCCTCAAGAATAGCCTGATTTTCTATTTGACGTGGCTAAGGTTAATTTCGCTTAACAAGACATTTTCAACAAAAATACCGCGAGGATAAAGAATTCTTTCCAGTTCCTTTCTGGCGTCTATTTCCACTTCATTTCTTTTGGTTTTACTGACTTCGTCAAAATTATATTTAGCGGCAATCATCCGGACTCGGCTTTGAATCGTCGGCCGAATAATTTTTTCCACAAATTTTTCGCCGATGCTTTGCCAAATTTCCGGTATTTGTTCTGAATCTAGGCGTAATAAAATCGTTCCTTCAATGTCTATTTTTTTACCTTCCTCGGTGTTGGCGGTAATCGGTAGATCACCCAACAGTTCTGGCTTGTCCGGGTTAAACTTTTTATTGATGTTATATTCCAGGGTCTGGGTGTTGAACAAGGTCGCTCTTTGCCAGAAAGGGACCTTTAAATGCAGGCCCGGCTTATAGATTTTTTTTAGCACTCCCCGACCCAGATCGTAGACGCAGGCGACATAACCCGGCGGGACATGGATAAAAAATCCTTTGAGGACGTCATCAACAACAAACGAATACATTAGTTTATCTATGCCTTCTGCCATATAAAATAGTGAATAATTAATGATTCATCTTTTTATCGCCCTGAGGTTTAGCTATCTTTTTTGCCCGAACGATAGAAAAGGTTATTAATGATATTATAGTTGAAAACATCAAAGATGTCAAAATGAAAATGGATTTAACGGCCGGCAACAAGGCCAGAGTCAGGAAGACACCAGCTGGAAAAAAAAGGATGTAAAACAGCTCCCGCCGGGTGGCATTTTGCTTTTCTTTATTTTTTTTCTCAAATTGTTCAATTAAAATTTCGCCAAAGATGTAGGCGGCAACGATGCTGGCGGCAAGTAGGTTGGTCTTACTGATATCAAACCACAAAAAATTGGTGTTGATGAAATCCGGCCGGGCCATACTGGCATAAAGCAGGTGCAGCTTGGCCTGGCTGTTAATGCCGCCGACAAAGACCTGATAAAGTAAGACTAAGACCAGGCCCTGGATGACCAAGGATAGCGTTTTAGCCCAGGGATGGATTCTTTTGGTTTTTAAGTACCGCCGGATCGCCAGCTTTTTTTTCACCGGGTCATTGGCAAAGTCAATGGCTATCTCATCGACTTTATCGTCAAGCTGCTGGCGGACAATTTTTGCCCTCTCAGTCATGTAAGACAAGGGCAGAAGAACGATTCTTAAAATAATCGTTAAAATGATCACGGCTATACCCAAGTTGAAAAAGGAAAAATTTAGGTAGAGCCAAATTAGAAGATTAAAAAGCGGGATGTATAGATACTGATCCCAGACGAGATTTAAAATTTCCATATCACTTTAAATATTGGTTAAACTTTAAATTTAACGGTTATCCCTCACTAACCTCGGGGACATGGATTCTCCACCAAAGGCGGATCTCAGCCAGAGGCTGATGTGCCTGCCAGCGCCTTTGACTGGCCTCTGGCGCACGCCCTCAAAAAAATTTAGGTTGGCGGAGAACCAGGATTGACTGCCCCCCCGCACCAAAACTCGGGGACCTGGATTCGAACCAGGATTGACGGCTCCAAAGGCCGCTGTCCTACCATTAGACGATCCCCGAGTTTTGGTGCGGGACAAGCTCCGACCGCTGCCTGCCCCGCGCTAAGTCTTTGGAAAGAATTAAATTATTTTGATAAGTAAACCGAAGGCGTTTTCGAGCACTGAATTTAGACAATATCATTAGGACTTTAGCGCGGGGTCCTGTCATTAGACGATCCTCGAGGGCAAGGCGGGATTCGGGCCGATTAATCAATTTAGACAAAAATTGATAATTTGTCAACTCAATCAAAAATATGATTTTTAGGCTAGGGTGGATTAAACTTTAAGGTATCGTCTGATGGCAACGCTACTGCTGACAATATTCAGGAAAACAACCAGTAATAATTCCAAGCCAAAAAGCGACCAGAAATTATCTTTGAAGTAACTGATGATGTTAAAGCTGTCAGTTAAGAAAAAATTGGTCAAAAACGGCTGCAGCAAATTAAGCAACGGATAGATCAGGCCGACGGCAATTAACCAAGCAATAGTACCATAAAAAATACTTTCAACCAAAAACGGACTGCGAATAAACCAGTTGGCGGCGCCAACCAATTTCATTATCGCTATCTCTTTTTGGTGAGTGTAAATAGCGACTCGAATAGTGTTAAAGACAATTAAAACCGCAATAAAGATAAAAATACTTGAGGCCAAAAGTCCGATCCAGTTGATATTATCAGACACTTTTTTAATTTTGCCGATGTAAATTTTGTTATCATCAAAATTTTTATCCGAAATCAATTCGTTATATTTGGAATTATTCAGCACCTGAAGGATTTCTGGATAATCCTCAATGTTTTTTGCTTTAACGATTAGGGTGGCGCCCAGCGGATTTTTATCAAGTTCTTCGAGGGATTGAATAATGACCGGATCACTTTGATGTTTTTGTCTGAAATTTTGCAGTGCTTGTTGCTGGGAAATATAGCTAATCTCTTTAACCTTGGTTAAAGAAGAAAGATAGGTTTGGACTTCTAGAACTTGGTTTTCCGTTGCGGCTGGCCGGAAATAGACACTGACATCAACTTTTTCTTTGACAATGTTGACCGCCGTGTCAGTAATGACGTTCAAAATAATCAAACAATTAATGGAAAGTAAAGCCAAAACAATGATTGTGATGGTCACAATTGATAACCAAAAGTTACGCCAAAAACTTTGGCCGGCAAAAACAATGATTTGATAAATTGATGATAAACTCATAGCAGGTACCTACCTCTTTTTTGGTCAGAGATAATTTTGCCGTTATCTAGAGTAATTACTCTTTTATTTAAAGCGTTGACAATTTCTCGATTATGGGTTACCAATAATACCGTCGTCCCGAATTCATTTATTTTAACCAATAGGTCAATAATTTCTTTGGAGTTAATCGAGTCCAAATTACCGGTCGGCTCATCGGCGATCAGAATTTTTGGCCGATGAACCAGTGATCGGGCAATGGCGACTCTTTGCTGCTCACCACCGGAAAGCTGAACTGGATAGCGATTTTCTTTGCCGGACAAGCCAACAATCTTTAAAACTTGCGGAACAATATCAATAATCCTTTGCCGGCTGGTGCCGCAGGTCTGAAGGGCAAAGGCGATATTTTCAAAAACTGTTTTTTTGCCTAGTAGCTTAAAGTCTTGAAAAACTACGCCGATTTGCCGCCGCAGCACCGGCACTTCGCTCATTCTAATTTCAGTAATGTCCCAGCCGCCGATAATTACCCGACCCTCGGTTGGTGATTCTTCAGCCGTCATGATTTTGACCATCGTGGTTTTTCCGGTGCCGCTGCGGCCGACAATCGAAACGAATTCTTTTGGCTTAATGTGGAGACTGGCGTTTTTTAAAGCAAAAGTATCGGGAGGGTAAAATTTTGTAATGTTTTTGAAAATAATCATTGTGGCAAAGCTTGATAATTTATCTTTAATAATCTATAATTGCTAGCGAGGAGTCAAATTAACATTTGTGTTAATTTGAGCCAAGCGACGCAATTTCATGATCTAATCATATAATTGCTAGCAGCGAGGATTTAAATTGGGCAGGATTAGTTAAGCGGTTTAACGCCACCTTCCCAAGGTGGAGAGACGGGTTCGATTCCCGTATCCTGCTGTTTGCTAAAATTTCCACTTTTTTGGTCAGAATAACGACGGCGGTCGCCTGACCTTGCCACCTTAGCTCAATTGGTAGAGCAACGGTATCGTAAACCGTAGGTTCTCGGTTCAAGCCCGAGAGGTGGCTGAGGCCAGTCGGACAGTAGCTTAGTTGGTTATATTTTTATGAGTCGCCAAATATTCGACTCTTTTTTTAATTCTTCCAAATAAGTTTCCAAGTCTAAAGCCCTGATTAAAATATGGCTGGCTCTAACTTGGGTTGTCTGATTTTCTTCATCAGTTAGCAATTCTTCAACTTTAATGATGTGGTAACC
>MHIE01000003.1:0-29414 GCA_001817345.1 Candidatus Buchananbacteria bacterium RIFCSPHIGHO2_01_FULL_44_11 | reverse complement strand
TTTTAACTAAATCGCTGACTTGGCCTGGCTGCAGGCTAAAAGCTGCCGCCTCGAATTCCGGCATCATTTGGCCTTGAGAAAAATAACCCAAGTCGCCACCCTGTTGAGCGCTGATGTCTTCGCTGTATAAAGCGGCCAATTCAGCAAACGTTTTTTTGGCAGCCCTAACTTCTTCAAGCACTGCTTCGGCCTTGCTCCTAGCTTGTTGATTAATGCGGTCATCTAAAGTTATCGCCACCTTTAGTTTTTCTTTTAGCATCAACGGTATCAGGATCTCTTTTTGAAAATCGTTGATATCCCAGCCATATAAGCTTTCTAGTTGCGAGACAAACGCCTCTTGGTCACCAACTTCTTGGATTAAAGAATCGGTCTGGGTATCAATTTCTTTTTGAGTAACGGTGATATTATATTTTTTGGCCAGCTGTTCCAGCAATACTTGATCAATCATTCTGTCTAAAACATGTTGCTGGGTTTCCGCCAGGCTTGGTGTGACTATCTCCGGGCTGAAAGATTTTTCTTTTTGGTAAAAATTTGCCAGCGTCGCCGCCTGCTTTTGCCAGTCATAATAAGACAGTGATTGGTAGTTAACGATGGCGACCGGATAAGGGATAACTTTAGTGACCGCCAGCACTATACTGTTAGTCGATTTAAAATTATAGATCGCTAGGCTCAAGCCGACGGCAACGACTACAATTAAAAAAATTGCAGTAAGGAGGAAAGTTTTTAAGAATCCTCTTTTGCCCTTAGATTGTCTGGGGTTTTCAGCTGGTTTATTCTTTTTATTGATCCTGATATTTAAGATGTCTTTTGGTATTGCCGTTTTTTCATTTTCTGGCGGAGTGACGACTGTTTGAACCGGCCGTGGACCGACCGGTTTTTCATTATCAATCCATTTTAAAACCGCTTGCCGCAGTTTAGTGATGTCCTGCTTTTCTTGATTACTGTTGGTTAAATTCTCTTTTTCTTCGGCCATATGTTTACTCTAAATCGTTGGGGTGGAAAAAATATTGCCACCACTTTTGAATATTGGACCTTGATTCGGCCAGCTCCTTTTTGGTCGAGCCCGCTTCTTGATTAAGATTTTTTTCCGTTTCGGTCTTGGGAATAATCAGTATTTTTTCGCCTTCTTTTTTTAAACCTAAATCGGTTCTAGCTTTTTCTTCTATGTAGGCGACGGAATTAAGGTAATTAATAAGTTCAGTGAGCTCTAGATTGTCTTTTTTTAAGTTTTGCGCTTGTTCCTCCAGGGTTATTATCTCCGATTTTATCTGCTTACCGCGATTCCAGGTTTGGGCTAAGTTGATTAGGATAAAAGACAAAATTATAACGCCGCCGAGTAACGTCAACTTGCTTTTTAACACCTGTTTCAATATTGTTTCATTCTCACTGGCCATTTGACTTGATAAAATTATACCAAAAATTTACCCAGTCGGCAATCTTTTTGGCTAATCCGTGTCTTCGTCTAGCTCGTCTTTTGTGATGGCTCTAAATTTTTGCTCGCCGATTCCAATTTTAATCTTTTCTACCAGCTTTACCAGCTCGTCAGCTGATAATTTCGCCGTTTCTAGACTGTTTTTTAAGTAGTTATTTTTTAATTGCAAGATCAGCTGTTGAATCTTTTGGGGACGGGAAATATTTTTAACCTCAATTTTTGTTTTTGAGTCATTAAGGGTAACTTGAATATTACCGGTTCGGCTAATTATCTGGTTTAGCCCCTTAATCCAATAAAAGACGTCCTGGACTTTGTTTAAGTTGATGTCTGAAACCACTTTGGAGAATAATTTTTTTTGGTCAATGTCAATAATTCTTTGGTTGGTAATGATTAGGGTGGTAAAGTACCAGGTAACCGTTCTTTTGATGATTATAAATAGCCCCAGAAATAACAAAAAGAAAAATAAGGCACGACCGTAACTGCCCCAGTAGAATAAAGGAAAAAGAAGAAAGAAGGAGATGACGATAATCACTGCCGCCGGCAGCAGGGTGAGAAAAAAATGCCATAAAGATTGTCTCAATATTTTTAGCAGCTCTTCGCCGTCATTAAAGACGAGGTCTTTATAGATTGATTGGTTTCTCATCAGCTTAAATCAATTAGCCCCTATTTAATGGTTCCTTATTATTAATTGTAGCAAAAAAACATAAAATCTGCCATGAAGCAGATTTTATGTTTGGACGCTTGATCTAGATTAATTTTAGAACTTGCCACCAATTATCAATATACTCAGCCCGGCGATTCTGGTATTTAAGGTAATAAGCGTGCTCCCAAATATCTAGACATATAATCGGTTGATGGCCCTGCAGATAAGGTGATTCTTGATTAGCGGTTGAATAGATTTGGAGCTGGCCGGTCTTTTCTTTAACCAACCAAGCCCAGCCGCTACCAAAATGATTTTTAGCCACCTCACTAAACTTCTCTTTAAAAGCTTCGACCGAACCAAATGTTTTTTCAATCTCTGCCGCCAGGTTTTGATCAACCTCTTTTTTGGGCCCCATAACTTCCCAGAACAATGAGTGATTAATAAAACCGCCGCCGTGGTTGATAAAGGCCTGACGATCTTTATCAACCAGTTTTGAGTTATCCAGATCTTTCATGATTTCCTTCGGGTCTTTATCGGCCAGATCGGGATACTTTTCTAAAATCGCGTTCATCTTGTCGGTGTAAGTCTGGTGGTGCTTGGTGTGATGAATCTCCATGGTTTTAGCGTCGATATAAGGTTCCAGGGCGTCGTAAGGGTAATTTAATTTTGGTAGTTGGTGGGCCATATTTTTTTGGTTTAATAATTAAAATATTAACCGGTAAACTTTACCGTTTATTGGTGATTGGTCTGATTAAAAACTTTTTTAAAGACCACGCTAGCTTGATGCTTACTTTCAGAAACTTCAAATAACGCTTTAAGTAAAATTAATTTTTTTCTTTCCCGACCCGCCAATTTGACGATAATCGGTAAAGAAATGCAGCCCTCGCAGCTGAGCGGGCAATAGGGAGATTCGGCCAGCAGCCGGCCGACTTGACTGTTTCTTGAGTCAGTGCTAAATCCGGTCGTGATTAAATCTCCTAAGCCGGCAAAGCCTAAGACGGTTTGCTCTTTTCCGCCCAACTTTTTAACCAGCCTTGTCATTTCCCTGATCGATTGGGTAATTAACCAGCCTTTTTTATTTTTTCCCCAATTCAACCCATCAGCAATTCCGAGAATGAGAGCGTAAATATTTTTTAAAACTCCGACTACCGCTACTCCGCGTAAATCGGTTGAATATTCAGTCGCCAGAGTGGTTTGGCTAAACAGTCCACCTATCCTGCGGCCGGTGGTTATTTTTTTAGCAGCCACTACCCCAACCCCACCCTGATGGCGCTTAAGTTCTGTGGCTAGCATCGGGCCGTACAATAAAGCGATAGGCTGCTTTTGCCCCAATCGGCTAGCAAGGAATTGATCTATGAATTTTTTCGATTGCCTCTCAATGCCTTTAGCCACGGCAATAACCACTGTTTTTTTATTAATCATTGGGGCAATGGTATCAAGAACCGGCGGCACTGAGCGAGAAGGAATACATAAAAACAGAAAATCGGCCTGGGGCACAGTTTTAATTAAAGGTAACTTTTTTTTGACTCGGCGACCGTCAATATCCCAAAGGTTGATAGTGATGTTGGGTTTGATTTTCAATAGGGACTTAATGGCGCCACCGATGGCGCCGTGACCAATGATGACAACTTTTTGTTTCATAGATCTTTTTCCCTAGCCTTTTTTAAGGCCGCGGCATACCAGTTTAATTCATCAAACATTTTTTTCAATTTTCCTTGGTAAGACTGGTCTTTAATTTTTCCCGCTTCGTCAAAAAGTTCGTCTACGGTTGAAAAATGGACGGAATTTTTTAAAGCGACCATTTGCAGAGTTCTGAGAATCGGCAGCATCACCCCGACCAGCCGGGCCCCGCCAAACCGGCCGTCAGAAACCCCGCACACGGCCACGGGTTTTTTGGCGTATTCTTTTTCCAGCTGATCAAAGACGATTTTAAATTCACCCGGGTAGCCGTGATTGTATTCTGGAGAAACAATAATCAGGCCATCGGCTTGAGCCATAATTTTTGACCAGGTTTTTTTACCTTTCTTTTCTTCCCAGGGTGGAATAGTAACCGTAGTGCTGTAGTCCCTGACGTCAACTAGCTGAGTTTCAAAACCGTAATCTTTGGCCTGAGCCAGGACATAATGAGCTACGGCTTCGGAGAATCTGCCCTGTCGGCCGGTGGCGAGTAAAATCGGGATGTCTAATTTTTTCATGGCGTTAGGCGATGTAAATTTTTTAGTGATAAGGCTTTTGGTTTTCATAAAGATTGATTGTTTCACCTTGAGGAAAATCTTGGTCTAAGCTTTTTTCATCATCAGGCAAAAGTCTCCAGCCAATCGCCCCTAAATTTTCCGCCAAGTGTTTTTGGCTGGCGGTTTTGACTAAGCCCACAACATTTGGTTTATTGATGACCCAGTTTAAAGCCACTTGAGCCGGCGTTTTATTGTATTTTTTCGCCAGATTTTTCAACAAGGCGTTATCTAGATCCATACCCCTGCCGATTGGCCGATAGGCGGTGATAAGAATGTTATTTTTTTGACAGTAATCTAGGGTACCGTTTTTTTCATAGGCTCTGGCGGTTAAATTGTAATGAATTTGGTTATTAACTATTTTATATTTAGTGTAGTTTTGGGCCGCCTGGATCCAGGTGGTAGTAAAGTTACTGACACCGATTGCGCCGATTAATTCATTTTCCAAAAGATAATCCATGGCTGACATTGTTTCTTTGAGTGAAATGGCGGGATTGGGCGCATGGATCAAATACAGGTCGAGTTTTTTTAGGCCAAGCCTTTTTAAACTGTTTTTGGCGGCGTTGACGAGATCGTCGTAACCCAAATGCCAATTGACAACTTTGCTGGTGATAAAAAGTTTCTGCCGGTCAATGTTTTTTATCGCCTGGGCTAAAATTTCTTCCGAATGGCCCTGGGCATAAATTTCGGCGGTATCAATGTGGGTCAGGCCGCAATCAACCGCCTCTTTGATTAAAGCGACATCGTTTTGATCGTCATTATTCGGATCCAGCTCGGTTTTACCGCCCAAGCCGTAAGTGCCTAAACCCAGCATGGGCAGACTGAAATCACCCGCTTTTTTACTTGGAATTTTCATGGCTATATTTTTATAAACCAATGAATTTTTCTGTTTGGATATTGATTTGGCTAACGCCGCTTTTTTCTAACATCTTAACCATGTCGCCGACAAAATTTGGCGAACCGACCACTAAATAAGTTGAATGCTGATAATCCTCTAAGTGTCTTTTAAGCATCGGCAGGCTGATTCGGCCTTTTTCTCCGGACCAGTCACTAGCCGTTTCCGGTTTAGACATAGTTGGCACAAAATGGAAAGCGGGGTTTTTTAAATTTTCAAATTCGGCCAAAAAAGCCGTTCTTGCCGGTTGACTGTTGGAATAAAAAAGCCACATGGGCCGCGAATCTTTTTTTTGAATGGCTTGTAAAATTATGCTGCGAATCGGGGCAATGCCCACGCCGCCGGCCAAAAAAACAACTGGCTGGTCGGCTGATTGAGGCGGCTGAAAGTTACCCAGCGGCTGGCTGATAGCCACCGGCCGGCCGGCTTCTAATTTTTTTTTGAAATCTGACGGCCCTTCCAGGTAAAGATACAAAAGTTTTTTTTCGTAGGGGGCCGAAGCTAAGGAAAGCCAGCGCCAATTACCGTTATCAGGCTGATTATCCAGTTGAGGTAGGGCCAATTTAACAAATTGACCAGCTTGAAATTTAAATCCTTTTGGCTTGTCGGTCTCAACCAGGGTAATATCTGGACCAATCCTTATTTTTTTTGTTATTTTTGATTGGTAATTTTTCACGGAATTCTAAAATTAGGCTGCTTGATCAACTCAGCCAAGTTTATTTTGACCAAAGAATCTTCCAAATTTTTTTGAATTTTACCCCAAGCTTTTCTAGATAAGCAAAGTCTTTCCAAACCATTGGGACAACCCCGGTGTCTGTCCAGGCAAGGGACTAAAAAATCATTACCGGCGGCCAATAATTTTACCACGTCTTTGAGTGAAACTTTTTTGGGATTTTTGACCATAACATAACCGCCGGTCCGGCCGCGTTGACTCTTGAGCCAATGGGCCTGGCGAAAAGGCATGATAATTTGCTCCAGGTATTTAACGGAGAGATTTTCTTTTTGACCGATTTCCGCCAATGAAACGGGTTGGTGATCATAATAAGTTTTAGCCAACTGGATAATCAGTCGCAAACCGTATTCTTCTCTGGTTGAAACCAAGCCGAGCATGCTCATAGAGGTTATTAGGTTAATTTACCCTTCAATACTAGGAATTATAAAACAATTAGGCTTCTGGGTCAAGATTTAGGGCTATCGTCTTTTGTTGCGAGCCAGCAAAAATCCGAGTTGGTTATCAAATTTTGAGGGGAAAGTTTCAACGCTGAAACCGTTTTGCCGGAGAATGTTTTCAATGGTTTTGTGATTTTGACTTTTACTGTCGTGGTATTCGAGAATGACATTTTTTAGCTTTTGGTAGTCCGCTGATCGTAAGGCGTTTAGTATTTGATATTCGCCGCCTTCGATATCCAGTTTCATTAGATCAATGGACGGAATTTTGTGTTTTTGGCAAAGCTTAGCTAAACTTAATGTTTTGACTTGAATAAAATTTTTATCGCCTGGACTATTGGTTTGATCAGCCTGAAGCCAAAGCCGATGGTTATGGCTGTCCGGCGTGATTAAAAATTTTGCTGTTGTTGTTTTATCGGCCAAAGCGGCTTCTAGGACAGTTGCACCTTTCACATGGTTAGTTGAAATATTTTTTTGCAAAATAAAAAAATTTTTAGGTTCGGGCTCCAGCGCCAAAATTTTGACCGTTGGGTTAATCGCTTTGCAGTATAAAGTAAAAGCGCCAATATGGGCGCCGACGTCTAGAATTAAACTTTTTGCCTGACTGATTATTTGTTCGGCACGGCGGTATTCCCGATATTTGAAGATTTCAGCGATGACGCTTTGATCGGCCCCGGCGCGGCCGTGAATTTTTAATTTCCGGCTATTAAAATTAATCGGATAAATATTCATTACTTTAGAGTTCACGCCGGCCTTTCAAGGCGCTAGACAAAGTCACTTCGTCGGCATACTCCAAATCGCTGCCAACGGGCAAGCCGCGAGCTAGACGGGTCAATTTTAGCCCCGTCAGCTGCTTTAAGAGTTTAGTTAAGTAAATCATAGTAGTCTCGCCTGGCATATCCGGGTTCAGGCCCAGAATAATCTCGGAGACGTTATTGGCTTTAATTCTTTCCAGCAAAACTTTGATTGTTAATTTATCTGGTGTGACGCCTTCCAAAGGATCAATGACGCCGCCCAGAATATGGTAAACGCCCTCATACTCGCCGATTTTTTCCAAGGCCACCATGTCTTGCGGCCGGCCGACTACACAAACAACCTTTTTATTTCTTTGGGGGTTAGCGCAAATTTCACAAGGATCGGTTTCCGAAAAATTTTGGCACTGGCCGCAGCGGAGTATCTTATCTTTAAGTTGAGCGAGAGAGGTGCCGAATTCAGTCAAAAAACTTTGCGGCTGGTAAAGTAAACTAAACACCAGTCGCTCGGCGGTTTTTGGACCAATACCCGGCAACTGGATAAACTGGTTGATTAACTTTTGGATTGAAGGCGGATAATTTCTCATTGCGCCATTCGCCGAATACCTCGTCCTATTAGGCCAGGAGGATGAGGCCAAATTAATAATAAAAGAGGACACTCTTTTGGTTGGCAGGCGGAGATCTAAAAACCCCGTCGCCGAAACCGATTTCATTGGCTCATACCGGGCAGGCTCATGCCGCTGGCTTGAATTTTTTGCACCATTAATCTTTGGACTTGTTTTAAGGCCTGGTCAAAAAGTTCGGGAATCTGTCTTTCCAGCTGTTCTTTATTTAATTCGGCCGGTAAGCTAAGGGAAATAATTTTTTGATTGCCGTCCATCACTAGCCTGACCCCCTGATTCTCTACCGTTATTTGCTCCGAAGACAGCATTTCTTTTAGGGTTTGAGCTTGACTTCTGAGCTCTTTAAACTGTTTTAGCTTATTGAACATAAAATTTTAAAAAATTACTTCTTTATCGCTAGGCTGCTTTTCCAGGTTGCGGAAAGTGACATTTTTTTCGTCAAAGAAAAGCTTGATTTTACCGGTTGGACCGTTGCGGTGTTTGGCGATAAAAATGTCGGCGGTGTTGATCCGATCCGGCGGCAGATCTTGCTGATAAAGAGCTTCACGGTAAATAAACAAAACTACGTCAGCGTCTTGCTCAATTGAGCCGGATTCCCTTAAGTCCGCCAGGCGTGGGATGTGGGTATCGCGAGATTCAACCGAACGGGAAAGCTGAGACAAGGCTAAGACCGGCACGCTTAATTCCCGGGCAATCGCTTTGAGATTACGCGAAATTTCCGAAACTTCTTGAACCCGGTTTTCCCGGTTTTGGCCTTCCATCAACTGAAGATAGTCAAGGACGATTAAACCCAGACCACGTTCGGCCTGGAGTCGTCTGGCTTTGGTTCTAATCTCCATTACATTAGCACTGGCGGAGTCGTCAATGTAGATTTTGGCTTCAGATAAAACACCCATGGCATTACCGATGCGGGTAAAATCATTATCCTCACCTTTGTCTGACAGCCGGCCGGTTCTCAATTTCCATAAATCAACACCGGCCTCAGAACAAAGGAGCCGGTCAACCAGCTGCTCTTTAGACATTTCTAAGCTAAAAATGCCGACTGACTCTTTGGTTTTAGTGGCTACATTTCTGGCGATATCCAAAGCTAAGGTAGTTTTACCGACGGAGGGCCGGGCGGCTAAAATAATTAAATCCGATTTCTGCAAACCGGCTAAGACATTATCCAAGTCGGTGAAGCCGGTCGGCACGCCGCGCATTTTGCCCGAACCTTTATGAAGTTCATCAATCCGGTCAAAGGCGTCGGTTAAAACGTCGTTAATCGGAATAAAACTTTTTTTAAGATATTTTTGGGAAACGCCGAACAGGCTTTGCTCGGCCCTATCCAGCAGCTGGTTTATCTCCTGGTTTTCCTGATAGCCCAATTCCGTGATTTCAGCGGCGGTGGTGAGTAAACGCCTTAAGGTGGCTTTGCGCTGGACGATTTGGGCGTAAGAAACAATATGGCTGGAGGTGGGCACTAGATTGGCTAAGCTGCTTAAATAAGCCCGGCTGCCAACCAGACTGAGCTGTTTTTTTTCTTCCAAAATATTGGCCAGGCTTAAAATGTCAATTGGTTCGCGGCGTTCATAAAGCTGCTTCATCGCTTCAAAAATCATGCCATGAGTATCTTTGTAAAAATCATCAAAAGTAATCAGATCAGCGATTTTAACTATCGCATCTTTATCAATCAACAAAGCCCCTAACAAAGACTGTTCGGCCTCAATATTTTGCGGTGGCACTTTGCCTAAAACGTTCTCGTTCTTTGCCATTTTTGGAGAAAAAATTTAACGGTTAGCTATAGTATCTTAACCATTTTTTACTAATCTGACAAGGGTGGTGGCGGCTAAATTATCCCACAAATTATCCACTGTTTGTTTGACCGAGGCGCTAAACTTCATTATAATTAAAGCCATAATCATTAAAACAATTAATCTTATGGAATTGGGCAAAAAGGTTTCTTTTGACAATCACTGGTGGGTAATTTATAAACTGATAATCTTAGTCTCCATTATTGTTTTTACCGTCGCTCAGGCTTATTACTATTTTGTTTTTATCAATCAGGAAAGATACTATAATCGGACTGAAGCTAAAAGGTACGAATGTAAGCAAGATGTCCAGAATTTAATGGTCCAATACAATTCCGTGGCCAGCAATTTTGACCAAACTAAACCCGAAGACCAGCAAATGCTTTACAATTACGCCGTCAGCCTGGGCATCATCGACGCTTCCGGCAATCCTCTAGACATTAAAGACTTAATTAAAAAGTGCTTAGCCGGCCAGCTTTAAAATTAAAATCCCTGTCAAATGACGATGGCCTCGCGATTAGCCGGGGTCATCTTGCTTTTCTTTGAATTTTTTGCTAGTATTTTTTTGTACTCGGATGAACCCGACCCAGCCGTTTCTGTGTATCCATGACGTACAGAAACGGCTGGGTATCGGGGCGGGTTCTTTATGTAAGGTGTCCCGCTCCGCGGGACAGATTATTACTCAAACTCGCCTCATCCCAAAAGCAAGTCGCCGACGCTCCAAAGCTAAGATAGTTCAAGCTTTGGCCCGCTACGCCAACGCGTTAGCGTGGCGAGCGACGGAGCGCTAAGGGGTATTCGGCGAGCAACATAATAAATGGGCGCATAGCTCAGTCGGTAGAGCGGGACCCTTTTAAGGTCACGGTCGGGGGTTCGAGTCCCTCTGCGCCCACTTTGTAAACTAAATTCAGCCTGGTAGATCTGTCAGCTAGTAGACCTTTAAGGCGAATCCCTTACGCCCCACCAAATTACTAATAAAACAAAAAGGCGGATCAACTCCGCCTTTTTGTTTTGACCTTGAAGTCTTAGATTGATTCAATTTGAACTTGGGTATAATGCTGGCGATGGCCGACCTTGCGGCGATAACGGACCTTGGATTTGAATTTGATTACCATCACTTTATCGGCCCGAGCTTGCTTTAGGATTTTGCCGGTGACTTGGGTTTTTAAAAAAGGCTTGCCGATCTCGATTTTTTGGCCGGTTTCGTCAGTAGTCAGCATTGTGTCAAATTTAACCATATCCCCCACTTGGCCAGTCAGTTTCTCGATTTTGATTTTATCGCCCGGCTTGACCAGGTATTGTTTGCCGCCGGTTTTAATCACTGCTAAAGACATAGTAATTTAATGAAAATTAATTATAGATTATACCACTTCAGTCTATCTAACCGTTCTAAAAATGTCAAGCGTCAGTTTAAAAAAAAGCAGCTTTGAGCTGCTTAGTCTTTCTTGATTGGATAATCGCCGTCCAGGCAGGCGAAGCAATAATCCTGGGGGTTTGGCACTAGCGTTTTGAGGTTGGGTAGCGACATGTATTGAAGGGTAGCGGCGCCTGATTTGGCGGTGATTGCCTCAACTGTTAAATTGGCGGCAATCAATTCGGTCTTGGTCGGCGTGTCAATCCCGTATTTGCAGGGATGAGTTACCGGCGGCGTAGTGATGCGGATATGAACCGCCTTGGCGCCGGCTCGCAAGACCAACCGGACGACATCAGGTAAGGTGTTGAAGCGAACAACGGAATCGTCAACCAAAGTGACAATGGCATTTTTGAGCAAGGCCTTGAGGGCAGTGAATTTCCGGCTGACTTTTGAGACCCTGAGCCGCTGGAGGCCTTCAATAAATGTCCGGCCGATGTAGTGACTGCGCAACAGACCCAAAACCAATTTGGCATCCGGATCCGCCTCAGCAAAGCCTTCAGCATGAAAAAGAGCGGAGTCTGGCACGGCGACTACCGTTTTACCGGCTGAAGGGCAAGTTTGGCAAAGCTTGGCGCCGGCCCGTAGACGAAAGTCAACCACCGACTGACCGTCGAACATTTCACTGTCGGGATGAGCAAAATAGAGCAGCTCAAAAATACAGTGAGCCCGGCGATGCGGCATTGGCTCTTGACTGAGTTTTTGTTCATCAAAGTACCAGGATTCCAGGCTGTCTTTTTTGATGATTAGGATTTCTCCGGGTGCTATTTCTCTGACCGTTTCAATGCCCAGGTTGTCGAAAGCGACTGTTTCCGAGCAAACAAACCAACTGCCGTTGCGTTTACCCAATGACAAGGGTCGGTTACCCCACGGATCACGCACGGCAATCATGACGTCGTTGAATAAAAAAATCAACGAGTAGGTGCCGCGCAGCGGGCAAACCGCATCAAAGATCCGTTTGGCTAATTCCGCCTGGTTAGACTGGCAGAAAAGCCGCAAAATAACCTCGGTATCCATTGAGGTCTTAAATGGACCATACTGTTTTTCCAGTTGGGTTCGGAGCGTCTGGTAATTGATTAGATTGCCGTTGTGGACTAAGGCGACCTCACGGTTGGCAAACGAAGCGATGATTGGCTGGGTGTTGTCCAGTTTTGGGTTGTCTTCCATTGTTGAGTAGCGGATATGACCAACTCCAGACTGGCCATGAAGTAAGTCCAAGGTGTTCTGATTAAATACGTCCTGGAGGATGCCTGGACCAGTGAACCGAAACAAACTCAAGCCGCCGTCGCTGGTGACAATGCCAGCGTACTCCTGGGCTCGGTGCTGAATAGCATGCAAGCCCAAGTAGATGAGCTCGGCCGCTTTTGGGCAGTTTAGAACCCCGATAATTCCACACATGGCGTTATCCGCCTTTCTGGCAAAACTTGACTATCCAAATTGTAAGGAACTGATTCAATTTCCTCCTACTAGATTCGTAGTTTGTATTTTCAGCTTATCGGGTTGTCAACTAGTTGTCAATTTTTGTCAAAATCGACTTGATCACCTATTTTAATCTTATTGGTTTGGACAAAACCAGCGTTAACTTCCAAAACGTAATTAATCGGTTCTTTAGGCCAATAATGAAGCAGGGGCGTGGTGGTCGGTACTGGCACGTTAGTTGTAATATCAACAATCTTATCATTTTTAATCCAGATTAAATCAAGCGGAAACTGCATCTCTTTCATCCAAAACCCCGGCCGGCGATAGTCCGGGTAAATAAAAAGCATGCCCTCGTCGGCCGGCAAAGATTTTCGGCCGCTCAAACCCTTAGCCATCTCTAAAGCCTCGTCGGCAATTTGGACTCTTAAGTCTTGATTGCCGATTTTAATTTTCCGAAATTCCGAATTATTTTGGCAACCGGCAATAATCATTAGGCTAAAAATTAGCAGGAGTATTTTTTTCATTAATCTTTTTTTGTTTAAATTGGTAGATGACGACTAGCCCGCCGGCAAAAATTGCCATGAAAATACCTAAAAACAGCAGAGCAACAATTTTGCCTTTAGTGTTAAGAAATAAAGACGTCAGACCAAAAGCACTGGTTAATAAATAAAGCAGAATCACGGCCTGGCGGTGACTTAAGCCAATATCTAGGAGCCGGTAATGGAGATGTTTTCGGTCTGGGGTAGTTGGCAACCGGCCTTGCCAAAGCCGGCGTAAAATAACCCAGATTACGTCAATAATCGGCACGCCCATAATCAATAGAGTGGTGGCAATTTTAGAGCCGGAAATAATTGCCAAAATCCCCAGAATAAAGCCGCAAAAAACACTGCCGCCTTCGCCCAAAAACACTTTGGCCGGATGCCAATTGTAAAATAAAAAGCCCAGGGCTGACCCGGCTAAAATCAGAGCCATCATTGAAGTGCCTGACTCCGGTATGTCCCAAGACAGGCTGACCAAAAAAATTATAATCGCGCCCAGGCCGGTAACGCCGCTGACCAAGCCGTCTAACCCGTCTAAAAATTTAGTGGTATAGATCATGCCTAAAAGCCAGACGCCAGCTAGGATCGTGCCTAAGTACAAAGGAAACTCCAATATCCCGCCCAGAGGGTGAGTGACGTATTGGATTTTTAGGCCGGCCAGTAAGGCCAATAAAGTCGCGACGAGGGGAAAAATGATTTGTTGATACGGCTTTAAGTTATATTTGTCATCTAAAAAACCGCCCAGCATCAGAGTCAGTCCGGCTAAAATAATGACCGCGACTTGAAGATTGGTAATTCTGGCGTCAGTGATCAAACCCAGGGACCAAAAAACCGCGATCGCGATACTAAAAGATAAAAAAATAGCTAAGCCGCCAAGCAAAGGCACGGGTTGGTTGTGAATTTTGCGCGGTGCAGGCTGGTCAACGATTTGATATTTTAAAGCAATTTTTCTAACCAATGGGGTAATTAATAAAGTGAGCATCAAGCCAAGGATAAAAGGCGGTAAATAAATCATATTAAATTTTTTTGGCCTTTTGAATCGTCACTTTGCCCCCGGCTTCCAGAACCACTACGTCCCGACGGCCGATTTGACCGGCTAATAAATAATTAGCCAAAGTGTCTTGGACTTTTTGCTGAATCACCCGGCGCAGCGGCCGAGCGCCAAAAGTCGAGTCAAAGCCTTGCTGGGCTAGTTCGGTCAAAGCCTGAGAGCTGACTCGCAACTCAATCCCCCGCTCTTCCAGGCTGACGGCGATTTTTTTCAACATCAACTTAGCGATTTGGACCACATTATCCAAAGAAAGTGGTTTGAAAATAACAATGCCGTCAAAACGGTTTAAGAACTCCGGCCGGAAGTAAGAAGCTAAATTTTGATTAACGACGGTATTTTTGATTTCCTCAACCGACAGCCCTTCGTTAAAATATTTTTGGATTTCGGTGGTGGCGGCGTTGGAAGTGGCAATCAAAATAATATTGGTAAAGTCCACGGTTCGGCCGGTGTTATCGGTCAACCGGCCATCATCCATCACCTGCAGTAAAACATTCAGAATATCGGGATGGGCTTTTTCAATTTCATCCAAAAGTACCAAAGAAAAAGGATTTTTGCGGATGGCTTCAGTTAAAAAGCCGCCGCTTTGGTCGCCATAGCCGGGCGGCGCGCCAATCAACCGGTTAATGCTGCCTTTTTCTTGATATTCGGACATATCCAGGCGAATCATGTTTTCTTCGGCGCCAAAATAGACCGCCGCGACGGTTTTGGCCAGTTCGGTTTTACCGACGCCAGTCGGGCCCAAGAATAGCAGGTTGACAATCGGTCGAGCCAAATCACGCATCTCAGCTCGGGCGCGGCGTAAACTAGTCGCGACCATGCTGACTGCTTCTTCCTGGTCAATAATTCGTTCATGAATTCTATCTTCCAAGTTGAGTAATTTTTCCGACTCCTCGGCCGTAATTTCCGTCAGCGGAATGTTGGTTTTTTCCGAAATTATTTGAGCGACGTCGTTAGCGGTGACAACGCTATTTTTGGGTTTATGATCTTTAACCGCCGCTGCCACTTCCTGCATAATACTAATCGCTTTTTCCGGCAAATAACGATCATGCAAATAACGGTCGGACAGTTCAACAATTTTAGCAATGGCGTCGTAAGAAAAATAGACCTGGTTTTTATATTCGATCGCCCCGGCTTTGGCTTGCAAAACTTGAATGGCCGTGTTGCCTGAAACTTCATTGATGACAACTTTTTCAAAAGCTTCATCCAGCTGAGTTTGGGCTTCAATGTAACGGCGGTAATCATTGGGCGTGGTTGTGGCTAAGCAGAGGATATTATTCGCAGTCAAAGTTTTAGCCAAAACTCCGGCCAAGTCAATACTGCCTTCGCGGCCGGAAGTAATACCGATCATGTTGTGAATGTCACTGATAAATAGAATAATATTGCCCGAACGCATCACTTCGTTTAGCATGATCATTAATCGTTGTTGAGCTTCGGCCGCGTTAACGCCGCTGACCAATTTAGCGATACTGATACTGACTAGCCGCTTGTCTTGGAGAAAATCCGGCACGTCTTCCTCGATCATTTTTTGGGCGATGCCTTCAATAATCGTGGTCCGGCCGACACCGGGATTACCGAGTAAAATTACGCTGTTCCTGGTCCCGCCCGATAGGATTCTAAATATTCCTTCTATTTCTTTTTCTCGTCCGACGCAAGGCATCAAATAACCAGCCTGAGCTAACCGGGTGATGTCTTGGCTGAAAACATCCAAAACCGGCGTGGCGATAGCCGTCATTGATTTATTCATGCCCGATTTTGACCGAAAGGTCGCCCGATGACGGAACCGCTGCCAGTTTTGCCGCAGTTGTTTTTTTATCCTTAGCCAGGAAATAACGTTGTTAATTTTGTCGGAGTCAATGTTAACGTCATAAAGCAGTTCTCGGATTACTTCACTTTGTTTGACTAAAGATTCTAACAATTCAGTCACATTAACTCTGGTTTGATGGAGCTGCCAGGCCAAATGGTAAGCGCCAAAAAGGGTCTGGTAAATTGAAGTGGCAATAGTTACCTGATCACCGTTAGTGATGATTTGTTTGGTCAATAAGTTACTGATCCTAACCTTTAAGCTATTGAAAGGCACACCCAAGCGGCTAAAGACAATGTTAATTTGTTCAAAAGTTAACAAAGAAATCAGTAGATGGATCGCCTCGGTCTTCTGATGGCGGTATTTTCCGGTTATTTGCCAGGCTTTTTTTACTGCGGCCATTGATTCCAAATCAAAGTATTGGCTGATGTCAACTCTCTGTTCTTTTTTTACGTCTTTAACTTCAAACCAGTCGATTTGCCTAAAAATCGGCGGTCGGTATTGATATTGCCGCTTCGGAATTATTTTTATTTTTTGCGATTCCGTGGAAATCCGATAAAACAAATAAGAATCAGCTAATAAACTTAGCCAAAAAACAAACATTTGCCAATTATGCAGCCGATAAAAAAACCAGAAGCCGAGATTGTTTTCGTTGAGCAGAAAGAAAACCCAAGCCAGGAGACTGAAGCCGACAATGGCAAAAACTAAAAGCAAAAAATTAATGGCGTTATTGATTGCCAGCTTGGCTTGGTCCTGAGCTAACTCCAGAGCATTAATTTTTTTACCCCAGTAAAGCAACTTTTCTTCAGTCCAGGCGACTATACCTAGCCCCTGACAATCACGACACGGACGTTTGCCCGTCTGGCCTTGGCCAAGGCAAATGGGGCAAAGAAGAATCTGGAGTTGATTTTTTTCGTTGTCAATTTTATCCATAATTTAACCAAAAAACCACAGAAAATTATCAAAAACCTGGTAAGAGATATAGACCGGCAAAAGTGTCCAGGTCAGCACTAAAACGGATAAAAACAAGGCCCAAAGTAAAAGCAGGATTGACCTAACGATCAGCTGAATTAAACGCATGAAAAAACTAATGATCCGGCCTTCCCAGTCGTATTGGCCAAACATTGGGGTAAAAATATTTTTCAACCAGACATGAATAGCCAGCCTTTCGGACTCCTCTTGAAAGCTTTGGATACAAAAACGCCCAGCTTGAGCCAGGCCTTTTGAGTACCACCAAAGCGGCCAATATAAAACATCGCCGATTAAATCAACCAAGATGAATTTGAGCGTTGAAGTGGCAATGTTATCTCTGGCTTTCATGCCTAAATTATACCACAAAAATACTAAAAATGTTATCCGCGCTTTAATCTTCCCTTGACGCGGCGTAAAAAACCACGCCGAGGATCACAATGATGATTACCCCGCCGATAATACTAATCATAAATTATAAAGTTCCTGCCTTAATGCTATCGCGAATTCGCTGCATCAACGAAAGGTAAAAGCCCAAGTTATTCAAAGTGGCCAGTCGCATTCCCAGCGACTCGTTAGTCCGAAACAAATGATGCAGATAAGCTTTGGAGTAGTGTTTTAAGTTGGTATCGTTGATTGGCGATAAATCTTTGGCGAATTTGGCGTTGTTGATGTTAAGGGTGCGGTACCAAGTGTCATTGCGAGCGAAGCGAAGCAATTCCTTCGAAGATCCCTTACTTCGTTCAGGCTGACGCTTCGCGTCAAATTGCTTCGTCGGCGGTCCCTGGTGTCCTCCTCGTAATGACAAGTCATTAGACCAAAGATAAAGCCTGCCATGCCGGGCCTCACGAGTGGGAATGACGCAGTCAAACATATCGATACCGGCCTTAACTGCACTGACAATTTCTTCCGGCCGGCCCACACCCATTAAATAACGGGGTTTAGCTTCCGGCAAATTGGGTACAACCCAGCCCAAGACAGCTGGCATTTTTTGCCGCGGCTCGCCAACCGCCACGCCGCCAATGGCATAGCCATCAAAACCGATTTTAGTGATTTGTTTAGCTGACTCAATCCTCAGATCCCGATAAACGCTGCCCTGAATTATACCAAAAAGCAGTTGACGATTTTTGTTTTTATTATGCTCAATTTTACTGCGCTTTGCCCAACGGCTGGTTAAAATTAGGCTTTTTTGAGCATACAACTTAGAACAAGGGTAGGCTGGGCACTCATCTAAAACCATTATAATATCGGAGCCGATTGTTTTTTGAACCTGGATCGCTTTTTCCGGACTCAAAAAGTATTTATTGCCATTTTGTGGATCGACAAAACTGACTCCCTTTTCGCTAATTTGTCGATGGCTGCCTAAAGAAAATACCTGGAATCCGCCCGAGTCGGTTAAGATTGGTCCTGGCCAGCCCATAAATTGATGCAGCCCGCCGTACTTTTTAAGCAACTGCTGGCCTGGCCGTAATAACAAATGGTAAGTATTAGACAGGATAATTTGAGCATTTAACTCTTTTAATTCTTCATTGGTTAAATTTTTTACCGCCGCCCGGGTGGCAATGGGCATAAAAAAAGGACCCACAATTTTACCGTGGGCGGTTTTTAATTCAGACAACCTGGCTCGGCTGATTTTTGAGGTTTTAAAAATTTTAAACATTGGCTTGATTACTCGGTAATATCAATCACCAGTCCCCGGCCGCCGGCCATCGGATCATCTTCCAGGTTGGAAGTAATAGCTTTGCCGACCTTATTAATTTCTGATTCCGTTACCACATCAACGGCATTAAGCTCGCTTTGGTCGGTCAAAACGAGCAGTTTTCTTTCTTGCTGCTTAGTGGGTGTGACTTCAATATCAAACCAGACATTAACATCCTCAAAAGTTTTATTGGTCGGTATTCGGCCAATTGACCAGGTGACCTGGTCATCTTTTTCGTTATAGGCGATTGAACCGACTTTAACTAGATACTTATCGGACCAGTCAATGCTGTTGGGTAAGGTGGTGGTGACTTTAACGTCTTTAACTTCATGCAAGTTATTAGCGATAGACCAATAAATTCTAAAACTGGTTTTTTGGCCAACTACCGGCGGCAGCGGTCCGGTGCCAACGGCGATATTGTCGTCATCAAAATAGCGCCCCTCGACTTTAAGTTCAATGTCGGTATTAATATTATTCATTATTTCGTTACTTTCCACGGCAAAATCGTCAACGTCCAGGTCGTCAATTTTGACCATTTTGGCCGTGACCTTACTTTTGGTTTGCAGATCGGTTTGTTCAATCCTAACATCATCGGCTTTTTGGACTTGAATTGAAAAATCAATTGTGCCCTGGTCTAGCGGCCTGACCAAATCAAGCTCGGAAATTTGGTCTTTATTCCAGGTGATGGTGTTATCTTTAACCACGCCGCCGTGTTTATCTTCAAGAGCCTCCCAATCTAAAACTGCCGAATCAATAGTAATGGTGAATTCAACGTCGTCAAGCTCTTGCTGGCCTAAATTTTTGTAGACAATGGAGTAAAGCAAGTTTTGACCGAAGTTAATCGGCTGATTCTGGCTTGAACCGGCGACAATGAGATTAACTGACAAATTTTGGTTAATAATTTGAGTTTTAACCGTTTGTTGTTGCTGTAAAGAAAATTCGTCGGTTTCAGGATCAAAAAATCCGATCTGAACCTCAAAATTAGCTTCGGTAATCGCTTCGTCAGCCAGATAACCGCCGGTAATCTCAATTTCGCCTTCTTGGTTTTTGTTTAGAGTGTCAATGATCCATTGATTGTTCAGGTTTCTAGCATCATCTTCTTTGTGAAATGGCGCCGGGCTCGCTGCCTGAAAAACGAAGTTTAGGGGGTAATTGAGTAGAATTTTTATGTTGGCCAGTTCTTGGTCAGAACTATTTTTGTATTTTATTTTGTAGGTCGCTTTTTTATTGATTAAAATCTTTTCCGGACCTTCAACCTGAATTGCCAGAGTTGAAGTCGTGATTTGGCTGGAAAAAGAGGCGGTTTCTTTAAAGACTGAACTAAAATTTTCCGGCTGGAAAGAGAAAGTAACATCTAGGTTTTTGATTGAACCGACTTCGCCAATCAGCCTGCCTTTAATTTCAATACTGCCTTTATCGCCTTTAGCTAAGGTGCCCAGCTGCCAAGAAGAATTAAAGTTATTAGTCGGCGACGGCGTAGCGGCCGTAAATTCAAAACCCTCGGGATAGCGGATGATCATTTCAATTTTATTCAAAGGGACTTTTTCTAAATTTTTATAGTTCACGGTATAAGTAATTTCGTCGCCAGAAGCAATGTTTTGCGGCCCATCGATTTTAATTTCAATGCTTTGGTCGTTAAATTGGTAGTTGGGATTAAAAATTAAAAAACCCAGCCAGCTGATCGCCGCTAATAAAACCAGAATAGCCGCTCCGCTTAATATAATCAGTCGCCATTTGCTTTTTCTTTTAACGTCCAAATGAGAAATGTCTGGCAGACTGCCGTCTTTATTGCTGTATATTTTGGTCAGCTCACGATGGATAGCAACGCCATTTTCTCTTTGGGCCTCTTTTTTGATTGATTTTAATTTTTCTGGCTCCATATTGTTATTGATTGACTAAAACTACGCTATAAAATTGATCCGTGTTCAGCTTCTGCTTAAAAATAATTTGTTTATCATCTTCGGCTAGGGTTAAAGGAAACCGGGCGACCGACTTAAGCCTGTCGTTAAGTTTCAGCGTGCTGGTTAAATCAGAACCCCGGGCACCGCTCTGTTTTTGCACCACCAAGCTGTAATAGAAAGCGTCCTGCTTATTTTGCTCTAACAACGAGTTGGGCGCGATTTTAAAAGGCAGTCGGTATTTAACAGTCACGGTTTTTGTTTCCCCCGGTTTTAGTGATAGCCAATTGCCAAAAACCGTTTTACCTTCCTCCCAATAAATATCAGTACCGGAAGGCTGGTCGTAAACCTTATTAGTTTCCACGCTGATTAAATCTAAATCGTTTTTTAGTGATTCATCGGGCTGATCAAAGTATTTTTCATCAGGCTTGGCAAATCCAACCGCCTCAACTAAAGTACTGCCGCCGGGTACGTAAAATCTGACATAACTATTATTTTGAACGCCGGTAAACGGATTCTGATCGGTCGGTCCTTGGTGAGTTCTGGTTAATTTGACCGTATCAACGACTGAACCGTCAGCTTCAATTTCCGCCTGATGCTCAATTGTGTCCTCAATCACCTCGTCGGTTTTACCGCCGGCAATATTGCTTTCTACCACCGAAAGATAATCCCCTTCGGTCTCTTTGATTTTACCGCCCCAATCAAAAGATAAAACAATTTTTTCCAACTCCGGATCAGTGAAGTACAGCAGCAACTGTTTTTCGTTTAGGCCTCTTTTTAAAACGTCGAGCAGATCTAGAAAATCAGAGCCGGTGACAGAAAATAAGCGTTCTAGAATTTGCGGTCCCAGGTCAGCCAAAATTTGTTTCGGCTGGGTTGATTCTTTGTCTCTTTCTAACCGGATTATTTTTTGAGTTTCTTCGACAAAATTAGCCTGGGAGACAACAGTATTAAATTGCGATAGTTCAATCGGGCCCAGAACAGCGAGTAATTCAGACATTAAACTGGCGGTCATGAGAATCACTCCGTCAGTCGTCGGGCCACCGGCATTTTCATAAAACCATTGGATTTTTTTGGCGCTAGTCGGATAATCCGGCCACCAATTGGCGTCTTGAAATTCCCAACGGGGGTTAATTAAATGGAGCGGCTCAGGTGAGATGACTCGAGGAATCAGTTGACCCTGTAAGTCGTAAGTGCCGCCGGCCGGAATTTCCATTTTCTTGATTTTGCCCCGATCAATATCGGCTAGGGCAAAACTGCCCAAAAACCCGCCGCTACCCCTAAGCTCATTATTGTTGGCAAACATAATTAAATAACGCTGCCATTGGTCGTGACCCAGTAATTTCAACAGAGCGGAATTGATCAGATATAAATCCCCCAGCCCCTTTTCCAGTTCCGGCAAGGCAGTTTTGACTTTGCTGAAATTTTCTTGATGCTCTGGCGGTAAATCCTTCAGGCTAATGCCCTGAATTTTTTCTTTAGCTAAGGTGAATTTCTCAATAGCAATCTTGAACTGAGCCTCCAGCTGAACTAAAGCCTGATAGTAATCATTGGTCGGATTGTCTAAAAAATTATTACCGGCCGTCGACAAAATTTGGCCAATTTCCGCTAAAATTTCCCCAGCCTCCAGCAGCGACAAGCCGGCGCTGAGGGAACCGCCTTGACTTGGAAGAAGTTTTACTACCTCAAGAGCCAAGCCGTTAACCGCGTCAATTTGTTGATGGGCTAAAACAAAATTTTGTTTGGCTTGGCTGAATTCAGAGCTGGCGGCGGCTAAATCAAAACGGATCGTTGCCTGCTGAGCCGCTTTTAAAGAATCAATTGCCGAATTGCTTAAAAAAAGCACCCGGTCTTTTGTCGCCTGCAATTTTTGATAGTAAGTGTAGGCCTGAAACGGCAAAATCAGTAGAAGGGCAACTACGGGGAAAATAACAATCTGTTTATAAAAGTTGAATTTGGCATTTTGAGAAACCGGCGGCGCAAAAATATCCTCTACCTCCACCTCTTGGCTGGCAAAAAAATTTGATCTTTTTTGGTGACTGATTTTTTTTGATAAGCCAAGATTCAAAGATTGAGCAGAATTATTACCGACCTGGCGGATAAAATTAACCTGAATATTTTTGTTTTTTTTAGGCAAAGCGCGAGGTGGCTTGGTTAAAAGACTATTTTTCCCCGTCGGTAACGGTTCGGCCGCTAATTTTTTTTCCGGAGCAAAAAAGGATTGATTGGGATTTTTTAGATTAACCAAATAAGAAGACTTCTCTGCCGTATCGGTTTTAACCGCAATAGCCTGGAGAGACAAACTTGGACTTTTGCCGGTTTTTGTTTTTATTAATTTTTTCTTTTGATATGCCATAAAATGTTCATTGCTCGGCTCATCCCGCCGTTTCTGTTTATCTATAGTTAGACGGAAACTACGGGATGGCTCCTCGCTAGCAATTATATCAAAATGATGAAATTGCGTCGCTCAGCTCAAATTAACATAAATGTTAATTTGACTCCTCGCTAGCAATTATAACATAAAAACGTCTCTTTGTCTTGGGGACAAGAAACTTCTATTTCAACTGATAAATCTCTAAAGTCGCCTGAGCGCATTTATCCCAATTATACTTTTTGGTCAGATCCTGGGCATTGGCAATGAGCCGTTGACGCAATTTTTGATCAGTTAACGCTTGATTAATGGTTGCCGCAATCAAGTCTGGTTGAGCCGGGTCAAAGTAAAGAGCGGCTTCCCCCAGTACTTCCGGCAAGCTGGTGGAATCAGAGCCGACCACCGGCGTGCCGCAAGCTAACGATTCAATGGCCACTAAACCAAAACCTTCGCAAAAAGACGGCAAAACAAACAAGTCAGCCGCATTGTAAAAAAGCGGCAAGTCGTTTTCGGCGATAAAGCCGGGCAGGATAATATCTTTTTTATATGGGCAGTCGTCGATTGATTTTTGAATCTCCGGATACCTGGCATCCGGCTTACCGCCCAAAACCAACTGATAATCCAAATGGTATTTTGACTTGAGGGTAGTGAAAGCGGCAATTAAACCCGGCAAATTTTTGTGATCTCGCCAAACGCCGACATAAAAAATAAAAGGTTTAGTGATGCCATGTTTGTTCTTGACTGCTTGGAGTAATTTTTCTTCATTAATTTTTTTGAACTGCGAGCTAATAAAGCCAGGGTAAATTACCTTAATCTTAGCCTGATTAACGGCAAAATATTTAATCAGGTTGCTTTTGGTGTGAGCCGATACAGTAATGATTTTTTTCGCTTTTTTTAGTCCACGGCTGAATACCAATTGGTAAGCCAAACGCCTCCAGGCTGATTTTTTCACTCTGGGGCCGGGGAAAAACTTAGGCGTAATATCGTGAATGGTAGTAATATAATCGCCGGAATATAAAATCGGTACGTTAAAATGAGGAAAATGAACTAAGTCGGGTTTTAATTTATTTAGTATTTTGGGCAGTTGGATTTGTTCTGACCAACTGTACCAATGACAGTCGGCTTTGATTTTAGTCACCCGGCCATTAGGCGGAGTAAACTGAGAGAAAACCGGTTCGGAAAGCAACAAATAATATTGATTGCCCTGATTAATTTTAAAAAGAGCTTCCGTTAAATTTTTAACGTAAACGCCAATACCAGTTGTTGATTCGGCACCGTACATTCGAGCGTCAATAGCAATGCGCATAAAAAATTACGACAAAGAATTAATGATTGCCAAAAATTTTTCTGCTTGTTGGGCACCGTTGAATTTTTGACTATGTTCAAGGCCGCGCCGGGCTAGCTCTTGAGCTAAGGCCTGATCGGTCAGGACCTGATTAATCGCTTGGGTTAAATCATTAATGTTATATGGGTCAATCATTAAGCCGGCGGTACCGGCGGCTTCCGGTAGCGAAGAATTAAAGCTGGTGATAACCGGCGTGCCGCAAGCCATGGCTTCAACCGGCGGCAAACCAAAACCCTCATAGATTGACGGGTAGACAAAAACTTTGGCTAGAGAATAAAGGGCCGGTTTATCCAAGGCATTGACATAACCTAAAAATTTAATCCGGTCTTTGGCCTTTGACTTTTGCCATAACTGGTAGATATCTTGATATTTCCAGGCCTGGTAACCGGCAATCACCAAGTGAACGCTTGGGTTGGTCAATTTTTCAAAAGCTAAAATCAAAGATTTAATGTTTTTTCTTGGTTCCAGGTTACCCAGATAAAAAACATAGCGTTCAGGCAATTGGTACTTTTTCTTGACAGTCTCCTTCTGTTCCCCGGAAACTTTTTGGGAAAAAATGTCATTAATTCCTTGGTAGACAACTGCGATTTTTTCCGGATCAGTACCGTAAAGGTTAACGATGTCGTTTTTGGTGTTTTCGGAGATGGCGACAATTTTATCGGCTTGGCGGCAAAATTCTTTCGGGCCAATTAATTTATGCCACAATCGGCGTTTGGGCGTAAAAAATTCAGGGTAAAGCTCAAAAGACAAGTCGTGGACGATCAGTAATTTTTTACAGTCAACCGAAAGGTTTAAAAATAGAAAACTGGGAATTAAAAATAAATCAACGCCGCCAATTAGCTTATCAACTTCGGTCAATTTTAAAAACCGCATGCTTAAATTAAAGAGCTTGTTGGGGTAAGTAAATTCCTTAAAGGAAACGTTGGTGAAAGGAAAATCCGGCACTTTTGACTGTTGGGCCGAATTGTAAAACAATAAATACTGATTCTGGCTATCAATTTTAAACAAATGCTGGAACAGGTTGTAGGTAAATTCGCTGATGCCTGAATAGTATTTATCCATCAGGCAACGAATATCAACGCCAATTTTCATGGAATCCTTTAATGGCTTAATTTGACTAAAAATTATTACGGGTGTAATTTGGATTTAAAGGGAGGGTAACAAAATGGCTAAAATTTCCGAACCCGTTGAACCGAAAGATTCTCTGACCTTAATAATGCCGATCGTTACTTTGGTCATTCTAACTCTCATGCTCCTTGTTTTGACTGTCATATTAATTGGTCTGGTCGGGTTTACTAGCTGGTGGTGCGCGGTTTCCCTTTGCGCTACAGTCATCAGCGCTGCAGCGAGTATTTGGTATTCACATAAAGCCTAGATAAGTAACCAAATTAAATCGCTCGGCCGAACTGACAGTGATCCCACAAAGGCTTATTTGGGTCTTTGTTTTTTTATTTAGGGTAAGTTAAATTAGCGGTTTTTAATTTTTGATATTCAACGGCGATCAAGTCATTAATTTCTTTTTTAAACCGTTCAATGCTAAATTTTTCGGCATAGGCTTTAATTTCGGCCGGCCGATAAATTTCCGGCTTAAAGCGAACCACGGTGTCGGCCAAGGCTTCCCAGGTTTGCTCCTCAAAAAACTTACCGGTTTTATTCTCAATCACGGTTTCCTGGGCGCCACCGGCGGCATAAGCAATCACCGGCCGGCCGGCCGCCATCGATTCAACGGCGGTGATGCCAAAATCTTCAATTTGGGGGTGGATAAAGGCAATGGCCTGGCTGTAAAATTTGGTCAACTCAGCCTGGCTTAGTTTACCCAAAAATTCAACGTTTGGCTTGGCTAAACTCCGGAGTTTTTTTTCTTCCGGTCCCTCGCCGAATATTTTCAAAGGGATACCTAGCCGGTTAAAGGCCTTGATAGTTAAATCAAACTTTTTGTAAGAAACTAGCCGGCCGCCGGTTAAAAAGTATTTGCCTAAAACTGGAGCAATTTGAAACTGGCTAGTAGCCACCGGCGGATAAATCACGACACTTTCCCGGCGATAGTACTTTCTAATGCGGTTAGCAACATTTTTAGAGTTTGCTATAAAAACATCAACCCGGTTGGCGGCCAGCTGATCCCAAGACCGAAGATGACTCAAAAAATAAGGGACAACTTTTTTAATCAAACGATTATAGCGCAATTCTTCGACGTAACGATGAGTGTCTGACCACAGATAGCGGGTCGGAGTGTGGCAGTAACAGATATGAAGCGTATTGGAACGAGTAATGACGCCTTTAGCCATAGCTGAACTGCTGGAAACTACGACGTCATAATCCATTAAATCGTGCAGTTCAGTCGCCAGCGGCATTAGAGGTAAAAACCACTGATAGTGCTTTAAAGCGCCAGGCCAATGCTGCAAAAAAGAAGTTTTAACTTGCTTACCGTTAAATTCAGCGCTGAAGTTTTTTGGCTCGTAAAGCAGGGTGTAAATTGGCGCCTGGGGCCAAATGTCAGTAAAAACCTGCAGGACTTTTTCGGCCCCGCCGGATTGAATCAAGTGATCGTGGATTAAAGCAATTTTCATCCCGTTAGAAGCAGGTCGCGGTCCGCAACCTGTAAATTATTATTAATATTGCTTGATTTCTCTTTTCATTAAATTGAAATGAAGAGTATCGACTCCAGAGCAAGTCGCCGACGCTCCAAAGCCAAGACAATTCAAGCTTTGGCGACGGAGCGCTACGGAGCAATCTTTTTGCCTCACTCGCCCCGTTCGGCAATAAAATATTAAGCGACTGCGGCTTCTAACGAGATTCATAATAGTTATTCAGCTTGACACCTTTTGATTAAAGCCCAGGGAGTTTTAAGAATAATTTGTAGATCCAAGCCCAGCGACCAATTCTCAATGTAGTAAGTATCAATTTTAATTTCCTCCTCAAAGTCCAGGTCGGAACGGCCGGAGATTTGGGCCAGACCAGTCATGCCTGGCTTAAGGGTTAAAACTTTTTTATGGTGTTTTTGATAACTAGCCACTTCTTCAACTTCGTGGGGCCGAGGACCGACCAAACTCATTTTGCCGATAAAAACCAAAATTAACTCGGGCAGTTCGTCAATACTCCAGCGCCGGATAAACTTACCGAACTTAGTGATCCGCGGATCATTTTTGAATTTTATCATTGGTGAACCCTGTCTTAAGTTTTCTTGTTTGGCTAAAAAATTTTGATCAAAACGATATTGGTGAGCGTTAGCGATCATTGATCGGAATTTAAAATAGGCAAAAGGTTTATCATATTGACCGATTCTTTTATACTTAAACAAAATCGGACCGGCTGAAGTCAGTTTAACAGCCAAAGCGGTTAAAATCATCAGGGGCGAAAATATAATCAAAAAAAACAGGGAAAAAACTAAATCAAAAACTCTTTTGGCCACCCGGCCCCAGCCGTCCAGCCGGGTTCTTTTGACTTCAACCACCGGCGTACCGGCCATAGTAACAATTTCCAGATTAGTCAGCTGGGTGCCCAATAAATCGGCGGTATATTTAAAAATCAAATGGTGTTCATTGGCAAAATCAACCAAAGCGCTAGTTTGTTGCCGTGAAACATTGGGGTTGACCTGGATAATTTCGTCAAATTTATCGCCATCAATCATTGCCTGGAGTCGACTGGTGGCCGACTGGTCAAATTCCGAGAACTGATCAACGATTTTATAACCAAGCATCGGCCGTTGACTGAATTCGAAAATCAAATTTTTAGCGATCTGACCGTCGCCGATAATAACTACCCGATGAACGCCCACCCCCAATTTAAATGATAATCTTTGAATCAAACGAACAGTCAGCCGTTCCAAGCTGACAAAAATAATGGCTAAAAACCAAACTGCCAAAATAATGAAACGTGAATCGAATAAATATCGGGAAAAAACCATGACCGCTAAAACCAGGGCTAAACCGGCTGAGCAGGCGATAAAAATTTTTGATAATTCCTCACTCAGTCTTTTAGTGCCGCCAATTGAATAAAGACCGGATAAAACAAAAATTATCAGCCAGACTAAAGCTGAGCCCGAGGCAATGGAAAAATAGTCTTTGAACGGTAAATCAAAAATAACCGGCCTGATTTTTTGAATCACCGGCCAATAACGGATAAAATATGCCGTTAAGGCGGCTAAGATTAAGGCCAAGTAATCCAGTGGCAAAGTAATGGTGGCAAAAATAAGTTCTGACCGTTTCATCCCGTTAAAAATAAACAAATAAGAAAATACGCTGTTTTATATATAACCATTAGTTATTTAAATAAGATTTTTTGATGAAGCTGTCCTTATTTTGGCGGTATCCCTAATTTCTAACGGGATTCATTGCTTAGTAATCAAGTACTAGTATTTTAATAAAAAATTGATAAAAATGCAATCAAAAAATGGCTGTTAAAAACAACCATTTTTTGATGTTCAGACCAGCCGTAAGCCGAATTCTGTTTCCCGATGTAAAATCGGGGTAATGATCATCTATCTAGGTCACGGCGTTGCCGCCGGACTCAAGCTGCCTACCAAATTTGGCATTGCACCAGGTAGAGTTTACCACGGGCTGCCTGTCACCAGGCGCCGAGTCGTATAGCATTGCTTTGAAGGGATATCCCGTATTCAACGAAATACACTACGACACTTTTCACGTTTTGCGAACCCTAACCTATTAAGGTGAGCAAACCCCGCCCTTTTTAGTCCTTATTTAATGTATCAAATAACCTTTTCTTTAATTGACCTAGAGAACTGCCGTACTGCTTTAACATCTTTTCTCTCTTTCTGGCATCGCTTTCAGATACGTACGTCTCTAGATAAATTAAGCTCCAAGGTCGATACAATTTGGTTGCACCAACTGCACCATAATTGTGATCTTTGATGCGCTCGTTGATTTTTCTGGAAGTAAATCCGATATAGAATTTTCTATAGCTAATTTTACTTCGCAGTAAATAAACGTGATACATTTATTTAGTTATTAAGAACAAAAAAGGGCGGGGTAGCTCGTCCCACAAGCGGGACTCGCTAGTATTGTCTCTGTGGCACTGGTCCTCTTAGCCGTTTGCACGGCCAAGGGTGGGCGTTACCCACTACCATTTTTTGCGGTGTTCGGACTTTCCTCCCCCTCGCCTACTTTACCGAGCCTGACTTTACAGTAAATCACTCTTGTGGGTAATTACAGTCAATATCATTAATACAGCTTAGCAGTAAAGTAAGTGAGGGGGCGATCATCTAACTGATCTGAACCTTTTGATACTAGCACACTATCAATATTATGTCAATAGCGGACTAAAAAATGTCAACGGGAAATAGAAATGTCATACTTGGCGGGATTTAGAAACGTCATACTTTGACAGTTTGTAAGGCTGGTTGTTTCTGGTTGTTTAATGGTGGC
>MHIE01000002.1 GCA_001817345.1 Candidatus Buchananbacteria bacterium RIFCSPHIGHO2_01_FULL_44_11 | reverse complement strand
ATTGATATGTTTTTCATAGCGCCAAATGATATTTAGTAAGTTAGTACCTACATTGTATCATTTGTCGCATATCTAATGAGAATAATGCGGATTACAAATTTAAAAACCGTCTAACTCTTAAATATTTTAGGAATAGATTCAGCCGGTTTTAGGTGTCAATTAAGTTAGCTAGTAGCTGTTAGCTTTTAGGAATTAGCTCCCTTGCCGCATTCTCTCCCTCTTGGTGTTGTTTTTCCTCTCCCCCTCTTTAGAGGGGGAGACACCCCACCTCAATCCTCCCCTCTAAAGAGGTGAGGAGATTAGCGAGACAGGCCTAACCCCTATTAAATTAAGAGGGGAATTCTTTCTTAAAAACTCTCACACGAAAAATGATTAATGCTGAACTAATAATGATAATTAAAATGCTGACTAAAATCGGCAGTCGCAAACCTAAGGCAATAGGCGTTGAATCGGTTCGAAACTGCTCCATAAAAATTCTGATCAGCGAATAATTGATTAAATAGACTAAAGCGATAAGACCCCTTCTGTCACCCTGAACTCGTTTCAGGGTCTGAGATCCTTCGACTCCCCTGACACCTTGTCGCGGTCGCTCAGGCTGACTAAAATGATAAAACAAAATCAACAAGATAAAAAAATTCAGTAAATTCAAAACTGATTCGTACAAAAACGTTGGCTGAAAATAAGTAAAATTAATATAACCCGCTGGCCGATTCTGCGGCGCAATCGGAATGCCCCAAACTGAACTGGTCGGCCGGCCAAACAATTCTTGATTAAAATAGTTGCCCCAGCGGCCAATTGCCTGCCCCAGCGGCAAAGCTAAGGCTAAGACATCGGCCAAAAGCCAAAATGACTGCTTTTTTTTGTAACAATAAACAATCAAAGTCACTAAACCGCCGATGATACCGCCGTGAATAGCTAGCCCACCGTGCCAAACCGCGATCATCTCCAAGGGTTCAGATAAATAATAAGGCAAATCCAGCATCACGGCATAAAGGCGCGCACCCAATAAACCAAAAATGATTAAATAAAAAATCAGGTTTAACATTTCCTCATGATTTATGCCCAGTCGCTTGGCCACCTTGACGGCGACAAACAAACCGACAATCATAGCGCTGACGACAAAAAGACCGTACCAATAAACGGTTAAAAAACCAAATTGGAATAAAATTGGCTGAGGCAAAAAAGTATGAAGAAAATTAAACATAGCTATTCCAATCTTTAATCCCCTTTAGCCTTTGTTTGGCATTCTCTCCCTCTTGGTATAAGAGGGAGATGGAGGGAGTTATCTAGTGTTGATTCATTAAAGGTCAAACTCACAGGATTGCTTCATAACTCCCCTAACCCCTCTTATCTTAAGAGGGGGATTCAAGGTTATTAACCCTATTTTACCTTTTGTTGGGAATAAAAAAAAGCTCGGCACACCGTGGTGGGCCGAGCGAGTCGGGAAGCGAATGAATCGCTGGAAAAATTATAGATGATTGCGAACTACCGCGGGCAGAGCGCCCGGGGCGACTTGCGCCGGCACTGCCGGTTGACGGCATCGCCATTGCTGCGGTGATGACCGTTTTGAACCGTTTCGGTCCGGAAAGGCACACCCCGACGATGAAGATCCCGCTTGAAATCCTTAAGCGGATTGCCCGTCAATGTGACGGTTTTTTCTCCTCCGGCTTCAGCCCAGATTACCTTCTGCATAGGATCAAGTTTCTCTCTGTCCTAGGATCACTCAAAAAGCCGGTTTAGCTTTTTGGTACATCTATAACTTAAAAGGACATCAAAAATCTAATATACAACCATATTCAGCATTTGTCAACTTTTTAAATTCCGCCTTTGACTCTAAAATTTAGTATATTTTGTCATTGCGAGGAGTGAACGGCAGTGAGCGACGAAGCAATCTGACGCGAAGCGTCATCCCGAGGGAACCGAGGGATCTGTCTTGCCAAAGGGATTGTCCGCCAAAGGCGGATCTGCCTTTGGCAAGACTTCGCTCCGCTCGCAATGACACAAAAAGTGAACTAAAAAACTTCGTGAGCTTTAAACCCACGAAGTCTTTTGGGGAATTCTTGATCCGTCATCCCGAACTTGATTCGGGATCTGCTTAATCAATCAGGTAAATTATTGCTTAAATCATCCCAACCGGGATTCATTTTTTCAATAAGATCTATCTTCCACTGCCTGTGCCAATTTTTCAGCTGTTTCTCCCTAGCAATAGCGTCGTAAATATTGTCGAATTCTTCATAATAGACCAACTTCTTCAACTTATATTTCTCGGTAAACCCTTTTGTTTTTCCGGCTTTATGCTCAAGCACCCTTTCTCGTATATTATTAGTGACGCCAATATATAATGTTTTAGAAGAATTGGTCATTATGTAAGTATAATACGTTTTCTTTCTCATCGCCTTAACCACCCAGATGCTGAATCAAGTTCAGCATGACTAAATGAAAAAACACAATTTTATTTATTTACGACGAAGCTTTTTTTCTTCGGCTAATATCGCTAAAGTGGTTTTGATCACCGTATCCGGGTTAAGCGAAATACTGTCAATCTGCTGACGGACCAAGAACCGGGCAAAGTCGGGAAAGTCTGACGGTGCTTGGCCGCAGATGCCGATTTTTCTTTTATACTTTTTGGCTGCTTTAATCACCTGACTGATCATCCTAGTAACCGCTTCATTGCGTTCGTCATAAACATGGGCGACTAAAGACGAATCGCGGTCAACGCCTAACATCAACTGGGTCAAATCGTTTGAACCAATCGAAAAGCCGTCAAAAATTTCGGCGAACTGCTCGGCCAAGATGACATTGGACGGAATTTCGCACATGACGTAAACTTCCAGCCCGTCTTGACCTTGGACTAAACCGTTGCTGTTCATAATCGCAATCACTTTTTTGCCTTCTTCAACGGTGCGGCAAAACGGCACCATTAGTTTGACGTTAGTCAGGCCAAACACGGTTCGGGCTTTGCGTAAGGCTTTACACTCCAAAACAAAACCGGCCTTGTATTCTTGAGCGTAATAGCGCGAAGCGCCACGCCAGCCGATCATTGGGTTGGATTCAGTTGGTTCAAATTCTTTGCCACCAATTAAATTGGCGTATTCGTTAGATTTAAAATCAGACAGGCGGAAAATCACTTCTTTGGGATAAAAAGCCGCGGCAATCTGACCCACGCCTTCGGCTAGCCGGTCAATGAAATACTGCTCTTTATTTTTATAGCCAACGGTTAATTCGGCAATCTTATTTTTAGCCTTTTTGTCTTTGAGTTTATTAAAATTAATCAAAGCCAAGGGATGAATTTTAACATGATTAGCGATAATAAATTCTTCCCGGGCCAAGCCCACGCCGTCATTAGGAATAAACGATGACTTAAAAGCCAAATCGGGCTCACCGATATTCATCATGATTTTAGTTTTTGGCCGCTTGATCGATTTTAAATTGGTTTTTTTAACTTCAAAAGGCAAGCCTCCTTGGTAAACAAAACCGGTTTCGCCTTCGGCACAGGAGATGGTAACGGTCTGGCCATTTTTTAATTTTTCGGTAGCGACGTTAGTGCCGACAATGCAGGGAATGCCCAGCTCGCGAGAGACGATAGCGGCATGGCAGGTCCGGCCGCCCAGGTTGGTAATAATGCCGGCGGCGATTTTCATAATCGGTTCCCAATCCGGATCGGTCATATTGGTCACTAATATTTCACCGGGTTTAAACTGGCCGATTTGTTTGGCGCTGGCAATGACGTGAACTTTGCCGCTGGCGATCTTTCCCCCGACTGGCGAACCTTGCAAAATGACTTTACCTTTCTTGACTAATTTATATTCTTCCAAAACGGATGTGCTCTTACGAGCCTGGACCGTCTCCGGCCGAGCTTGGACAATAAAAAGCTTTTTAGTCTGGCCGTCTTTAGCCCACTCAATGTCCATCGGCCGTTTGTAGTGATTTTCAATCTTTGCCCCCCATTCAGCCAGCTGTAGAATTTCTTTGTCGCTGAGTGAATAACGCTCCTGTTCTTGCTTGGTAGTTTTAATATTTTTGGTCAGCTGACCACCGGTTGAAGAATAGACCATTTTAATTTGTTTGTTGCCTCGCCGGCGCAAAACTATCGGCTTAAAGCCCTCAGCTAAAGTCGGCTTAAAAACATAAAATTCGTCGGGGTTAACTTTGCCCTGAACGATGTTTTCACCCAGCCCGTAGGCGGCGTTGATTAAAATATTGCCTTTAAACCCGGTTTCCGTGTCCAGGGTAAACATGACGCCGGAACTGGCTTTGTCCGAACGAACCATCTTTTGGACGCCAATGGAAAGCCCGACTTTAAAATGGTCAAAACCTTTGTCCTGACGATAAGAAATCGCCCGGTTGGTGAAAAGCGAAGCCAAACACTTTTTACAAGCCTCGAGCAAAACTTCCGGCCCGCGGACGTTTAAAAAAGTTTCCTGCTGACCGGCAAAAGAAGCGTCGGGCAAATCTTCGGCCGTGGCGGAGCTGCGCACGGCGACATCCAGTCCGGTTTTGCCGTAATCACGTTCCAATTTGTGATAAGCGTTGACAATCGCCTGCTTCAAATCTTTGGGAAATTCCGCCCCTAAAATCAACTGCCTAACTTTCTGGCCACGGTCAGATAGATTTTTCATGTCGTGGGTGTTCAGACCGGCCAAGACCTGGCGGATTTTTTTTCTTAATTTTGATTTATTCAATAGATAAAAATAAGCTGAGGCGGTGACGGCAAAACCGTTAGGGACTAAAACCCCGGCCGGCGTCAAACGCTGGTACATCTCGCCCAGCGAAGCGTTTTTACCGCCGACTTTGGCGACGTCTTTAATCGTCAGCTCTTTAAACCAAAGAATGAATTGTTTCTTTTTTAAAAACATAGTTAGGTTGTAGGTTGTAGCTTTCTAGAATTTAACCTAAGAAGCTAAAAAGCTAATTCCTAATAAGCTAGATCGTTTCCACTTTAATTAGATTAGTCTGACCCAGATAGCCAAACGGATGGCCGGCGGCAATTACGACCACATCTCCGCGTTTGACAATTTTTTTACTGACCAATAACTTTTTAATGCGTAGAATCAGTTGACTCAGCGACTCGGCAAAAGGTAAGTGATATGGTTCCACGCCCCAACTTAAACAAAGTTGATTTCTGGTTTTTTCGGTGGCGGCTAAAGCGACGATTTTTATTTGGGGCCGGTATTTGGCAATGGAGCGGGCAGTAAAGCCTGAAGTCGTGGCACAAACGATTAATTTGGCTTTAACGTCTTCGGCGATATTGGGCACGGCGTAACTGACCGTTTCGGTGATGCCGCCAAGTTTCTTTAACAATTCCTGGATTTCCTTATGCTCAGCAATCTCTTGTTTTTCCATAGTATTGGCAATCTTTGCCATCACCTGGACCGCTTTTAACGGATATTTGCCAGTCGCGGTTTCGCCGGAAAGCATGATGGCGTCCGTGCCGTCTAAAATGGCATTGGCGACGTCGCTGACTTCCGCCCGGGTTGGCACCGGATAACGAATCATTGAGTCAAGCATTTGGGTCGCGACAATCACCGGCTTGGATTCCTGAACGCAGCGCCGGACAATCTTTTTTTGAATCAAAGGCAAATCCTCCAAAGGCACTTCCAGGCCCAGGTCGCCGCGCGCCACCATAATGCCGTCGGCGGCGGCTAAAATTTCTTCAAAATGAGCCACCGCTTCCGGCCGCTCGATTTTAGCGATGATTTTAGTGTGAGTACCCGGCCAGTTACCGGACCGTTTGGGTTTTTTAAAATTTTTGATCCGGCGGCCTAACCGACTTTCGATCTGATAAATCAAATGACGCAGCTCAATGACGTCACCGGCACTTTTAACAAAAGACAGAGCGACAAAATCAACGCTTTGCGCCAAACCAAATTTTAAATCAGCTTTGTCTTTCTGGGTGATCGGCGGCGTGGTGATGGTCGATTTGGGAAAATTCATGCCCTTATGTGAACTAATCACGTCTCCGATTTTGACCTGGCAACGGATGGCTTTATTTTTTATCTCTAAAACTTTCAGTTCAATTTTAGCGTCATCAATTAAAATCGGATCGCCAGGCTTGACATCTTTATAAAGTTCAGAATACTGAATGGGAATAAAAGTCGCCATGTCCTTTAGAGCCAACCGATAGTTTTCGGGGACTAAAGAAATAATTTGTCCCGCGGCCACTTTAATACCCTCTTTAGAAACTTCGCCAATTCTAATCCGCGGTCCCTGCAAATCTTGCAGGATCGCCACTGGCAGACCCAGTTTTTGGGCGACCGCCCGGATGTTGGTAATCAACATCGCGTGATGCTTATAAGCGCCGTGGGAAAAGTTTAACCGAGCCACGTTTAAACCCGCCAAAACCATTTTCTCAATTTTGGTTTTGGTTTCTGAAGCCGGCCCAATGGTGCAAACAATTTTAGTTCGTTTCATCCCGTTAGAGGCAGGTCGCGGTCATTAAACCGCATGCCTGCATTAATATTCTTATATCAATTTATTACAAATTATTATTACTTCCCATTTGGTCGCGACCGCGGCCTCTAACGGGATTCATAAAAACATGATACTAATCTACTAATTTATGCGAATTTACAAATACCCCCCCCACCTGTCCCGTATAAAAAGGCTTAGAGTTTCTCCGGGACACCCTCTCCCCCAGGGAGAGGGATTAAAGGGTGAGGGTGTTCGTCCACTTCGGCGATGCCGGAGGCGAGACGGGTAGATTAGTATCGCCCTATAACTTCAAAGTCTTAATAATCCAGTCGCCCAATTTCTGAGCTAAACCGCCGACCGCGGGTAATTCCCATTTTTCACCTTGGATTGCCTTAATAATGCCGACAACGGCGGCCACGCCGACAATTAAATTCAAAATTATAATAAAAGGTCCAGTCAGCATAAAAACGATGGAGGCAACAAACAAAAACACGCCCTGGTTAGCGTGAAAACGGATGTAGTCGTTCTTTTTTCTGGAGGCTAAAACCACCAGACTCAAAATCCATAAATAGCCAACCGCCGCCCACATCTTTTCTTCTTGGCTGGGGGCAGTGCTGACAGTTTTTGTTTCGGTCATAAAGCTTAAAATTAAATAATTAGCCTGCCCCAAGTATACCACAAATTAGGCATAAAAAAAACCCGGCTCCCAGCTGGCCGAGTTACTGCTGTTGCTGATTTAAATGAGCGACGAAAGTCCTGAATGAAAGATTTGCCTTCTTGGGGTCATACTGAAGCTGGACCGGACAGCCCCAGGCTATTTCGGTAATGTCGCCGATGACTGCCGGATAACGATTCCTGATTTCCAGCGGCAAAACGAAACTACCACCAACAACCACTAAAGCATCATCTCGGCCGTCGACGATAAAGCCAGTGCCGCTCTCCCCGGGCCGGATTGCCCAATCAAAGAAGAAGTAAGGAATGGCATTACTCCGGGGATCAGCCGCGGCCAAAAGCACCCGGAATCGCTGGCCGGTCACAAGTGAAGTGAGCCAGACTTCATCTTTCATTTCCCCGACCGGGTAAGGAAAGTTGGGCGCCAACGGCAAAACTTGCTGCCAATCAGCAAAACCCTTAATCGCTTGGGCTGGACCCGGTAAAGCGACAACAATGTCAGGCTCGAAAGCAAACCGGCTTTCCCAATCGGTCAGTCTTTTAAGCTCTTTGATCTCGTGGCGCTCAGAATTAAGCGTCGAGATTTCTCGGTAGGTCCAGCTTAAGGGCTTACCTCGGTCAAGAAAAACATGGACAGAGCTAAGCACTAAACTCAAACTCGAATCGAAGTTGGCAATAGTGCCAGTGCCTTTGAATTCATCGTCGGCAAAAAGTGCCACCGGACTAAAAATCCTAGAAACGGGATTTGGTGTTGCCTTCTCCAAAAGCAATTCGTAGCTAACAGCCGGTCTAACAGAGCGATGGCTGACCCGACGGCTGGATTTGCTGTCTGAATCGAGCCAGGGCTGGACGAAAATAACCAAGCTGATTATTACGGCCGCCAAAACGAGGGCGGTGATCCCCATCCGTCTGGTGGTTGACACCTTGGATCGGCGGGCTGAAACAGCCTTGCGTTCTTGGTTTCTATATTTTTTAGAACCCAATGGTTAGTTCCTCCTTTCCTAGAGGCGTTCAAATAACCTAGCACTAATTATCACTAGTGTCAAGATAAAAACAAAATTATAAAGAGGCGGCCAAAGTCGCTTGTGAGACATTGAATTAAACTCTATAATAAAGGCATGGCTAATCAAAATCAATTAAACTCTTGGTGCCTCCAAATTATCAAAATCGGCATTTTTGTTATTCTGTTTTTGCCTTTACTGGCTAATGAAAACTTTCTTTTTCCGTTTGTCTTTCCGCGCACCATTGCTTTTCGTCTGCTGGTTGAAATCTGCCTAATCTTTTATTTGACTTTAATAATCAGCGCGCCCCAATACCGAACCCGCTGGTCAAAAATGCTCGTTCTCTTAACCGCTTTTATCGGCATAATGTTTGTTGCCTCTATAGCCGGCACCAATTTTTACCACAGCTTTTGGAGTTCAATTGAAAGAAGTGAAGGTATTCTGACCTGGCTGCACTTGCTGGCTTTTTTTGTCATCTTGACCGGAATTTTTAAAAACCGGGAAGATTGGCGGCCGGTATTTAAAATTGTCGTCATCGCCGCCTGGCTCCAGAGTTTATACGCCCTCGGCCAAGTCTTTAACCTGTCGTTTGCTTTAAAAACCACCGGGACAAGAATCGGCGGCAGTTTAGGTAATCCCAGTTTTTTAGCCGCTTACCTGATTTTTATCATTTTTATCGCGGCTTATTTATCTACCCAAACTCGTTCAATCAGACTGAAATTGTCTTATACCGCCTTGATCTTGATTGACGTTTTTTTAATCTTTCAGACTCAAACCCGGGGCGCGATTTTAAGCCTTGGTTGTGGCCTACTTTTACTATTAGTCTTCAATATCATTAAGGCCAAAAAATTAGCGGTTAAAATCGGAGCCAGCTTAGCCTGCCTTTTACTTTTAAGCTCGGCTCTTTTTGTTTACGCCAACAAAGAACAAAGCTGGGTTAAAAACCAACCAGCCCTGGGCCGCATCACTAGTATTTCGTTTAATGATATTACGACTCAAAACCGGCTGATTGTCTGGAGTGTGGGTTGGCTGGGTTTTTTAGAACACCCCTGGCTAGGTTGGGGCTGGGAAAATTTCCATGCTCCCTTTAATAAATATTTCAATCCGGCGATTGCTCGCGATGTTGGCTCGCAGCCTTGGTATGACCGCGCCCACAATGTAATTGTCGAAGTAACGGTCGCGACCGGCGTTTTTGGTCTGTTGGCCTATTTAGCCATTATCGGCCTGGCGGTTTTATCTTTCTGGTCTAAACTAAAAGACAATCAATGGCCGACTAAAACTGCTCTACTATTTTCTACCTTGCTGATAGTCTATTTTTTGCAAAACATTTTTGTTTTTGACACTCTAAATTCTTATATAATGTTTTTTTTGATCTTAGGTTTCAGCCAGGCTCAGCCAACGCTTAAACTGCCGCCGGAAACATTGCCGAGCCGCTGGGCGGCAAAAAATCGAGCGGCTTTGATTCTGCTGATTATTGTCAGCCTGCCAATAGCCTATTGGTTTAACGTCCGGCCAACCTTAGCTAACTATTATGTCATTAAGGCGGTGACGAAAAATAAAACTGAACCGGCAAAAATGCTTGCCAATTTTCAAAAAGCTTTTAGTTACTCACCGCCAAATGACCAGGAACTACGTTTTATTTTGGTCCAATACACTCGCGACCAAATTAACTGGCGCGGCGTCGGCCAAGAAACTACTCCCCTGATTAATTTTACTATCACCGAAATGACAAAAAGCCTTCAGGCCAGCCCGGACTCGGTCCAAAATTATCTGCTTTTGGGCGAACTTTATTTAGCCACCAGCCAACTTAACCAGAAACATTGGCAGTTAGCCGAAGATGTCAGCCTCCGGGCACTTGAATTTGCGCCTCAACGCTACCAGATCTATACCCTGCTGGGCCGGCTAAAAATGTCCCAGGGAAAATTTGACGACGGTATAAACTATTTTAAACAAGCGACTAACTTCAACCGTCAATTTGCCGAGGGCTATTGGAATTTAGCCGTGGCTTATATTTTAAGTCGCCAACCCCTACTAGCCCAAGCCACCCTGGACCAGGCGGAAAAACTTAATTTTCCCGTTTATTCGGCCAAAAATGCTGAAAAGCTTTTAGCCGCTTACCAAGATTCAAAGGACCTTGAGGCCACCGTTAATTTTCTGGAAGTACTGATAAAAAAATTGCCCGAGGCAGATAATTACCGGCAATTGTTAGATACTTTAAAGCAAATCAGCCAATAAATCTTACTAACCGTCAAAACAAAAGTCCTGGCTCAAAGGCCGGGACTTTTTTAATGGCGAAAAAAATATTTACTCTTTTTCTTTGTCTAATTTGGTAATCAAACTGCTCACGACAACTAACCCCCAGATAACCAAAACAGTGGGGATCAAATCCATTAGGGTAAACCAGGGTCCTTGCCGGATAATTTCCAAATCCTGGATGATCCGGAAAAACTGACGGATAAAAATCAGAATACCGGCGAAAGCTAGGAATTTAAAAAAAGTGTCTAATTTTTTTTCCACACGCCAAACAATGCGCAAGGCGAGAACTATCCAAATTAATGACAAAATCAGTCGGATAAAATCAACCGTCAGCATGGAGAAAAGCGACGAACTATTGGGATCAAAAATTTGTAACATAATAAAGATAAAGTTAAAAGTCAAAGGTTTTGAGTTTTTAATTTTGAGTTTTGAGTTTTTACGATATCATGCCTTCGCGGCGCAAGTCGTCTTCAGTCACCTGATGAATTTTCTTGCCTAAAGATTCAACCTGTTTATACTCAAAATAGGTGAAAAATATGGCCACGGTTAAAATTACCATCAGCAGCTGAAAGGCAAAAGAAACATCGACTTTATTGTTGCCCGGCAAGGTGATGACCGATTGGCCGCCAATCAAAAAATGTTCAAACGCCGAGGCCTCGGTATCTTTATAAGCAACCAAAACTTCCAAGTAATAGTTACCCTTAGCTAAAGTCGGCCGAGTGTCAAAAGTCTTAAGGAATGAAGTTTGAGTGGCGACGGCGATAGTTTCCGATTGGTGAAAAATAACCTGATCAGTGTCGTAATTAACTAAACTATAAGTAACGGCGGCGTCAACCAGTTGACCGGGTGCGCCGATATTAAAGAGTGTCACTTTGGCTAAAACTTGATCACCGGGATTAATTTCTTTAATTTCTCCTTCCCCCAACAGCTCAACCCGAACGTCAAACAAAACTTGCCTTTGGTCCAATAGCGAATCGGGAATGTCGGTAGTCCGACGTGGCTGGCCTAAACCGGCAGTTTGGTCAACCAAACCAGAGGCGGCGTCAACTTCATTAGACAAAATTTCAAATTGGAAACCAGACTGACCAAGTTTAGTGTCGCCGTCCGGATCAAAAACCGTGAGATAGAAAGTGTGCGGCCCGGTGGTAATTGGTTGAGACGGCCGCCAAGACCAGAAACCATCTTCATCAGCATTCAAGCTGACCGTTACCCGGCTAGCTGGATCAGAATGGAGTTCAATAAATAAAAAAGCTTTGGGGATTCCCACATTGCCACTAAAAGCCGGCCGACTATCGCGCAACTGAGGAACATCAGTTTGATTCTCAATTGCCACTGTTCCCAGATTAAATGAATCGCCAGTGCTGGTAGTCAGGTCAACCGACAAATCAAGTGATGATAAGTTAGTTTCAACCGTCGGCTCCGGCTCTGCCTTTGGCGACGGAGGATTGACTAAATAAGCCACTAAAGAAGCCGGGCTGCCGCCGCCGTGGACGCTGACGGCTGGCTTCGCGCTGACTGTGGGCGGCTCACTAATCGTTAAACTCATCAGAATTGTCGCCGCGCCCGTGGCTTTAACTAAAGTAAAAACAATGCCAACTAAACTCACGGTCGCGATAGTCAAAGCGGTCGCCAAAAAAAACCGGTGAGTAATATGCTGACGTTTAATTGCCTTAAGACTACTGGCCATACCCCGTTAGAAGTCCGACACGAAAAAATTCTTAAGAATTTTTTCTCTTCGGAAAATAAATGTAAATTTGGTTATAACTTTCATGGATTGCTTAATAATATTTAGGCTCTTAATCGCTGGACTTCTAACGGGGCATATTACTCTTAGTTAATCACGAAAAACTATCAAAAGTCAAGAAAACGCATTCTTCCATCGCCAATGCGACATTAAGGCTGAGGTGAAACAGTTTGCTCGCTGCCTAAACTTTATAGCTGGAGAACAAGCTTTAGCTTGTGGTTATTCTCAGCAGGCCTGCCTGCCGAAGCCCTTGTAAAATGCAGGTAGCGCAGGCAGGCTGAAGCCTGTTCTCCATCTGCTGGTCTAAAAGACCGGGCTTTTTCCTCTTAGAGCTTATGCCCACGACTAAACCCGACGCTCAGACTATTCAGACTATAAAGAAATGTCGCATTGGTAATTAAAATAAAACTGGATAAAAAATCTAATTCAGGCTTATTGAATGGTAAAAATAATCGTTGTCGTATAGACTTGGGCCGTCGGGTTGGCTGGAATGAACTGGCCCAGCGACATATCGGTCAGCCAATAACTGCCCGTGCCAAAGCTGGCACTGGCGGTGACTAAATCAATGGTACCGACTGAAGCGCCAAAACAATCATTACCGCCCTTGGTCACATTAGTCAAACTGCCGGACTGGGCCGAAAGCGTGGCATCACCAGGAAAGGCACAGAGTTTTCCCGTGTTATTATCAGAGCCATTGCCGTTGTAGTCCATTTGGATTAATTCCGTATCCGCTTTCCAGTCATTAGCGGTTAAATTCAGAGTCCAGCCAGCATCGGTACCGCGATCGTCAGTGATGTTAATCCCACCAACATTGGACAAGGTTGAAGTTTGGCTACTGAAAGAAACTTCTAGCAGCGCGTTAAAACTTTGAGAAGAAGAAGCAGTCACGTCAAAATTACCAGTCCGGGTTTTTAAAGTAATTTCCGTGGCGTCATTCTTATTCTGAGTGCAAGAAGCCACTGCGGTCTGGCAATAAGTATCATAGGACCAGATGTTAAAAATATAATCAGTGTCCGGGTTTAAGGAACTGATGGTAATAGTGCTGTTGCCGGCGTAGTTCCAAGCGTCAAAATCAGTGCTGTCTTTTTCCGTATCGTTTTCTGTCACGCCGCTGGTACCAGCCTTGTAAAACAAACGGTAATTATTGGTCCCCGGATCGTTGGTGTCGTTAGCCTGAGAACCATAATTTAAAGTAATCTGAGTCGCCCGCCGATTATTTTCAGCTAAGTTTCCCGGCGCGTCAGGGTCAACGTTATCAATCGTCAGTGTTTGGGTGTCCGGCGTTGACTGATCGGCCGTATCGTCGTTGACGGTTAACTGTAAACACATAGTGGCGTTACCCGACCCCTGATCAGTGGCCGAGTTCCAGACAAATGTCACTGTATTTGAACCTGATGAAGTGATAATCCGCCGGTCAACGGTTGTACCCAACTGATAAGTGTCGGAATTAACCACGCTAG
>MHIE01000001.1 GCA_001817345.1 Candidatus Buchananbacteria bacterium RIFCSPHIGHO2_01_FULL_44_11 | reverse complement strand
GCCCTTTTTTTCGGCGGAACTGGAGGCCGTATTTCGCAAAGCGAAATGCGCCGCCAAAGAAGATGCTGCCCTTGCCCCAACCCACCCGTGCGCGGGCAACGCAAAGGAACTCCCTTTATTTTTATTGATTGATTTCAATTTATTTGGTATCATTATATTGAAAGGATAACATAACACTTTAATACTATCAAATTAGTGATAATATGGCAACAGAAATCAACATAGGCGAGAATATAAAAAAGTACCGAAATAAACAGGGATTATCCCAAGAAGATTTTGCTAAAAAATCTGGTGTTAAATATACGACCCTGACGAAAATTGAAAGCAATGTAATAAAAAAGCCGTCTGTTATTATTATGTCAAAATTAGCCAAAACTTTCGGTGTTTCAATTGAGGATTTGATAAAATAAAACTATGTACGATAACACAGTAGCTCAAAAAATTTCTAAACAATATGATCAAATGCCATTAGTCAATTTTGCTAGTGTCAATTTTAATACAAAACTTGAGGATTTAAATTTAAATTGGCGAGAACGAGATTTGCCAGAAATGGAAAGGACAAAGCATGTTCATCGTTTGCATCCATATATGGGCAAATTTATTCCACAACTTGTAGAGATATTTTTGAGAAAATATCAACCCAAATTAGTTTATGATCCATTTTGTGGTTCCGGCACAACCTTAGTAGAGGCAAATACTTTAGGTATCGATTCAATAGGTACGGACATTTCTGTTTTTAATACTTTGCTTTCGAGAGTGAAAACATCGGATTATGATGTTCAACTTTTAGAGAAAGAAATCAAAGATATATTGCAACGGTTATATAATTACAAAAGCAAATTTTCAAAAGACGAAAAGGTAAATAAACTGTTCGCAACAAAAAATGAGTATATAAATAATTGGTTTGCTCCGAATACACAAAAAGAGCTTTTATGCTTTTTAAGATTGATAAAAGATTATACCTATCAAGATTTATTAAAAATTGTGCTTTCTCGCTCTGCTCGCTCTGCTCGACTTGTCACACATTACGATTTGGATTTTCCAAAAGTGCCTCAAACTAAACCTTACCAGTGCTTCAAGCACGGTAGGGTTTGTACTCCAGTTGACGAGGCATATAAATTTTTATCACGATATACTATAGATACTCTGGAGAGAGTAAAAGAATTTTCCAAAATTAAAACAGGGGCAAAAGTTACTGTAAATCATGCTGATTCTAGAACTGTTAAATTGCCCAATGGTATTGATATGGTTTTTACTTCTCCCCCCTACATTGGTTTGATTGACTATCACGAACAACATAAATATGCTTACGAACTTTTAAAACTACAAAACAACGAAACAAAAGAGATAGGCCCAGCAAAAAATGGCCAATCAGAAAAAGCAAAAAAGGATTATATTGATGGAATAAATGCCGTGTTATCACACACAAGAGAATATATGACAAAGAACGGACTCGTCTTAATAGTGGTAAATGATAAATATGGCCTATACAAACCAGAGGCCGTTGGTTTTAAATCAATTGGCAAAGTTGATCGACATGTAAATAGAAGAACTGGTCGAAGGGACACCCCTTTTTATGAAAGTATTTTAATTTGGCAAAAAATATGATCAATAAAGAAACAAGAAACACAATCAAAGGATATTTGGAGGGCTTCATTCAAGGCATGATTGAAGAAGCAACCGATAACGGTTTTGATCCGAAAAAACTTCGTCCGATTCGGGAAGCTTCTAAAAAAGGAGATTTAAAACCATTTCACGAGTCGTTGCTTCCCGACGGTCTTTTGAAAATAACCGAGTTTGAAAGGTCATTTTCTACAAAACTTGGTACGACTTTTGAGGAGTGCGCTCGTTTGATTGCAAAAACAGTCCACAAAAACGCAGAGCGAGGCCATAGGGTTAGAGGCGTAGTTACTGCTAAAGCCATTAAGCGCATTGAGGAAATAACGAGTAAAATCGGCAGTGGCGGGATGAAATCAAAATACTCTGATTTTGTGAAAGAAATCATAGAGTTAAGTAAAAATGGTTCCGGTATTGAACGAGTTAGTATTGCTGATTTGTATATTGAAACAAAATCTGGCGAAGAATGGTTTTTTGAAATTAAAAGTCCAAAGCCAAACAAAGGACAATGTATGGAAGCAACGGGTCGCTTGTTGCAAATTCAAGCCATTACTCATGCTAAATTTCCGAAAGCTAAAGCGTTTTATGCTACCGCTTATAATCCGTATGGCGTTAAAAAAGAAACTTTCAAACACAGCTTCATTTTAAATTATATGGATTTGGATAATGAAGTTTTGGTTGGTAAGGAGTTTTGGGATATGGTTGGTGGAAACGGAACTTATGAGGAAATCCTAAGCATTTATCAAGAAGTTGGAAAAGAAAAAGGGCCGGATATGCTTGATCAATTGGCACTCGGCTATTAGTTATATTTCTTTTGTATTAAATAAATATCGTGATTAAAAAAGTCGGCATTTAGCCGACTTTTTCCTATTAAAATAAGGGTTTTTTGATAACAATAGATTTACCTGATATAGTAGATTTACTAAGAAAATATTAGTTATTGTGTTTATATTTGGATTTGTTTCACCTTTTACCTATATTTTGGACTTGACAACAAAAAACAGCGGGTATATTATTAAAGTATTAAATAATAATAACTTATAAATCTATGGAAAATAACGCACAAAAAATCGCCGAACAAATTAAAAATTTAGTGGACGAGCTGGCTACAATGTCAGGGGGCGTTTCAATAAAAAAGCAAAAGACCCAAAAAAGAGAAAGCGCTTCTCTCCCCAAAGGGGCTACAGGTGCACTTACCTTATTAACAGAAGATGGTTTTTTTGACGCACCCAGAGATATCGCTACCATTATGGAAAAATTAAAAGAGATTGGCAGATATTATCCCCAAACTTCTATCTCAATGAACCTGTTAAATTTAACCAAAAGAAGAATATTTAATCGGCTTAAAGACAAGGATACAAAAAATTGGTTATATGTATTAAGAAAATAATTTAATAAAAATATGACAAACGATCGTTTAACTAAAATTATAGCCAGAATTGAAAAGCTTGAAAAAGCTGTGTTCGGATCTGGTGCGGAAAAAAATAAAGTATCCCCTAAAAAGACGGCTAGTATGGATGTTGATTTTTCTCTTAACGAGCGAGCATTCGTTAAGAGATATGCCGTGGATAAAAGTGGCCCCAAAAAATTTGTTTTGTTGCTTGCCTATTTTTCCAAGGGCGAGGAAAACAAAAATATTGAATTAAGTGAACTAAAAAAACACTGGAATAAAATGACCGCAAAAACTCTACTTGGCAAATTTAATATGTTTTATCCGAATGATGCAAAAACGCGCGGTTGGATTGATTCAAAAGAATATGGAAATTATAACCTAACAAATGAATGGAAAAATGTGTTATGAAAGTAGAAGATCAGATAAAAAATTTGTTGGGGCAAAAATTTGAAGCCAAACGAGTTAACTCAGTTGTTAGTCACTATATTTCGTGTATACAAAAATTTGAGGAAGGCGATTGGGAAACTTCATTAACAAAAGCCGGAAAATTTATTGAAGCCGTTATTAAATTATTGTGGGTTTTTGCTGGCAAAGAATTGCCGGAAAAACAAAAAGAATTTAAAGCAACGATATTCGCCCAAAAAATTATAACTCAAGTTACTACCGCAACTATTTCAGATGACGGTATCCGGCTTCAAATACCACGTGCAAGCATTTTTGTTTATGATATTACTTCAAATCGCGGTGGCAGGCATGATTCTGATGAGGTAAACGCAAATGAGATGGATTCTTCAACGGTTTTACCTGTGTGTTCTTGGATATTGGCTGAGCTTTTTCGATTTTCCGCTAAAAATCTAATGAGTATTGAGGAAACAAAGAAAATTATTGATTCTTTGACGGAACGCAGATACCCGATTTTTGAAGAAATTGATGGGCGAATTTACGTAGATAGCAAAAAATTTAAAAGTGCTCCGGAATGTAGTTTGCTTATTTTATACAAAATATATCCAAAAAGAATCAGTAAAGATACCCTGATAAATTTTTTGAAACGACACAATTTTAAGCAATCAGCAGTTAAATTTGAAAGATTGTCGTCCTATCTTGATATTGATGAAAATGATAATATATTATTGCGTGCAACTGGAAGACGAAAAGCGGAAGAAATTTTAAATAAAAACTAACGAGGCGGCGCGCCAATGAAATTGGCACGGCCTCCAGTTCCGCCGAAAAAAAGGGCAGTCCGAGCGAGGGCGTGGCGGAAGGAGGGGGGTGGGGGGAGGAATTCCGCCACGCCCGAGCCGAAGCGAAGCGTTTCCGCCGTCTTGGCATCAAGACATCAAAGCAAAACAATTTTCAATTCTTTTTAAAAGAAAAATTTGGGCGGGCGGGCGTTAAAAAATTGAAAGAAAATTGTTTTGCTTTGCTCGTCGAGGTTCGGCGGGCGGAAACGCGGAGCGGAATCATTCGAGCGATTGTCGCTCGAAAAAGGTTCGAGCTTCGTTCAGTAATTGCGACTCAAATTCACAAGTGGTACATGCCTGCCCGCCTAAGCTCCGAACAAAATGAGGAGCGTAGGCGGGAGATCGTGGGTTTCCCGAATCGATGTCGGGATCCCGATACTTTTCCTAGCTATCTTAATTAAATTATGGATAAAGAAAAAATCATTGCCGCCTTATATTCGGCTCATAACGTTTTTGTCACGCCGCAGAATCCGATTCGCGGCGGCGCCGGGTTGTATCAGGCAATTTATCTTGACCACCGCAATTTATTTTCTTTTATTGAGGAACGCCATCTAGTCCTTAAGGCTTTGGAAGAAAAGTTGGCAGCCGAACAAGACTTTAACGTTTTAGCCGGCAAAGAAACCGGCGGCATTGCGCCGGCGGCAGTTATTGCCCAAAGTTTGTCTAAGCCGATGCTTTACGTTCGCAAAAATCCTAAGGGCAGCGGCCGGCAGCGCCAGATTGAAGGCGTGTTTGCTCCGGGCGATAAAGTGGTTGTGGTTGACGACACAATTGTAACCGGCGGCAACATTCGCCGGGCGGCCGAAGTTTTGGAACACGCCGGCGCGAAAGTGGTTGGCGCGGCCAGCATTTCCATCGTTAATGAAAATTTATACAAAAAACAATTCGACAAGCTGGGTTTGAAGTTTACTTATTTAGTGACTATGACCGAATTGGTTGAGTGGGGGATTGCTAACGATAAATTGGATAAAAATCAGATTGAAGAAATTAGAGAATATCTGGCCGACCCGCTGGGCTGGGGGATTAGGAACGGCTTTGATTTTGAAGCGGATAGCAATGGCAACGGCCAGCCTAACGGTCAGTAAACTTTAGGTGATTATTTTTAGGCAATAAAAAAACTAAGCCGGCATCAGGGCATTCCGCCAATGGGAAAATTCTTCAAGCCGCTTAGTCTTTTTTTGTCTTTTTTGATTTTACTTTGACCAGTGTTCTTAAACAACTGGTGCAGACCATCAGATTTTTGCCATCGACTTTTTTACTTTGCAAATTCAATCTTTGCCGTCTGATGGTTCTGATGTTGGAATGGCTGACGGAATTGCCTTTTAACGCCATCCGGCCGCAGATATCGCAGGTTCTCATAGTTTAGTTATTAATTTTGGGTTATCAGCTTAGGTGGTCTAGGAAGCCACAGGTTGCAGTCTAGCAGAACTGTTTTGAAAAATCAAGAGCCTGTGGTATGATAAAAAAGTTATGAGCGCTATTATTTTGTTAATTTATCTGAGCGTATTTTTATACTCAGTGATCTTGCACGAGATCGCCCATGGCTTTGTGGCTTATCGTTTTGGCGACGACACGGCTAAAGCTTCCGGCCGTCTGTCTTTCAACCCCCTAATTCACATTGATTTATTCGGTTCAATTTTAGTGCCTTTGCTGCTTTTAATTTCCCAAAGCAGTTTTTTGTTTGGTTGGGCCAAACCGGTGCCGGTTAATCCTTACCGGCTGCATGGCGGACAGTACGCCTACCGACTGGTCACCGCCGCCGGAGTTTTGACTAACTTAGCCTTGGCCCTGGCATCCGGTCTGATTTTAAAAATCGCCACCCAGGTTTTTGATTTACCGCCGACGAATCTGGGTGTGATCTTTTTTGCCTCAGCCTTTTTTATTAACATCATTTTAGCCGTTTTTAATTGTTTGCCCTTACCTAATTTTGACGGCTTTAATTTTTTGACCACTTTTTCCTTGCCCGGTAATATTTTAAGGAAAACACCCTTAGCCAACCCCTTATTCATGGTCCAATACGGACTTTTGGTTTCGTTATTGCTGCTTTTCTTGCTTTTTCCTCTGATTAACCAGGTGATTGTCTTAGTTCTAAGCTGGATGGCTTATCTTTTTGGCATCACGCCCACCGTCGTTGGGGTACTTGACTTATTATGAGATATTTTATAGTATACCCTTGTCTTTATCAGCACTGCCAGAAGGCAGGTTTTTAAATCAAGCGATATCAGGCAACTGATCAATCACCGTCGTTTACCCCTTTATTAATTTACCCACTGAATTCATTCCCATTATTCATCGGATTTATGCCTACAATCAATCAATTAGTCAAAAGAAAACGCAAAAGTCAGGGAAAAAAGCCTAAAACCCCGGCTTTGCGCCAGGTAGTTGATACCCTGAAGCGTAAAAAACATGATTTACCCAAGGGCTCATCTTTTAAACGTGGCGTTTGCATCAAAGTGACGACCACTACCCCCAAGAAACCAAACTCGGCTTTAAGAAAAATCGCCCGGGTGCGGCTTTCTAACGGTATGGAAGTAACGGCCTATATTCCCGGTGAAGGCCATAATCTGCAAGAGCACTCAATTGTTTTGGTTCGTGGCGGCCGGGTTAGGGATCTGCCGGGCGTTCGTTATCATATTGTCCGGGGTGTTTATGACACTACCGGCGTTGAAGGCCGTAAACAGAGCCGCAGTTTATATGGTGCCAAAAAATCTGCTGGTCCCGGCAAAGCCAAGGCCTAATAATTTTTAAGTTAAACTTTTCAACCGTCTATGCGAGGAAAAACTCCAAAAAGAGACATTCTGCCCGATCCAAAATACAACAGCGTTACGATTTCTAAGCTGATTAATCAGATCATGCGAGGGGGCAAAAAATCTGTGGCCCAGAAAGTGGTTTACGATTGTTTGGATTTGATTAAGGAAAAAATGAAAAAAGATCCTCTGGAAATTTTTGACGGCGCCGTGCGCAATGTCGCGCCGGAAGTTGAGGTTAAATCCCGCCGGGTGGGCGGTGGTAACTATCAGATTCCCGTTCCGGTTTTGGGGAATAGAAAAAACGCTTTGGCTTTCCGTTGGCTGATTACGGCCGCCACTAACCGCAAAGGAGCGGCGATGCGCCATAAATTAGCCGAGGAATTGATGGCCGCTTACAACAAAGAAGGCGCCGCCATTAAAAAACGTGACGATACTTATCGGATGGCCGAGGCGAACCGAGCCTTTGCTCATTTCATCCGCCACTAATTTATAAATCCGAAGCACGAATATCGAAATCCTAAACAAATTTTAATGTTTCAAATCACAAATTACAAACGGTTTAAAATTTATAATTTAGGATTTGGAATTTGTTTAAGGTTTAGATGTTAGAATTTAGAATTTAATTTTACTCATGCCTAGGGAATATTCTTTGGAAAAAACCAGAAATATCGGTATTATTGCTCATATCGACGCCGGAAAAACCACTGTCTCCGAGCGTATTTTATTTTACACCGGAAAAAAACATAAAATCGGCGAAGTTCACGAAGGCGCGGCCGAAATGGACTGGATGGAACAAGAAAAAGAAAGAGGCATTACCATCACTTCCGCCGCCACGACCTGTTTTTGGGCACCGCGCGGTGAGCAGGATAACATTTGCCGGATTAATCTTATTGATACTCCCGGTCATATTGATTTTACCGTTGAAGTTCAGCGGTCGCTGAGAGTTTTAGATGGCGGCGTGGTAGTCTTTGACGGGGTGGCCGGTGTTGAACCGCAATCCGAAACGGTCTATCACCAGGCGGAAAAATTTAAAGTGCCGTTGATGGGTTTTATTAACAAGATGGACCGAACCGGCGCTGATTTTTATTCTGATCTTAAAGCCATTCGCGATCGCTTAACTAAAAATGCCTATCCCATCCAGCTGCCCATTGGCGCCGAAGATAATTTTCAGGGCGTGATTGATTTATTAATCCAAAAAGCTATTTTTTATAAAGACGATTTAGGCAAAGAGATGGAAATAACGGAAATTCCCGCCGAGTTCAAAGAATTAGCCGATAAGTACCGGCATGAAACAATTGAAGCCATTGTTCAACATGACGAGTCTTTACTTAACCAATATTTGGAAGGCAAAGAAATTCCTCTAGCTGAAATCAAGCGAGTTTTACGCCAAACCGTGATTAAAAGCGAAATTATGCCGATTCTTTGCGGCAGCGCCTTAAAAAACAAAGGCGTTCAGTTTTTGCTTGACGCGATTTGCGACTACTTACCCAATCCGCTGGAAGTGCCGCCGGTTGTCGGTTTTCAACCGAGTAATCCGGAAGTAACTGAAGAGCGGCTGCCGGATGATAACCAGCCCTTTGCCGCTTTAGCTTTTAAAATCGCCGCCGATCCGTTTGTCGGTAAACTTTGTTTTTTCCGGGTTTATTCCGGTCAGCTTTCGGCTGGCTCTTACGTTTTAAACAGCACCAGCGGCACTAAAGAAAGAATCGGCCGCATCGTTCGGATGCACGCTAATCACCGGGAAGAAGTTAAAGAAGTTTTTGCCGGCGAGATTGCCGCCGCCGTGGGTCTGAAAGACACCTTTACCGGCAATACTTTGTGCGCCGAAGATCACCCGATTGTTTTGGAAAGCATTACCTTTCCCGATCCGGTTATTTCGGTGGCGATTGAACCCAAAACTAAGGCCGATCAAGAAAAAATGGGCATTGCTTTGCAGAAATTAACCGAAGAAGACCCAACCTTCAGAGTGAGAACTGACGAAGAGACCATGCAGACTTTAATTGCCGGCATGGGCGAACTGCATTTGGAAATTATTGTTGACCGGATGAAACGAGAATTTAAAGTTGAGGCCAACGTCGGCCAACCCCAGGTGGCTTACAAAGAAACGATTAAGGGCACGGCTGAGGCTGAAGGCAAATACATCCGTCAGTCCGGCGGCCGCGGTCAATATGGTCACTGCTGGCTGCGTTTGGAACCCAAGGAACGCGGCACTGGATTTGAATTCATTGACGACGTTAGAGGCGGTACCATTCCCCGAGAGTATGTTCCCGCGATCAATAAAGGGGTTAAGGAAGCCGTAGACAAGGGCGTATTAGCAGGCTATCCCGTGATTGATGTGGCCGTGACTGTTTATGACGGTTCATTCCATGAAGTTGACTCCTCAGAAGCGGCTTTCAAGATTGCCGGTTCCATGGCTTTTCAGGCGGCTTTTAAAAAGGCCAATCCAATTTTATTGGAACCCGTGATGAAAGTGGAAGTGATTACACCGGAAAATTTTATGGGCGATGTCGTCGGTGATCTTAATTCTAAGAGAGGCCAAATTGAAGAGATGACCGATCGCGGCCGAACCAAGGTTATTAGCGCTAAAGTGCCGCTGGCCGGGATGTTTGGTTACGCCACTGAGTTGCGTTCAATGAGCCAAGGTCGAGCCTCTTACAGTATGGAATTTGACCATTACGCTGAAGTACCGCCCAATGTGGCCGCAGAAATCATGGGTGAAGACAAAAAAACTGGGAGAAAATAGCCCCTATGGCCACTGGTTTTAAAAAAGTCATTGATTTAGTCAAAAAAACCGGCGATCGTTGCATTATTTTAGACAGCGACGGTGAGCCCGCCTTTGTGGTGATTGGTCTCGCCGATTACGAAAAGCTGTTAGCCGGATCAAATCCGATCAATGGTTTAACTGAACAAGAGTTTTTAGAAAAGATTAACCGGGACATTGCTAACTGGAAAGCTTCCCAAGAGGCCCAAATTGACCAATGGCAGTCGCTGGAAAGTGTCATTAAGGAAGCTAAAAACCGGATTATTGAGACCAAATCCAGTCCGGAAGAGCCTAATTCTGCATCTGAGGATAAGTACTATTTTGAACCAATTGACGAATAATTTTTGCTAAACTAAGACAAATTATTCCGAATCTTGACAGATTAATCCCGTTTGTTATATACTCAAGAGTGCTTTTTATTAATCAAAAAGCTTAATTTAAATAATTAAGATTTAATAATTAAATTTAAGTAATTGCGATCTGCCCCTTGATTTATCGCTAATCCTTCGGCGGACGAGGGCTGGCTCACAAAAGATCGCAAAGAAGGAAAACTATGGCAGAAAAATTTGAACGAACTAAACCCCACGTTAATGTTGGTACTATCGGTCACGTTGACCATGGCAAAACTACTTTGACGGCGGCCATTCTTGCTTACATGAACAAAAAAGGCTTGAAGGCACAGAATAAGTCGGTGGACCAAATTGACAACGCTCCAGAAGAAAGAGAGCGGGGTATTACTATTGCCACGGCCCACGTGGAGTATGAAACCGATAAAAGGCACTATGCCCACATTGATTGTCCAGGGCACGCCGATTACGTCAAAAACATGGTAACTGGAGCGGCCCAAATGGACGGCGCGATTTTAGTTGTCGCCGCGACTGATGGTCCGATGCCTCAAACCCGTGAACATATTCTTTTGGCTCGCCAGGTCGGCGTGCCGGCCATGGTGGTATTTTTAAACAAAGTTGATCAGGTGGCTGACAAAGAACTAGTTGATTTAGTTGAAGAGGAAGTCAGAGACCTGCTTAAAAAATATGAATTTCCTGGTGATGAAATCCCTGTCATTCGCGGCTCAGCCTTAAAAGCTTTAGAAAATCCGGACGGCCCAGACGGGGAATGTATCGGTCAATTGCTTAAAGCCGTTGATGACTATATCCCTGAACCGGTGCGCGATACCGATAAGCCATTTTTGATGGAAATTGAAGATATTTTTTCCATTGAGGGCCGAGGCACTGTCGTCACCGGCAGAATTGAGCGCGGTATTGTCAAATTAAACGATGAAATAGAACTGGTTGGTTTACGCGATACCCAAAAGACTGTCGTTACCGGCATTGAAATGTTCAATAAGTCTTTGGATGAAGGCCGAGCGGGCGATAACGCCGGCATTTTACTGCGCGGCACCAAAAAAGAAGAGGTTGAGCGCGGTCAAGTCGTGGCTAAACCCGGCTCCATTACGCCTCATACCGAATTTGAAGCCCAGACTTACATTTTAACCAAAGATGAAGGCGGTCGTCACAGCCCATTTTTTAAAGGTTATAAGCCGCAATTCTATATCGGTACGGCGGATGTGACCGGCGACGTGGAACTGCCGGAAGGTGCTGAAATGGTAATGCCGGGTGATACGGTCGGCTTGAAGATTAAATTAATTAAACCCGTGGCTTTGGAAGAAAAACAGAGATTTGCTATCCGTGAAGGTGGCCACACAATCGGCGCAGGTTCAGTCGTTAAAATAACTAAGTAATATTATTAAAGATCCCCGTCCCGGGTTTTCCGGGACGGGGGAATAATTAACCAAGTTCTTTTTTTACCAACATGGCAATTAAAAAGATTCCAGTTTCCTCCCGCCAGCCAGACGAGGCTGAGGAAAACAAGCAAAGGGTCAGAATTAAAATCAAGGCTTACGACCATAAGATCATTGACCAATCGACCAAAACCATTATGGATACGGTGAAACGCACCGGCGCCGATGTTTTAGGTCCTATTCCTTTGCCGACTGAAAAAAAGAAATATACCGTTTTAAAGTCATCTTTTGTTCATAAAGATGCCCGCAGTCAGTACGAGATGAGAATCCATAAACGTTTGTTAGATATTTTAAATCCTACGCCCAAAACCATCGACTCATTAACCAATTTAAATTTACCGGCGGGTGTGGACGTAGAGATTAAGATGCAATAATAAAAAACAGTAATCTTTGGGAAGATAAAGAAAGCTTTCCGGAAAAATCGGAAAAAACCTCTATCCGTCCAAACGATTATTAAGGGGATTATAAGGTCTCAAAAACCTTCAGACACTTTATTTCAACTAGTTGCTCACGCTTGGTGGGTTTGGTTGTCTGGCTCTCCTTGAGGCAGATTTTTGTTTAGCGAATTATGAAATTTATTTTAGCCGAAAAAAGAGAAATGACTCAAAAATACGCCCCTGATGGCTCGGTTATTCCTGTCACTAAATTATCAGTGGCGCCTTGTGTGATTACTCAAATTAAGACCGAGGCCAAAGACGGTTATGTTGCTTTGCAAATCGGCTGCGGCTTTAAAAAGAATTTGTCCAAGTCAATCAAAGGCCATTTAAAAAATTTAGGTAGCTTCCGCTATTTGAAAGAATTTATTATTGAACCGAGCTTGGCGTCTGATTTAAAAACCGGCGACGTGATAGACATTGATACTTTCACGCCCGGGGATAATGTCCAAGTCACCGGAGTTTCCAAGGGCCGGGGTTTCCAAGGTGTGGTCAGAAGGTATCACTTTCACGGTCACCCAGCCAGTCATGGTCACAAAGATCAGCTGCGTCATTCTGGTGCTATCGGTGCTGGCGGCGTGCAAAACGTTTCCAAGGGTAAACGCATGTCCGGCCGAATGGGCACCGATCAAGTCACGGTTAAAAATTTGAAAATTATTGAAGTTGATGCCCAAAACCAAGAACTTTTTGTTAAAGGGGCAGTGCCAGGCGCTAAGGGTGGTTTAACCGTTGTTGTATCTTTAGCCGGGCAAATCAAATTAAAAAAACCGACCGCCGCTGAAGAGAAAAAATTGTCGGTGGCTCCCGAAGCGGTAAAACCAGTTGACCGGGTGGCTTCAAGCCAGCCCGAAACTCAACCGGCCGCGGCGGAGGTGTCTCAAAAATCAATTACCGAAGCAGAAAAACAATAATTTATGATTTCGTTAAAAGTTCACAATTTGGAAGGAGCAGTTGTCGGCGAACATAATTTGAACCCGGAGATTTTTGGTCTGACCGTTAAGCCGGCTATTATTCAACAAGCCGTAGTCGCCCAGCAAGCTAACCGCCGACAGGTTCTTGCTCACACCAAAGGCCGCGGTGAAGTCCGAGGCGGCGGTAAAAAACCTTGGCGGCAAAAAGGTACCGGCCGCGCCCGACATGGTTCAATCCGTTCACCGCTTTGGCGCGGCGGCGGCGTTACTTTTGGTCCGACTAAAGAAGTCAACTTCAGTTTGAAAATCAACAAAAAAGTTAAACGCCAAGCAATTTTGATGACTTTATCCGACAAGGTGGCTAACCAAAAAATTATATTACTTGATAATTTAGCCATACCAGAAATAAAAACCAAAAAGTTTTTTGGCATTTTGCAAAATTTATCTCTACGCCGGTCAGCCAAAAAATTGGTTAAGAAGGCCGACGCCGGGGTAAAAAAAGAATCCAAGAAAAAGAAAGATCCGCGGGTTTTATTGGTCATGGATACGCCAGAAGAAAAATTATTCAAATCAGCCAGAAATATTGAGGGGGTAACGACAGTTAATGCCGGCAGTCTGAACGTCTTGGATATTTTAAAACACCAATATTTATTGATGCCGGTGGCGGCGGTTAAAAAAATTGAAGCCATTTTTAAAGCTAAGTAATACCTATGGGTTTATTTAATCGTTCAAAAAAAGAATCAACTCAACCGGTTGAAGCCAAGCCAGCGGTTAGTTTGCCGCCGGCCAAAAAAAAAGCCGCTGAGCCAAAAAAATCAGCGATTAAATCTGAGGATTCTTCGCCAAAACAAAAGACGACCCCGGTCATTAAAGGTAAGACTCAGGTGGCCGACCGAATTTTAATCAAGCCACTGGTGACCGAAAAAGCGGCGGAATTCAGCGCCGTGGGCAAATATATTTTTGTGGTTAATCCAAAAATGAACAAGATTGAAGTAAAAAAAGCGGTGCGCCAAATTTACGGTGTTAATCCGGTTCGGGTTAATATGACTAACGTTAGAGGCCGGCAGGTACGTTACGGCCGGGTTGCAGGCAAAACCAAGTCCTGGAAAAAAGCGATTGTTACCTTAAAGGCCGGTGACAAAATTGAAATTTACGAAGGCGTCTAACAGCTAGAACTATGCCAATCAGAATTTACAAACCAACCACTCCCGGCCGCCGACAGACTTCGGTTGATACTTTTGCTGATGTGACCAAAAAAGCGCCGGAGAAAAGATTAATTGGAATTAAGTCAAAGACTGGCGGCCGCAATGCTACCGGCCGGATTACCGTTCGCCATCGAGGCGGCGGGGCCAAACAGTACTACCGCTTCATCGACTATAAGCGGGATAAATTTGACCAACCGGCAGCCGTGACGGCCATCGAATATGATCCCAATCGCCGCGCTCGGATTGCCTTGGTGGAGTATCAAGACGGCCAAAAACGCTACGTTGTTGCCCCAATTGATTTAAAGATTGGTGAAACAATTGTTTCTTCAAAAAAACAGGTTGAAGTCAAAGTCGGTAACCGCATGCCCCTTGAATTTATTCCTTTAGGCATGCTAGTCTATGAAATTGAAATCACGCCGGGTAAAGGCGGGCAACTAGTTAGAACGGCCGGCAGCAACGCTAAGTTAATGGCGATTGAAGGGGAAATGGCTACCTTAAAAATGCCCTCCTCGGAAATTCGGTTAATTTCTAAGAAGTCATTAGCGACCATTGGCCAAGTTTCCAATCCGGACGCGATGAATATCAGAATCGGTAAGGCCGGCCGCAAGCGCCACTTAGGTATTCGACCGACCGTCAGAGGCAAAGCGATGAACCCAGTTGACCATCCGCACGGCGGCGGCGAAGGTAACCAGCCGATCGGTTTGAAAGGTCCAAAAACGCCTTGGGGTAAGTATGCTTTGGGTGTGATCACTCGCAACCGAAATAAATATTCTAATAAATTTATTGTCCAGCGACGGAAAAGAAAAAATTAATAAAATTATATGTCAAGAAGTTTAAAAAAAGGTCCTTACGTCAACGAAAGGCTGCTCCAAAAGCTAAGTCGGCTTAAACCAGGCGAAAAAACCATAGTCAAAACTTGGGATCGGGCCAGCGTTATTACTCCAGCCATGCTTGGGCACACTATCGGCGTTCATAACGGCAAAACCCATGTTCCGGTTTTGGTGGTGGAAAATATGGTCGGTCATAAATTAGGTGAGTTTTCTCCAACCCGGAAGTTTATTGTCCACGGCGGCCGGTTAGCTAAGGAAACGGCGGCGGAAGCGGCCAGGAAAGTAGCTGAAGATTCGCAAAAGGCCCAGGAGACAGCGACCAAAAAATAGTTTTTTATTATGGCTAATACAGAAAAAAAAGATAAAAAATCAAACAAGCCGACTGAGGTTAAAACCGGCCAGCCTGATTTGTCATTGAATTCATCGCCCGTGGCTAAAATCGGCAAAAATAATGTGACCGAGGTCAAGGCTTCGGCTCGCTATGTCCGAATGTCCACTCGCAAGACCCGTTTAGTGGCCAATTTACTGCGGAAGAAAAATGCCCAAGTCGCGGTTGATGAGCTGAAATTGATTAAGCGGGCGGCGGTTAGGCCAGTTATTAAATTGATTAATTCTGCCCTAGCTAACGCCGAAAATAATTTCAATTTGGTAAAGAGTGATTTATATATTAAAGAAATTACCGTGGGCGAGGGACCAACTTTTGACCGTTGGCAGCCGAAAGCCCATGGCCGGGCGACGCCAATTAGGCGACGCACCAGTCATATTGATTTAGTCCTCGGCTTAAAGCCGGGAGCCAAAACCGTTGCTCGTAAGGTAAGCCAGGCTGAGAATAGAAAAAGTTCAGCCGAGGGTAGTCAGGCCACAAAACAGATCAAAGAAACCGTTGCGATTGTTAATCCTCAGGATGTTAAACGCCCCACGGCAAAAATTCCCGGTCAGACCGCTGAGAGCACTGTGGGGCAGGGTCAGAAAGGCTTTATTAATAAAATTTTTAATCGTAAAACCGGCTAGTTTAACCAAGATTAAAATATGGGACAAAAGGTTAATCCAAAAATTTTTCGCCTCGGGCAATTCAACTCCTGGGATTCACGGTGGTTTTCTCAGAAAAACTACATTAAGTTTTTGCATGAAGACATGGTGATCAAGAAGTTTTTAAAAACGGAATTGCGAGAAGCGGCCGTGGAAAGAATTGAAATTGAGCGCTCAGCCAATGTTGTCACCGTTATTATTCATACAGCCAAGCCGGGCATTATTATCGGCCGAGGCGGACAGGGCGTTGAGGAGTTGAAGAAAAAGATTAAAACTAAAATTTTAAAATCGAAAGTAAACTTGAACCTGACGATTAAAGAAGTGAAAAATCCAAATGTCTCAGCTGAACTGGTGCTTCAGTCAATGGTCACCGATTTAGAAAAAAGAATTCCTTTCCGTCGGGTGATGAAGCAAGCTATCGGCCGGGTGGAAAAAAGTAGTGCCTTGGGTGTTAAAGTGGTTGTCGCTGGCCGGCTTAACGGTGCAGAGATTGCCCGGACTGAAAGCTTATCTTCCGGCAGTCTGCCGTTGCATACTTTGCGAGCTGACATTGATTATTCCCGCGGGGCGGCCAGAACTACTTATGGTGCCATTGGTGTTAAGGTCTGGATTTACAAAGGTGAAAGATTTAAAAAAGATATTGAAGCGGCCATGGCGAGCGTAGCGACTAGTGTCGTTAGTCCGGTCGCTAGCAAGAAATCCAATAACAAATAGTGATTTATGTTAATTCCAAAAAAAGTAAAACATAGAAAATGGCAGAAAGGCCGACTGAAAGGCAGGGCGACCGCCGGCACGAATATTAGTTTTGGCAAGTATGGCCTGAAAGCTGGTGGTAATTGCTGGCTGACTGCCCGGCAAATTGAAGCCGCCCGGCGCGCGATGACTCGTTTTATTAAGCGCGGCGGTAAAATTTGGATCCGGGTTTTTCCTGACAAGCCAACGACTAAAAAAGGTGAACAATCAACTATGGGTTCGGGCAAAGGGCCAGTGGATCAATATGTCGCCGTGATTAAGCCAGGCATGATTTTGTTTGAAATGGACGGTGTCTCTGAAACCGACGCCCAAGAAGCGATGCGGTTGGCCGCTTCCAAATTACCGATTAAATGTCGCTTTTTATCTAAACACTAACCCGGCTTTATGGAATTTAAAGAATTAAAAACAAAATCTCCCGCTGAGCTCCAAAAGCTTTTAGCTGAGACCAGAGAGAAGCTGCGGCAGCTCCGATTCAAAGTGGCCTCCAAGCAGCTGAAAAATGTCAGAGAAATCAGAGAGGCGAAAAAAATAATTACCCACGTTTTGTTTTTATTGAGCCAGGCCACTGATAATCTAACGAAAAATAATTCACAAATTGTTGAAGAAAAAAATAGTTAAATTTTATGACCACCCCAGAACCAAAAACTAAAATTAAACGATCATTTACCGCTAAGGTGGTTTCGGATAAAGGCGATAAAACTATCGTGGTGACGGTTAACCGGACTAAAGTCCATCCGAAATATTTCAAACGCTACACCGTGACCAGAAAATATAAGGTTCATGACGAGCGAAACCAATATAAAGTTGGCGATTCAGTTCGGGTCATTGAGTGTCGGCCAATCAGCAAAGACAAGCGGTGGCGAGTTATTTATTCTAACTAATTCTTATATTTTATGATTCCAGCTGAGTCAAAATTGAACGTGGCCGATAACACCGGTGCTAAAAAAGTCGAAGTGATTAAAGTTTTAGGCGGTTACCAAAAACGGTACGCCCGAGTTGGCGACATTGTTACCGTGACGGTTAAAAAAGCCGTGCCGAACGGTTTGGTTAAAAAAGGCGAAGTGGTTCATGCCGTTATTGTTCGGACCCACAGAGCAATCCGTCGGTCAGATGGTTCCTATGTCAGATTTGACGACAACGCCGTAGTGATTGTTGATAAAAAAACCAAAGAGCCAAGGGGTACTCGGATTTTCGGGCCAGTCGCTCGGGAGTTAAGAGCCAATGGTTTTAATAAAATTATTTCTTTAGCGCCCGAAGTATTATAATCTGCTTATATGAGAATAAAAAAAGGTGATAAGGTAAAAGTTTTAGCGGGTAAAGACAAAGGCAAAACTGGCAAAGTATTGCAGGTTTTTTTGGAACGCCAAAGAGTGTCAGTTGAAGGCGTTAATTTACTGTTTAAGAATATGCGGCCCCGCAAACAAGGGGAGCGCGGTCAGCGCATTCAGTTTCCGGCGCCAATCATTGCGGCTAACGTCGCCTTGGTTTGCCCTAAATGCGGCCAGGTTACCCGAATCGGTCGCCAGCTGGCCGAAGGCAAAAAAAAGGTCAGAATTTGCAGAAAGTGTAAAAGTGTCATTGATTAAACAATAGCAATAACCATAAGTTATGCATCGCCTAACCGAAAAATACCAAAAAGAAGTTATTCCAGCCTTGAAGGAGAAGTTTGGTTATAAAAACAATTTAGCGGTCCCAAAAATTAACCGAGTGGTGATTAATGTTGGCACCGGTCCGGGTCTTAAAGATCCTAAATTTAACGATGTCGTTGAAGGTACTTTAATTCGGATTGCTGGTCAAAGACCGGTTAAAACCACGGCTAAAAAATCAATTTCTAACTTTAAAATCAGGCAAGGTCTAGTGGTGGGCATGATAGTAACTTTACGCGGCAACCGGATGAACGACTTTGTCGATAAGTTAATCAATGTCACGTTACCGCGGGTCCGAGATTTTCGCGGTCTTGATTCAAAAAACATTGACCAACAAGGCAATTTGAATCTCAGTTTCCGGGAGCATATGTCCTTTCCTGAAATTAAAGCGGATGAAGTGGAAAAAATTCATGGTTTGCAGATTACTCTAGTGACGACCGCCAAAACTAAAGAAGAAGGTTTGGAATTATTTAAACTGCTAGGTTTTCCTTTCCGGTTAAACTAGCTGAACTAATTATTTTAAAAAATTATGGCAACACAAGCCCAAATCGCTAAATCTAAAAGGAAACCGAAATTTTCCACTCGGATAGTTCGGCGTTGTTGGCGCTGTGGCCGCCGCCGGGCCTATATGAGAGATTTTGATCTCTGCCGCATCTGCTTTCGCGAATTGGCCGACAGTGCTCAGCTACCCGGCATTACAAAATCGAGCTGGTAGCGCCATAATTTTAAATTTTAATTTTTTTAATTTTTTTATGACCGATCCAATTTCCGACATGCTCACAAGAATCCGCAATGCCCAAGCCGTCAGAAAGGCAGACTTGGTGGTTCCGTTTTCCCGAGTTAAATATGCGATTGCCGAAATTCTTAAAAAAGAAGGCTATGTGGCTAATGTGGAAAAAATTGACGCTGGCACCGAAAACGGTCTTTTAGCCATTAAAATTGTTTTGAAATATCTGGGGCCAAAAGAGCCAGCCATCACCGACCTCAAAAGGATCAGCACACCGGGTCGGCGGATTTATGTCACTAAAGATGATTTACCCAGAGTTTTAAATAATATTGGCTTTGCGATTATTTCCACTTCCAAGGGCTTGATGACTAATAAGCAAGCTCGCAAACAAGGCCTGGGTGGTGAAATTATTTGCGAAATTTATTAGTTAATTGTTAACTGTCCCGCTAAAGCGGGATTCCGCCTGCATTGAGAAAATTAAAATAGTGGCGGTGATTAATTGTCAAAATATGAGTCGAGTCGGTAAAGAACCTATCATTATCCCTAACGGCGTTGAAGTCAAAATTAACGGTCCGCTGGTTTTTGTCAAAGGTCCGAAAGGCGAATTAAGTTTGACGCTCGATAGAGGAGTGACGATAATTCAAAAAGAACAGACCTTAGAATTATTAGTCGCCAAACCCGAAGATAAAAAACAGCGCTCTTTGTGGGGCTTATTTAGACGATTGGTCGACAATATGGTTTTAGGCGTGACGAGTGGTTTTTCTAAACAATTGGAAATTAACGGCGTTGGCTACAAAGCCGTTGTCGCCGGCAGCAAATTGGTTTTGAACGTTGGTTACTCTCATCCGGTGGAATATCAAATTCCTCAAGGCATTACTATCCAGGTGGAAAAAAACGTCATTACGATTACCGGTTTTGACAAGCAGTTGGTTGGCCAAGTCGCCGCTGAAATCCGCAAAGTTCGACCGCCTGAGCCGTATAAAGGCAAAGGCATTAAATATACGACGGAAGTGATTAGACGCAAGGTTGGTAAAGCCGCCGCCGCCAAATCGGAGTAATTCAATTTAAAATTTTTTTATGATTAATAAAGATAAATTTAAAAAAGATTTAAAAAAACGGCGGCAGGCCAGGGGCCGAGCCAAAATTTTTGGCACCCAGATCCGGCCGCGACTGGTGGTTTTTCGCAGTCTCAAAGGCATTTATGTTCAGTTGATTAATGATGAAACGGGGACAACCTTGGCCTCGGCCAGTAGCCGGGAAGTTAAGGGCCGTGATTTAAAAAAGACCGATGTCGCTTTTAAAATTGGCGAATTGATCGCGGCCAAAGGGATTAAGGTTGGCATTAACCAAGTGATTTTTGACCGAGCCGGGTATAAATATCATGGCCGGGTTAAAGCGGTTGGTGAGGGCGCCAGAAAAGGCGGTTTGAAGTTTTAATAACTATTAATTTTTTAAACTTGTGCCTACAGAAAGCAAACCAAAAAACAGCCGGTCGTTCGGCAGAAGAGATCAAAAATCTTCCGATGACGGTTTTGAACAAGCGATTATTGATATTGCCCGGGTGACCCGGGTCATGGCCGGCGGCAAAAGGATGCGTTTTCGGGCTTGTGTCGTGATTGGCGATAAAAAGGGCAAAGTCGGCATGGCGGTGGCTAAAGGCGCCGATGTCACCTTAGCGGTCAATAAAGCGGTGACTAAAGCCAGAAAAAATTTAATTAGCGTGGTCACGATTAATGGCACCCTGCCTCATCGGGTTGACGCCAAATACGGCGCGGCCAGAGTTTTAATGAAGCCGGCACCCGCCGGTAGCGGTATTATTGCCGGTGGCGCGGTTCGATCAGTCTTGGAATTGGCCGGGGTGTCTAATGTCGTGGCCAAAATTTTAGGTTCTAAAAATAAAATTAACAATGTTTTGGCAACAATGAACGCGCTTTTAAAGTTGAAACGGCCAGACCCCAAAAAAACTGACAAGAATAATGAAGATAAAAAATAATCTATGGAATTAGGATTAAACAATTTAAAAAAAACCCGAGGTGCGACCTCTAAGAAAAGACGAATTGGTCGGGGCAGCGGTTCGGGCCGCGGCACTTACAGCGGTCATGGCCAAAAGGGTCAAAAGGCCCGTTCGGGCGGCCGCCGAGGCCTGAAGCGCAAAGGCTTGATGAATTTACTGCGTAATAAACCTAAGATTGGCGGGTTTTCTAGCGGTCGGCCTAAATTGAATACCGTTAATTTAGCCAAACTTGAAGCTATTTTTGAGAATGGCGAAGAAATCAACTCCCAAAAATTGTTAGCCAAAAATATCATTAAAGCCGTGGCGCCAGGCCTGAAAATTTTAGGTGAGGGGACTTTGACCAAAAAATTTACGGTCGTCGCCGATGCATTTTCCTCTTCAGCCAAAAAGGCTATAATAGATGCAGGTGGTAAAGCCCAGATCAGAATCAGAAAATAATTAGCCGGTAAAACTGAGTTAAGCAAACTATATGTGGTTAGAAAAATTAGTGCGCCTTTGGAAAATTAAAGATTTACGCAACAGCATTTTGTATATCATCGCGATGCTGGTAGTTTTTCGGATTGCCGCCCATATTCCCGTACCAGGCGTTGATACCTCGGCTTTAAAGCAATTTTTCAGCAGCAACCAGCTCTTAGGCGTGATGAACGTTTTATCCGGCGGCGGCATGGAGACTTTTTCCATTGTTGCCATGGGTGTCGCACCCTACATTACCGCTTCAATTATTTTTCAGCTTCTAGTGATGATTATCCCTCGGCTAGAAGAGATCTCTAAAGACGGCGAAGCGGGACGAAAAAAAATCAATCAATGGACCAGAATGCTCACGGTGCCCTTAGCCGCTCTGCAAGGCTACAGTTTAATTGCTTTGTTGCGTCAGTCTCAAATCCAGATTATTACTGATTTAAATCCTTGGACTCTATTTTTGACTATCACAACAGTAACGGCCGGTACGGTCTTTTTAATGTGGATCGGGGAACTGATTTCAGAAAAACATATTGGTAATGGTATATCTTTGCTGATTTTTGCCGGTATTATTACCAGTTTGCCGACGGCGGTGATGCAGACCTTATTGGTGTTTGATCAGACTCAACTGATTAACATGATAATTTTTGTTTTGATTGCCGTTGTGACCGTGATCGGGGTGGTGATTATCACCGAAGGTCAGCGTAATGTGCCGGTTTCTTACGCCAAAAGAGTCAGGGGCATGAAGATGTACGGCGGCGTTAACACTCATCTACCGCTGCGGGTCAACATGGCCGGCGTGATTCCGATTATTTTCGCCATTTCCATTATTTTATTTCCGCCGATGGTGGCTCAGTTTTTCCTTAATGCCAAATCCGCGATTTTAGTCAGTGCCGCCAACTGGGTGATTGTTCTTTTTCAGAATCAACTTTTTTACGGCGTTCTTTATTTTTTGTTGGTTTTTGCCTTTACTTATTTTTATACTGAGGTGATTTTTCATCCCGACCAGGTGGCGGAAAATTTACAAAAGCAGGGTGGTTTTATCCCAGGTATCAGACCAGGTGCTCATACGGTTGAGTATTTAAAAAACACCACTAACCGAATTATTCTGGCCGGCGCTTTATTCCTGGGCTTGATTGCGGTTCTGCCGATGGTCATGACCAGCTTCATTGGTATTCAAAGTTTAGCCATTGGCGGTACCAGTCTTTTGATTGTCGTCTCGGTTGTGATTGAGACAGTTAAGCAGATTGACTCTCAATTGACCATGCGCGATTACGAAGGCCTTTAACAGTTTTTAACTGTTAGCTTTTAGGTGATAGTTTACTTCCTTTCTATAAGCTGAACTATGAACATCATCATCTTTGGTCCCCAAGGGTCAGGCAAGGGGACGCAGGCAGAATTAATCGCCAGAAGGAGAAATTTTCCTTACATTTCCACTGGCGATATTTTTCGTTATCACCTGAAAAATAAAACCGAGCTGGGCCAGCAAGTGGCTGAATACGTTAACACCGGCCAGCTGGTGCCTGATGAATTGACCAATAAAATTATTCAAGATCGGATTAATCAGCCGGACTGTACCGTCGGGTTTGTTTTGGACGGTTATCCCCGGAATCAAAAACAGCTGGAATTTTTGTCTCAAATCACTACCGTTGATTATGCCATTGTGATTGAGTTGAGTGACCAGGAGGCAATTAAACGCTTAAGCGGCCGCCTGGCGTCTAAATGCGGCTTAAGCTATCACCTGGAGTTTAATCCGTCCCAGCAAGCCGGAATTTGCGATAAATGCGGCGATCAGCTCTTTCGGCGAGACGATGACCAGCCGCAGGCCATTGCTCAGCGCTTGGCGATTTATCACCAAGAAACTGAGCCCTTATTTGCCGTTTATGAAAATAAAGGCATTTTGCATCGGGTTAACGGCGCTAAAACTATTGATGAAGTTTACCAACAAATTGAGGGAGTTATTAGTCAAGCCGCTGGTTAACTTGTTGGTCTGATTGACTAAAATATGATTACGATCAAAAAACCTGAAGAAATCGCCGTGATTGCTCAAGGCGGCAAAATTTTAGCTGAAGTTTTATCGGCTGTCGCCAAAAAAGCGGTGCCGGGCGTAAAAACTATCGAGCTTGATCAGCTGGCGGAGCAGTTAATTATTCAGCATGGCGGCATCCCTTCTTTTAAAAATTATCGCTCGCGCCATGATGACCCGGCTTTTCCGACGACCCTTTGCACTTCGGTTAATGAACAGCTCGTGCACGTGCCGGCCTCTGATTACGTCTTGAAAAAAGGCGACATGCTGAATATTGACATTGGCATGAAATATCCGGCCGAAGGCGGGTTCTTTACCGATATGGCCATTACCGTGCCGGTTGGTCCAATCAGCGCTCTGGCAAAAAAATTAATCAAAGTGACCCGGCGGTCTTTGGAGCTGGGCATTGCTCAAGTGAAGCCGGGCAATTTTATTTCTGATATTGCTCGAGCGATCCAAACTTACGTTGAGAGTCAGGGTTTTTCTGTTGTTCGGCAATTGGTCGGGCACGGCGTTGGCTATCAGGTTCATGAAGAGCCGATGATACCAAATTATGTTGACAATCGTCAAAAAAAGGTGGAACTCCAGCCGGGCATGGTGATTGCGATTGAGCCGATGGTCAGCGCGGGGGACTACGCCATTAAAACTTTGGAGGATCAGTGGAGTGTGGTTATGGCCGACGGCAGTCTGGGTGCCCATTTTGAGCACACGATTGTGGTGACGCCGGATGGCCACAAGGTTTTAACCCAGTTTTAAAAAATACCAAATTCCAAAGTCCAAATCCCAAATAAAATTCAAAATCCCAATCATTCAATTTTTTGTTAAACTTTTAATGTTTGATATTTGAGTTTTGTAATTTGTTATTTCATCTTTTATGTCAATTTTGGGTATAGACTACGGGGCCAAAAAAATCGGTTTAGCCAAATCCGACCAATTCAAAAAGCTGGCTGTACCTTTGGGTACAGTTTTTAATAATTCAAAAAGTGAGGTTTTGGCCAAGCTGAAAAATATTTGCCAGCAGGAAAATATTGATGAAATCGTCGTCGGCGTACCGGTCAGTTTATCTACCGGCAACTCGGGTTTACTGCGCGAAATTGATTTTAAAAATCAGCAAGTCAAAGAAGTGCTGGCTTTTATTGATTGGCTTAAAACCAATTTTTCTTTGCCGATTGGCATGGAAGATGAACGGCTCAGTACTAAAATGGCTAATCGTCTAGAGAAAGACCTGGTCAAAAAAAATGGCGGCGATGACCCCATCGCGGCGATGCTGGTTTTGCAAAGCTATCTTGATCGGAATAATAACTAGTTTTTAGTATGGCGCTGTATCAGACCAAAGGCATAATTTTAAAGATTACTCCCTGGGGCGAAGTCAGTCAACTTTTTAGTATCTATACCCAGGCTTTAGGCAAGGTGGTGGCCATTGGCCAAGGCACCAAAAAAATTACCAGCAAACTCAACGGTCACCTTCAGCCGTTAGGTATTGTTGATTTGTTGATTGCTTCGGGTAAAAATTTTGACAAATTGGCCGGAGCGGTTTTGATAAAAAACTTTTCCAATTTGAAAAAAAATTTTAGAAATATTATCCTGGCTAATTTTAGCCTGGAACTGCTTGATCAATTAACCGAACAAAAACAGCCTGATGACCGGATTTTTGATCTCTTAGAGCGCTATTTAACCTGGCTAGACAAAAATAACGATATTACCAAAAAATCTTGGGCAGTTGTTAAAAATCATTTCATTTCCGAACTCTTGAGGCTTTTGGGTTACCAGCCGCCCGCGGCTGTTGCTCAAAGCTCCAGCCAGCTTGACAAGATGCTGAAAAACCATTTAAACCAAGAATTACAAGTTGAAAATTTTTTAAAAAAATTAGTCCTTGACTAAATGTTTTTTTTAGTTTAAGATTAGTCCCAGGACGAAGGTTGTTGGTTCTCTACAACCGAGAAATATGGCTTAAAAAAGCCAATTTTTTTTGCCCTAAATCCAACTTAACTGGCAAGGAGGGAGTGAACGATGTCTGGAAAGGTTCGAGTTAGAGGAGGGAAACCGGCGGCAGCGTCTGTGCATGACGGCTTTAATCGGCCTAATGTGAGCATCTTTGAGCGGATGCTGCTGCAGGAAGTGGAACGGTTGGGCGGTTTTTTAAACGCCCATTCGCATCTGGACCGGGCCGATACGCTTCATGCCAAGTATCTCGCCCACATCAACACTTCGCCATTGGTAGCAGCCAGTATGCCGCTAACGGTCAAGCAGAATTTGACCGGTGATCTGCATCGCGGGCTGGCTTACAACGAAGCTGACCTTCGTGAACGCGTCAGCGCTTTGTTGGAACGTCAGATCTCGTATGGCATTACTCGCGTCATCACCTGCGTTGATGCCTGTCCGGGCATCGCCGAGGACGGTCTTTTGGCCTGGCGAGTGATGCGAGAACTTAAGAAGGAGTTCGCCGGTCGTCTCCAGCTTCTGCTGGGGCCAAATGCCATTTTCGGTTTTAAGGAGGGAACCGAACGTTGGGAGACCTACCAGGAAGCGGCGAAGACGGCGGATGTTTTGACGGGCTTACCCGAGAAGGACGAGTTCTCTTCGTTTCGGACCCGAGACGGCCGAGTCGGCTTTAAACAGCATATCAACAGGATTCTGCGCCTGGCGATTGAGCTGGATAAGCCGGTTCAACTCCACCTGGATCAAGCCGACGACCCGCGTGAACGTGGTACCTGGCGGCTAATCGAAGTTCTCGAATCACTGGAAGTCAATCGAGAGCTTGAACCGCTCATCCGGTCGGGTGAGCCGCGGATTTGGGCGGTCCACATGATCTCACCTTCGGGTTATCCCGAAGTGGAATTCCGCCGGCTGGCTGATAAGCTGCGGGAATATAACGTCGGGGTGACCGTCTGTCCGACGGCGGCAATCTCGATGCGGCGGTACCGGCCGCTTTCTTCGCCGACCCACAGTTGTATCGCCCGAGTACTCGAGTTGCTCAAGCTCGGTGTTAGAGTACAATTGGGTTCCGATAACATCGCCGATGTGTTCGTGCCGGCCTCAAACGGTGACATGCTCACCGAAGTGATGATGGCCGCCCACGGCCTGAGGTTCTATTCGCCAACGGTCTGGGCGAAAATCGTCACTGGTCATGGCCTGAATTCGGTGGACGTTGCCACGGTGGGAGACAACCTCTACCAAGACAGCAAAGCCTTTACCGGTATTGATCCGGAATGGCAATCGGCTGTCTAATAGCCATAAAATCCAATCTGAACATTTTTTCTTGCCGCCTGCTGCAAAGTGGGCGGAATTTTTTTAAAAAAAATCAAGCCCGCTTCGCACTTTTGTCGTGTCAAAGCAGGCTTGTGGTGGCGGAAGCGGCCTAGTGAGTGAAGAGGAGGCGGCCTTCACCGGTGGAATTGGGCAAGGATATGACCTTGCGATTGTGGCCATGGGCGTTTCCCTCCGTTTCTGATTCATCATGCGCCCCTTCCATCTGGGCGATCTCTTCAAGGTCGGCGGGCGCAACCGCCATAGGTTCCGGCGGTCCACTGTCGCCAAGTTCGGTCAGCTTTTCCAAAGCTTTCCGAATACACATGGCCGCACCTATTGGGCTCAGTGTGCCGTTAGGCATCGCGGATCACCTCACTTTCGTTTTAGAATGTACGGACTCCAGTATGGAGACTTTTATGTTACCTTTTTTGTTATAATTTGTCAAGCATCCAGGGTTGCCAAAAATTAAAATATTGAGTATGATATTAGTATTAATTTAGTTAATTTTATCTGAAATTATGGAACGGACTATCGTAGAGGAGGTAATAAAAAAAGTCGGTCAAAAGGTTAAAGTTTGCGGCTGGGTTCATACCCGGCGCGATCACGGCAAAATAATTTTTATTGATTTGCGGGACCGTTCGGGTTTACTCCAAGTAGTTTTTGCCCCTAATTTTGCTCCTGCCCATGAGCTGGCCAACAGCTTACGCTCGGAATACGTCGTGGCGATCGAAGGCACAGTTAACGCCCGGCCGGAAAAAATGATTAATGAAAAAATCCCAACCGGTAAAGTTGAGCTGGTCGGCGAAGCATTGGAAATTTTAAACGAAGCCAAAACTCCGCCTTTTGAAATTGACTCGCCTCAGGACGCCGGCGAAGAAATTCGGCTCAAATACCGCTACCTTGATTTGCGGCGCCAGCGGATGAAAAATAACACGATCATGCGCCATAAAATTATTAAAGCGGTCCGTGACTATTTTGACCACTTGGGCTTTTTAGAAATTGAAACGCCGGTTTTAACCAAGGGGACGCCGGAAGGGGCGCGGGAATTTATTGTGCCCGCCAGACTTTGGCCGGGCAAGTTTTACGTTTTGCCCCAGTCGCCCCAGCAGTTCAAGCAGCTTTTGATGGTGGCCGGCATGGAAAAATATTTTCAAATTGCCCGGTGTTTTCGCGACGAAGACACGCGCGGCGACCGGCAGGCCGAATTCACCCAAATTGACGTGGAGATGAGTTTTGTCAGCCAGGAAGAAATCTGGCAAGTGGTTGAAGCCTTAATGATTGAAGTAGTCGAAAAATTATATCCGCAAAAAATTATTAGCCAAAAACCTTTTCCCCGGCTGACTTACGCCGAAGCCATGGCCAAGTATCAATCCGACAAACCGGATTTGAGAAAAGACAAAAAGAATGCCGATGAACTGGCTTTCTGCTGGGTGATTGACATGCCGATGTTTAAATATTCAGCCGCCGAAAAGAAAGCCGTGGCGGTTCATCACCCTTTCACCATGCCTAATCTTGAGGACATGGCTAAGTCTCCGGACGAACCGTTAAAATGGCGGGCTTATGGTTACGACCTGGCTTTGAATGGCTCGGAAATCTGGGGTGGTTCAATTAGAATTCACCGTCGCGATATTCAGCAAAAAGTTTTTGAGATTTTAGGAGTCAAACAGGAAGAAATAGAACGGCGGTTTGGCCATATGTTGGAAGCGTTCAGTTACGGCGCCCCGCCTCACGGCGGCATTGCCGCCGGGCTGGACCGGATTGTCTCTATTCTGCAGGATGAACCCAATATCCGGGAAGTCATCGTCTTCCCCAAGACCGGCGACAATCGCGATTTAATGATGGCCGCGCCCAATATCATCGGCAAAAAAACCATGAAAGAAGCCCATATTGAGTTAGCTTCTGACGTTGAAAATAACGAAACGGTGGAAGAGACAGCTACTGCCGACTAGGCTTTGTCTAGGCAAATTATGACCCCGTAGTAGAATTTCCAATAGATACATTTTAAGCATGAGATAATTTATGTTTTACAATTATGTTTTGCAAAGCCTAAAAAACAAAATGTTGTACATTGGCTATACAACTAATCTTGAAAAACGTTTTAAAGAACATAATGACGGATTGAATCAGTCAACTAAACCATACCGACCGTGGAAATTAATATACTACGAAGCATGTCTTAACGAAAAAGACGCCAAACGCAGAGAAGGATATCTGAAAAAGACCCAAGGTCAGAGATTGCTAAAACGAAGGCTAAAAGAATATTTTTATCAAGATAAGAATCATAATAAAAACTAATTGGAAATTTCACTACGGGGTATGAAACTTTCCGATCTCCAAAAATATATTTTGCGGCAGGCTTGGCCAACCAAAGATAAAACAGTTTCCAAAAATGTTTTAGCTAAGTTTTACAGTAATCAAAAAGCGCCGCCGCCGGTTAAAGACATTATTAATGTCATCACTAAAAGCGTTGAACGGCTGATCAAAAAAGAGTTGGTTATTGGCTATGGCTGGCGGACGCCTCACAAGTGGTTTATCCGCCAGGTTCGTCTGACGCCTAAAGGCAAAAAAGTGGCTAAAAGCCTTTTTGGCATTCAGCAGAAGTTGCCGTTTAGCAGCAGAATTAAGAAGTGAGAAGTAAGAATTAAGGCCGCTCGATTCTTAATTCCTGATTCCTAATTCTTAATTCTAAAATCATGGCTATTCCAGCAAAAACTAGAAATTATTTGGATAAAAAATTGGCTCGTTATGAAGCCATTGCTCATAAAACGGTTTATACCGCTTATGATGCGGCCCAAACTTTACGCCGCGAGCTTAAAGAAATCGGCAAGAATTTGCTGGTCGCCGCTGACAAAGCTTACATCATTGCGGTGGTGCCGGCCCACATGCGGATTGATTTAAAAAAGTTGAAAAAAGCCATTGGGGCTAAAAATGTTTCTATTCCCAACGAGAAGATGATGATTAAAGTTTTTAAGGTTAAACCGGGGACGATGACCGCTTTTGGTGGACTGCACCAGGCCGAGGTTTGGGTGGACAAGAGTCTACTTAAAACCAAAGACATTATTCTTTCGGCCGGCAGTTTTACCGATTCGGTCCGGATGAAAGTCAAAGATTTTATTAAGCTGGAGCAGGCTAAGCTGGCCAGTTTTTCTCAGGGTGGGGGATACAAGCTGCAAAGGAAAACCAAAGCCAAAACTAAAAAGCCCAAAGCCAAAGTTGCTAAAAGACGATCAGTGGTTAAGAAGAAAACAAAAAAAAGAAAATAGTTTTTTACTGTCATTGCGAGCGAAGCCCCGCTTTACGGGGCGAAGCGAAACAATCTTTTTAGTGCTGAGGTGGATTTTAAATAGATAATAATAAATACTAAGGGGATTGCTTCGGTCGCTTTGCTCCCTCGCAATGACGGTTTATATACCATGTATCAAATAAAAGTCAAACAATTTGAAGGGCCGCTTGATTTGTTGCTCCAGCTGATTGAAAACAATAAACTGGAGATTACCGAAGTTTCTTTGGCGGAAGTAACTGAGCAATACATTAAAATTATTCACCAATCAGCCAAAGATCAGATTCAAACCAGCCAGCTGGCTGATTTTTTGGTTATCGCCGCTCGGCTGCTTTTAATCAAGTCTCGGGCGCTTTTGCCGTTTTTACAGTGGGAAGAGGAAGAAGAAGAGGAATTAACCACCCAGCTCAAAATTTACAAAGAATATCTGGTCGCGACCAAGGTAATCCAAAAAATCATTGCCAAAAAACAATTTTCTTTCTCCCGGGAAAAACTTTTAACCACTGAAGACCTGGGTTTTTGTCCGCCGCCCAAATTGGTGGCTAGTAAGCTAGCCATGGTTTTTGCCGAAATTATTTTTGGTCTTCAGCCTTTTTTGAATTTGCCGACCGAAGTTATTCGCCAGACGATTAACATCCAGGAAAAAATTCAGCAAATTAGAGAAAAAATTTACAGCCAGGCCACCGCTAGTTTTAGCGAAATTTTAAAAACCGCCAAAGACAAAACCGAAATTATCGTTAGCTTTTTGGCTCTGTTGGAACTAATGAAACAGCGGGTGATTGTCGTTAAGCAAACTAAAATTTTTGACGATATCACAATTGAGCGACTCTGATTTTTTATTCTTCGCATTCTTTTAACCATATGAAACGTTTATTACTAACCAAGGAAAACGTTTCCCAATACCTTAAGGATAAAGCGACTTTAGCCTTAGGTCTAAAAATTGAAAAAGTATTTTCGGTTAAAGAAATTACTGATTTTAGTAATGCCAATTATTTATTTAAAATTCAGGTTTTAACCGATCAAGGTAAAAAAAGTTTTGTTTTAAAACAGATCCGGCGTTATAATAAACGAGCTCTTCGACAAGGCAAAAAACTTTTTGTTAATCCAGCCAGGGTTTACGGTGAAGTCAAGATGCTGGCTTTACTTAAAGATATTTGGGGTCAGAAATTTGTTCCCCGGGTTATTTATTTTGACCGAATCAATGCGGCTTTTTTAATGATTGACGTCAGTAGTGACGGTCGTCTTTTAGTTGAGGAATTTAGGCAAAATAAAATTCATCCTGAGCTAGGCAAACTGTTGGGCCAGTTATTCGGTAAGTTACACGGTTATACCTTTAGCACGTCCCAGGAGTTTGCCGGTAATCTACCTTGGAAAAGACAGCTATTGCGTGTTTTGATTCACGACCATTGGAGTACTGGTTTGCGTAAGTTTTTTCCCAACCAACAAGTCAATCAATTTTTAAAGAAAGCCCAGGCGGCAAAATCCAGTGCAGTTTGGCTTGATCCGGTTTACGCCAATATTCTAGTAAAGAAAAATTCGGCAGTATTTTTTGATTTTGATCACGCCATAACCTACGATCCAGCTATTGACGGTGGAATTTTATTGGCTCACTGGGTTTGGGTGATGCTTGATGGTAGCAAAAAAATTAAAAACGAGGCAAAAATGTTTATTCGGGATTATATCAAGAATTATCGGCGCAGTTTTATTCATTATTCTCGGGCCAGCAAAACAGAATTGGCTAGTATTTTAAATCGCACAGTTAGTTGGTTAGCGTTTTATTTACTTTCGCGGACTGATGGTAAATCGGGTTCGTACTTTAAAGATTGGCCTCAGTGGGAAGAAAAAATTCGTCAAACCGGTGTTGATTTATTTTCCAGGGATTTTAATAATTCTCAGACTAGAGAGATTGCTTATTTAATACTTCATTGAAATTTTATGAACGCTAATTTGGCTAAAATATTGATCAGTAATTTAAACTGTTTTGTTGTTGGTCCAGTCAAATCATCCTCTGGTACAATTGTGCCATTTTATTTTGAATTTAGAAAATTATATTCTAATCCGAAGGCCCTGAAAGCTGTCGCTCAGCTAATGAGTCAGATTATTAAAAAAATGAAAGTTGACATTATTGCTGGGGCAGAAACCGCCGGTATCCCCCTGGCGACGGCTATATCTTTGGAGACAAAGATTCCTTTTGTCTATATCAAAAAGAAAAGAAAGGAATTTTTGACAAAAAAATACGTGGAGGGTGAGTTCAAAAAGAATGCCCTGGCAGTTTTAATCGACGATACTTTGCTTTATGGCCGGACTAAACAACATTTGATTAATAATGCTCGGCACGATGGTTTAATAGTCAATAATATTTTCGTGATTTATATTTCTGATTCCAAGAGTTACGCTAATTCAGAAGAGCGCTATTGGTTTAAGCAGAAAAAAATAAATATTAGGCATCTTCTGGCTCGTAAGGTATTAACCAAGTTTTTTGTCGATGAAAAGCTAATTCCGGCTAATACTGCTCAAGTGGACAAATATTATGCCGCTGATCCAGTAGGCTGGTCGCGTAATAGAAAGTATTGGCAAGAATTTTTGGTTTGGAAACAAGAGTGTAAAAAATTAGGGCTACTTTAGATGGTTTAATGGTTCATAAATCAACTTGTTGCTTCTCAAGACTTTTAATAATCAGAAAATCTGTTATAATTCAGTTGTATGTCTAGTCTAAAATCTAAAATCGAAAGCCTGCTTTTTATTTCTAACCAGCCTTTTTCCGTCAAAAAACTGATGAATTTGACTGGTGAAGAAAAAGAAAAAGTGAATAATGCCGTCTCTGAGCTGATTGCTGAATATAGCCAAGCTGATCGGGGAGTGGTGATTCAAAAAATTGACGACCAAATCCAGTTGGCGACGTCCGCTGAAAACGCCAAACTGGTTAAAGATTTCATCAAAGCCGAAACCACCGGTGAACTAACCCGGGCGGCGCTGGAGGCTTTAACCATTATCGCTTATCGCGGTCCGGTCAGCCGAGCCGACATTGAACAAATTCGGGGCGTGAACTGCGCCATTATTTTGCGCAATTTACTAATTCGCGGCCTGATTGCCAGCAGTCAAGACAAAAGAAAGATGCAGACCACTTATAATATCACCTTTGATTTCTTGCAGTTCCTCGGTCTCAAGGAGCAGTCTGAACTGCCTGATTACCAAAAATTAAACTCCAGCGAAAGTCTGGAGAAAATAATCAATCAGGCGAAGAGCTAATATGTTCAGTTTAATTACGGCTATTATTTTAGCCAGTTTGTTAGTTCCAGCTGGCTTTGATTTTTTAACCCAAAAAGAAGTTGACTCTTCTTACGCCCCACCTCAAGTTGAAGTGACCGGACCCCAGCGTCTGGTCAATAAAAGTTTGGGCATTAAAACTACTGCTCAGAGTATTTTAATAATCGATAAAGCTTCCGGTAAAATTTTGTATGACAAAAACAGTCAGGCGGTTTTGCCGATTGCCAGTATCACTAAGCTAATGGCGATGCTGGTTTTTTTGGAGCATAACCCCGGCTGGGAACAAACGGTCAGTCTGACTAAACAAGACATTAAAGCCGGCGGTTTCACTTATGTTTTTCCTGAAGAGCAGGCCACGGTCAAAGATTTATTTTATCTCGGGTTAGTCGCTTCAGCTAACGAAGCTATTGCCGCCTTGGTCCGTTCAACCAACTTAGATAATTTTACCGCTTTAATGAACCAGAAAGCATTTGCCCTGGGCATGACTAAGACTTATTTTGCCGATGAAACCGGTTTGGATTCAAACAATGTTTCAACGCCGGCGGATTTAGTCAAACTAGCCCAAGCGGCGTTTAGCCAACCTCAAATTGCCGAAGCGGTCAAAATGACTAACTATGAATTCAGCATCTTAAACAATCAGCGCCAGGTCAAAGCCGAGAATACCGACCGGCTTTTAACCAGTTTTCTGAACGCCGATAGTTACAAAATTATCGGCGCTAAGACCGGCTATCTGGACGAGGCCGGTTATTGCTTGTTGCTTGAGGTTAAGAAAGACGATGGTCAGTCGGTGATTTTAGTTTTGCTTGGTGCCAGTGATCAGGCGAGCCGATGGCAAGAGGCCAAAGGCTTGGTTGATTGGGTTTTTGCTAATTATCAATGGCCGCCTTTTTAGGCTAAATTATTGACTGTTTTTGCCCTTGCCTTGGTCGTGGTTTGATTGTATAATAAAATAGTTGTTTTTGTCTGATTTTAGCCTATTTCCGGCCTTAATTATCAACCCTTTGAAGGTTGAATTTAGTTTGGTTAATGAATATGAGCCAACAAAAATCACTGATTATCGCCAACTGGAAAATGAAGTTAGGTTTAAACCAAGCCTTGGATTTAGCCAAGTCTTTAAAGGCGGTTGAGGCCTTGGGCAAGGAAATAGTGATTTGCCCTTCTTTTGCCAGTTTATTCCCCGTTAGTCAGGTTCTGAAAAACACCGAGTTAAAATTGGGAGCCCAGGATATTTTTTGGGAAGCCAGCGGCGCTTATACCGGGGAAGTTTCTGCCTCTGAGCTGCGCGACGTTGGCTGTCAGTTTGTCATTATCGGTCACTCGGAGCGTCGAAAGTATTTAAGTGAAACTGATGAAATCGTTCATAAAAAAGTCAAAGCGGCTTTGGCGGCCGATTTGGTGCCGATAATTTGTGTCGGTGAAACTTTTGATCAGCGTCAGGCAGGCGCGGCTGATTATGTTTTAATTCAGCAAGTGACTAAGGCCTTAGAGGGGATTGACTTAAGACCGGATCAGCCGGTGGTTGTGGCTTACGAGCCGGTTTGGGTGATTGGTACTGGCCAGGCGATTGACCCGCCGCAGGCCGGTCACGTCCATCAAGTGATTCGTCAAACTTTGATTGATTTATTTCCCTTAGAGTTAGTCAAAAATAGTTTTAGAATTATTTACGGCGGCAGTGTTGACCGGAGTAACGTTTCTGACTTCACCAACTTAGAAAACACCAGCGGCGTTTTAGTCGGTAATGCCAGTCTAGAGGCCGCTGAATTCATCGATTTGATTAAAAATGCCTGAACTAAATTTTTATCCATTAATACCCTCCCGGATTAAGGAGGGCGTTACTTTTTAGTCAGTATGATTTATTACTTAATTCCCTTAGCCATAATTATCACCAGCTTATCGCTGCTGCTGTCTATGATTGCCAGAAAATTGCCGAAGTTAGCGACGATTAATGTTGACTCAATTATCACCGAAAAAAATTCAGTGGCAAAAAATCGAATCATCCTTCAGCGGCTGGTGCGAAAATCGGTCGCCGTCAGGTATGTTTTGGTAAAATTTTTCCGGCCGCTTGTTCAGCAAATTGTCCAGCTCGTCTCTGATTTTTATCAAAAGATTATTAACTTAGAGCAATTAAAAACTCAATCAACGACGCCGTTAAAAACTATTGAGATCAGGCGGGAAGCCAAAGATATTTTAGCGACGGCTCATCAGCTTTTGGACGAACAAAAAATTGACGAGGCGGAAACTGCTTATATTAAAGTCCTGGAATTAGAAAAAGACAACCACGACGCTTATTCCGGGCTGGTTGAAGTTTATTTGGCCAACCGTGACTATAAAAAAGCCAGGGAAACTTGCCGCTACAATCTTAAGTTGTTAACCAAGGTGGCCAAAGGAGACACTAACGGCCTTAAACACAAACTCGCTTCCTGCCACGCTGACCTGGGCTACATCTATCAGTTGGAGAATCGGCCGACTTATGCCCTAAAAAGTTTTGAAAAGGCCGTCAATATTGAGCCCAACAATCCCAGATTCCTTGACTTATTGTTGAAAATCAGTATAATGTTAAAACGTAAAGAGTTGGCCTGGCGCACCTTTAACGCTTTAAAAGAATCTGACCCGGAAAATCAGAAATTAGCCGAACTAAAGGAGGAAATTGACGCTTTACCGGCTTCGTCCCAGGCGGCCGCCACTTAAAAACATTAAGCCGTTGTAACTCAGTTGGCCCCGCCTCCTCTGCCCACCTAGCTCAGTTGGTAGAGCAACTCCATGGTAAGTCCCGAAAATTCCAAAATCTCTGATCTTGCTAATTTTCGAGGATCCTCGATATTTCTTTTTCAAAATTTTTCAAAATTTGCCCGGGTAGCTCAGTTGGTAGAGCAACTCCATGGTAAGGAGTAGGTCGGCGGTTCAAGTCCGCCCTCGGGCTCCAGAAAAATTTTGAAAGAATATCGGGAGAGTAGGTCGTCGGTTTCCCGCCAGAATAATCATTTTGTTTTAAGGCAGGCGGGATCCTCGATTTTTCATCCCGATATAATTGGGAGAAAAATCGGGACAAATCCGATCAACGGCTCCATTTTAAACAGTTCACCATTAACAATTCACGGCGTTAACGGTTAATTGTTAACTGTTATTTATCTGGGTGGATACTCAAGCGGTCAACGAGGGCTGACTGCCACCGCCGTTGGCCATCGCATTCTGCGGGGCAGGCGGGGTGCCGCCTTCCTTAAAATAATAATTTAGGTGGCGGCATAAATCAGTTATTATGTATTTTGTTTATATTTTGCAAAGCCTAAAAGATAAAAGTTATTACGTTGGGCACACTGAAAATTTAAAAGTTAGATTTAAACGCCACAATAGTAGCCAAGTACGTTCAACTAAAAGCCGGCTTCCTTGGCAAATAGTTTACCAGGAGCAATATCAAACTAAACAAGAAGCCTACAGACGTGAGTTGCAGATCAAAAGCTACAAAGGAGGAGAGGCTTTTAAAAAGTTATTAAACAAGAAAGACAAAAGATAACCTGGGTGGATACTCAAGCGGTCAACGAGGGCTGACTGTAAATCAGCTGGCTTATGCCTACGTAGGTTCGAATCCTGCTCCACCCACCATTGCAACATAGCGCAGAACAATTAATACAAATTATGTTCTACGTTTATGTGTTGAAAAGTCTACTTTACGGCAATCGATATGTCGGCAGTACCAACAATGTGCAAAAGCGTATTTTTGAGCATAATGCCGGTGAATGTCGATATACGAGTGGCTGCAGACCATGGAGACTTATTTATTTTGAGAGATGTTCAAATCGGGCAGAGGCAATGTCACGAGAGAAATTTTTAAAGTCGGGACATGGTAGAAGATTTCTTGACGATATGGGATTATGAGGTTCTGCGCCGGATGTCAGCCAGAGGTTGGCAGGCGCACTCGCCTCCGGCGAGGAATCCTGCTCCACCCAAAATGGTTAGAAATAGGGCTGACTGCCACCGCCGTTGGCCACCGCATTCTGCGGGGCAGGCGGGGTGCCGCCAGAGGCGGCATAAACTGTGCCGAGATAGCTCAACGGTAGAGCAGCTGTTTTGTCCCGACGCACCTATTATTTTAAAAAATAAGGAAGTCGAGGATCCTCGATTTCATCACATTTTGCCAGGGTAGCTCAGTGGTAGAGCAACACTTTTGTAAAGTGAAGGTCGTGGGTTCGAATCCCTCTCCTGGCTTGGCAAAATGTGATGAAATCGGGATAAACCGTCGGTCCTCGGTTCAAATCCGATTCTCGGCTCCACCGACGAATAATTTACTATTAACTAACAGCGATAATAAAACAGCCAACTTATGTCTCAAGATAACCTCATCAAATTGGAGTGCACGGAGTGTAAACAGATCAACTATTTTTCCACTAAGAACAAAAAGACTCTCAAGAACCGTTTGGAACTTAAAAAGTTCTGTCGGCATTGCCGCAAACACACTCCACATAAAGAAACAAAATAAATGTCTGCCATTGCGAGCCCCGATGAAATTGGGATTCTCGCGATGACAATGAGGGGGCGTCGTATAACGGTAGTACAGCGATCTATCCGCCTGCGCCGAGACCATGGGGGAATAGTACAACGGTAGTATTCTGGTCTCCAAAACCAGAGATGAGGGTTCAATTCCTTCTTCCCCTGTGGCTTCGGCGGACAGGCAAAACCGCTAGCGAGGGTTCTCCGCCACTCTAAATTTTGAAAAAAGCGGATCCGCCTCTGGCGGAAAATTCGGTTCGCATTTTTTCGTAAAGCCGCTGCCATAAGAAAATTTTATCGAGAGACCCTAGTGGCCTCTACAATCTAAGAATGATTAAAATTTTAGTTACTATTTCAGCTTTATTGGCGTTTCCTTTTTTTCCACTTTTTAATGGTTGCAGTTTTTACTCCAAGTTTATAGATAAATCTTGTATTGTTCGGGGGGGGGGACCTCAACTGGGAATTAGGGAAGTATTTTTTGATTATTTTGATGGTAATGGCAATAAGATTGACAATTTGAATAGATACTCAGAAGTTGATCTAAGCGAGGTAAAAAGTTTATTAATTTATTTTGAGCTGAAAAATGTGGGCGAGCCATCTATTGTTGTTAAGGTTAACAAAGTAACAGTTAAGAGTTCTTTAGGTGATACGTTGGAATCTTTTCCTCCAGATAATAATGAACCCCGAGAACTTATTAAGGATCAAGCGATTACTTTACGGCATACAGGCCTTATTAGCGCTCCATATATTCTAGACAATTTAAAGCAGCATAAAGATTTTAGAATTATCGTAGAACCTGAAATCTTATATTATATTAGAGGTAAGTCACAAAAAAATTTTGATAGATTAATCGAATGCAGTAATACATTAGCCGAAACAGAAGTTAAATTTAAACCGGCCTGTAGTGTTGTCTATAAAGATTAGAATACACCCTGACCCGAGTGCCTAAATCTGCTATTATATAAATACCTCAAAAGGCCTTGTAAAACCCCGAAGTTTTGGGTTCTAGACTTTACCGGCCTGCCAAAAAAGATTTATCATCACCGATAAATCTTTTTTATATGGCTAAATTGATTTTATAATTAGGCCTTCTTTTTTTTCCACTCCACGAGTTTGCCGGCCGCAATTTCTATCGGATCGGCCAATCTAAGTTCTTTAGCCATCCGTTGGCTGATAATTGGCAAATGTTGGATTTTATCCAGCGCTTGGTCTATTGGCCAGAGGTTTTTTTCGGTGGTCAGCCAGTCAGTGCCAAAACGCAGTAGACTGAATGGCCGGGAATAGCGGCGCAGAGTTTTTTTGCCGTTATCCAAAAAATATTCACTAAAATACGACAGGGCCAATTCCCGGATTGTTTTATAAATCGGATCGCGAAACCGCAAGACGGCGTGATTGGTTTTACTGACTGCACCCCAGTAGCCGTCGCGTTTAAACAAAGCGACGACATGACTTTGGTCAGCCTGGGTTGTTTCCAAGTCTAAAAGTAGGGGGGTTTGACCATGGAACCAAAAAATCGCCGCGGCGAGCATCGCGCCTTCCAAGCAATGAGCTTTCTGGCGGCGCAAAACCATGAGCGGCGAACGCAGAGTTTCGCCTGCGTACTCAAAATTAATTGGGGTTTGGTTCAAAAAATTTTGAACCTTTGCCGGCGAATTCAGTCTTTTAAATACGGCGAATTCTTTATTTTTCAGCTTAGGGAAGTGGCGCATAGATTCAGTATAGCATTTTTTTCACTGAATCAGACAGAGTGTTTTTTATTAAAGAATCCCCCTCTTAATTTAAGAGGGGTTAGGGGAGTTATCAAAGCTAGGTCAGGAGACAAACCAAGGATTCCTCCCCTTAGGTAAGGGGAGGTGAGGGTCGTAAAGCCCCCGTTGGGGGCCACGCCCCCTTTACGGGGAGGGGTTGGACTCCAAAGCAAAAAGGTCTGACGGTCTTTAGACCGTTATGCCGATCACTAAACCTAACACGCTAAAGCGTGTCAGACCGGACACGATTTTTTAACCCTCTCTATCTTCCCCTTGAGACAAGGGGGAGAAATAATCTGGGAATTATTAAAGCCAGGATAACCCCCTCCCTGCCGGTCGACCTGTCGACCAAAACGACCTGTCCGCCGAAGCTCATAGGGCGTAGGCGGAAAGTGACGGCGGAAGTCAGAAACGTTTCAGAATTCGGCGCCGGCAGGCGTCTCCCTCTTACACTAAGAGGGAGAGAATGCACAGAGGCGGCAAAAACTAGAATGTTTCATTAAGCGGTGGTTTTGGTTTTTCTAAAGGCCCGGACCCGGTCAATTTCTTTTAAGAGCTGTTTTCTCAGCCGGATACTTTTGGGCGTAATTTCCAGATATTCATCGTCGTGCATGATTTCCATGCCGCGTTCAATAGTTAATTCCAGCGGCGGGGTTAAGGCGATCGCTTCGTCAGTGCCGGATGAACGCATGTTAGTCAGCTGTTTGCCTTTGATTGGGTTAACAGTGAGTTCATCGCCTTTGGAAACATTACCGATGACCATGCCTTCATAAACTTCGGTAGTGGGTTTGATGTAAAGTTGGCCCCGGGTCTGCAAATTGTCCATGGAATAACCTGACGCCTTGCCGGTCGCCATGGAAATCATTGAGCCGACAGTTCTTTTTTCAATTTCGCCGGCATACGGCTTAAAGCCGATGACCCGGGCGGCGAGAATGCCTTCGCCTCGGGTGTCAATAATAAATTCTCCGCGGTAGCCGAGCAGGCCCCGGGTCGGAATTTCAAAAGTCAGCCGGACGTGGTTGCCGGTCTGGTGAAGATTTGTCATTTTACCGCCGCGTCTGGAAAGTTTTTCAATCACCGAACCGGAAGCTTTGGCCGGCACGTCAATAATTGCTTCTTCAAACGGTTCGCTGAGTTTGCCTTCAATTTCTTTGGTAATGACCTGGGGCTGGGAAATTTGGATTTCATAACCTTCCCGCCTCATGTTCTCCAATAAAATTGAGATGTGCATTTCACCGCGGCCGTAAACCCGGTAGCGGTCTTTGGCGGAAAAATCAATATTGAGACCGACGTTAACTTCCAATTCTTTCTCCAGTCTTTCTCTAAGCTGGTTATTAGTGACAAATTTGCCTTCGCGGCCGCCGAAAGGGGAGTTATTAACTAAAAAGTCCAGCGAGATCGTCGGTTCATCAATCGAAATCGCCGGCAGCGCCTGCTGATCTTCGTTTTCGCAGATGGTTTCGCCGATATCAATATCAGGGATGCCGGCGGCCATAATTAAGTCGCCGGCCTGAGCCGTCTGGACTTCTTCTTTGCTAAAGCCGGTGAAAGTGAAAAGTTTAGTGATCGCGCCGCTGCGTTTTTGGCCGGCGGCATTTTTAATAAAAATCTTTTGGCCTTTAGCGATTTTGCCTTCATAAATCCGGCCGATGGCCAAGCGGCCAAGATAATCGTCATAAGCGAGATTAAACGGCTGCATTCTCAGCGGCACGGTTGTGTCGTGCGGCGCCGGCGGCACTTTTTCTAAAATCGTGTCTAAAAGCGGGGTTAAATCTTTCGCTTCGTCATCAATGTGTTTTTTCGCCACGCCCTGGATGCCGATGGCGTAAACGGTCGTGAAATCAAGCTGGTCATCGTTAGCGCCCAGTTCAATAAAAAGTTCCAAGACCTGGTCGTGAGCCCGGTGCGGCTGGGCGTCGGGCTTGTCAATTTTATTCAAAATCACAATCGGCTTTAACCCCAGTTCCAAAGATTTTTTCAAAACAAACCGGGTTTGGGGCATTGGCCCTTCCTGGGCGTCAACCACCAATAAAACCGAATCAATTGACCGCAGCACCCGCTCGACTTCCGAGCCGAAATCGGCGTGGCCGGGCGTGTCGACGATATTAATTTTGGTGCCTTTATAAACCAAGGAGGCGTTTTTGGAGTAAATAGTAATACCGCGTTCTTTTTCCAAAGCGTTAGAGTCCATACTGACGCCTTCTTCAATCGTGCCGGTTTGACGCAGCATCGCGTCCACCAAGGTGGTTTTGCCGTGGTCAACGTGGGCGATAATAGCGATGTTTCTGATTTCTTTATATTCCATTGATTTAATGCCAGCTGTTCTGCCGCTGGCGGTTAAATTTTTTATGGTAAGGTTTGTTTGACCGGTGCGCTCCTTGACCTCGCGGTTGACCCGGCTGGAAGTAAGGCCGCCGCCGATTTTTTGAACGGCTTTGATTTGAATCGGCTTCCGGCTCGGCCAATTTGGTCATCGGGATACTTTGTTTAATCAGTCGTTCAATGTCTTTAACCTCTGCCATTTCATTAGGTGAGACAAAAGTAATAGCCAGTCCGGGTTTGCCGGCCCGGCCGGTCCGGCCGATGCGGTGGACGTAATCTTCTGAACTGCCGGGCAGGTCAAAATTTAAAACCAGTTCAATGCCTTTGACGTCAATGCCGCGGGCGGCGATGTCAGTGGCGACTAAAATTCTAAACTGGCCGGTTTTAAAACCTTTGAGGGCGGTGGTGCGCTGAGGCAGGCTCCGGCCGGAATGGATTTCCGCGGCTACCTGGCCCATTTGATTGATTTTTTTAGTCAGGTTTCTGACGCCGTGTTTGGTCCGGCCAAAAATTAAAATTGAACCGTGGTAATTGTTTAGAATTTTTCTCAGCTGATCAAAGCGGTCTTCCCGTTTAATCAGAATCATTTCGTGAATCACTTTTTCGGCCGGCGTGCCGGACGGGGCGACTTCAATTCGGACCGGCAGCTGCATGTAGCTGGTGACAATTTTCATAATCGCCGGCGGCATGGTGGCGGAAAAAAGCATGGTTTGGCGTTGCTTGGGCACGGATTTTAAAATTTCGGTGATCTGGGGAATAAAACCCATGTCAAACATCAGGTCGGCCTCGTCCAGGACCAGGATTTTTACTGTCTGCAAGTTGACCGCTTTAGTTTGGAGATAATCAATCAGCCGGCCGGGCGTGGCGATGATCACGTGGGGATTTCGACTTAGATCCCTGATTTGAGTGGATTTAGTCTGGCCGCCGATCAAAACCGCGGTTCGCAAGCCGATAGCTTTACCGATCAGCTGGAAACTCTCGTTAACCTGCATGGCCAGTTCGCGGGTCGGCAAAAGAATCAAGGCCCGGCCGCCCAGTTTAGCCAGCCGCTGAATAATCGGGATAGCAAAAGCCAGGGTCTTGCCGGTACCGGTTTGAGCGATACCAACCAAGTCCTTGCCTTCGATAGTAATGGGGATTGATTGGTGTTGGATTGGCGTTGGCATGGTGAACCGGAGTTGATAGATGATTTCCATCAGTTTTGGTTCAATGCCCAAGCCAGAAAAATCCAAAGATTTTGGGTTTTTGTCAGTCATATTTTTAGTGACTCGAGTCTAAATCAGTCACTAAATATGACAAAATAGGTTCGAGTTATTTTCAGCCATTAAGCTTCTTAAATCAAGCATGGCGTTAATGAAGATTAACTATAGCACAAAAGTATTTTTTTGGCAAGCTTGGTCGTAATTATGGCGATAAAAAACCTTAACTTTATCTGATTATCTTATACAAATCGCCAAGTTACGGGTTTTTTGTTAAGATTATATTATGACTTTATCCGTTGGCATTATCGCCGCTATCATTGCTTTGCTCGCCTGGGGCTTTGGTGATTTTTTTATTCAGCGAGCGATTCGGGCCATTGGTTCATATGGCGCGCTTTTTTTTATTGGCGCTTTTGGCGCGGTTTTCTTTTTGCCGTTTATTTGGTCAAAAGTGCCGACGCTTTTCTATCCGGAAAATTTACTAATTTTAACCATCACGCTAGCTATCACTTTTGTTGGCGCGGTTATTCTTTTTGGGGCATTGAAAGTCGGCAAGATCTCAGTGATTGAGCCGGTATTAAGTCTGGAAGTCTTAATCACTCTATTTATCAGTCTATTCTTTCTAAGAGAAGCAATTAGTTCGGCCCAGATTGGATTGATTGGTCTAGTCTTTATCGGTATTACCATGACGGTGATTCATCATGAGCAGAAGTTCTGGTGGCAGTGGTGGAAAAAAGAACGTTGGCTTGAACGCGGCGTGGTCTTGGCTCTAGTTGGCGCTTTGTTTTCGGCTTTAATGAATACCTTTACCGCTTTAGCCAGCCGCGGCACTTCGCCGCTGGAAACCATGTGGTTTGTCCATACCGGGCTAGCCATTATCAGCCTTGGTGTTTTGGGTTATCGCGGAGAAATTAAAACCACGATCAAAGCCGCTCAAAGGCATTGGCAAGATGTTTTCGCCCAGAGTGCTTTGGATAATGTGGCTTGGGTCGCTTTTGCCAAAGCGGCTTTGACTTTACCGGTTGGCATTACCATTGGTATTACCGAAAGCTACGTCGCCTTGGCCGCTTTTTTAGGCATTCAAGTGAGCAAAGAAAAGCTCAAACCCCGGCAGTTGTGGGGGATTGTTATTGCCTTAGCTGCGGCCATTACTCTGGCGGTTATTAGCAATTAAGCTAAATTAATAATTTCTACTCTTGACTTTTTTCGGTCCTTGTGATATAGTGTAACGATGTTGTGGCTGGAATTTCTGCCCACATCAACCCACCGACTTCACAGGCGGTGCGGTTATTTCACAATCACAAAGGAGGGTTGACACTATGTCAAACCCCAACCAAACACCTTGCCCGTTTTGCGGCAAGGTCCACCACGGATCGGACGAGCTCGCCCACATGCTGGAGGAGATGCCCTCGCCCTTGAGGGACCTGCTCGGCATGGGCGACGACGACGAAGACTCCATCTTCGACCCGTTCGGGATGGGCACCAGTTCGCTCCGCCGCAGCCTCGCGGGGCTGTCGGGCATGCGTGGGGTGATCGGTTCCCGGCCGACCGAGGTGCACGAAATGCACGTTCATCCGGAAACCGGCCAAGTCAAGGTTCGGCGCCGCGGTCGCAAGACCGTCGTCGTGCCGATTGGGATCATCCATCCCCATGTCATCGCTCGGCTTCAGGAGGCGTTCAGTCTCCAGAAGCAGCTCGCCGACAATCGGCACCATCTCGAGGAACTCGACGTCGTGATCCGGGATCTCAAGGGTCAGATCGCTTACGACGAGGTCAAGCTCGCCCATGCGATGCGCCGTCGCTGGCCCAATTACGCCAGCTTCGAGGCCGAAGTCGTGGACGAGGGGGGGCCATCTGTTGCTCAAATCCTCGTCCAGCAGGCAGCTCGAGATCCTCGACGAGTCCGCACGCGACCTCTTCAATCAAAACCAGGCCCTGGCGGCCAAGAAGAGCGATCTGGAGGCGAAGGAGATTGAACGCAATCGGATCGATCAGGAGATCGAGGATCAGCCCAATCTCTATCGGGCCGTAAGCGACGACGTCATGCGGCTGCTCCGCAAGCATCATCAGGACCTCGGTGAGAAGGCCGAGCAGGGTGATCTGCAAATCGGCGCCGACGACAACGGCTCCCCTCGCTTCGAGTTCCGGGAGGATTTCGACGAGGTGACCGACGAACTCGATCCGCTGGAGCGCCACATGCTGGCCCAGGCCCTGGAGGAAGGGAAGTTCCGGGCTCTGCCCGCGCCTGCCCTGGCGAACCTGCGGGCCCTGGTTTCGGCCGATGGCCAAGCCTCACTGCCCGCCCCTCCCCGTCAGCGCGAGTTATTCGACCCGGGGTTCTCCAATACCCAGGCCGACTCGCCTAAATCGGCGGCACCCGCCCCCACGTCCGTTCCCGCCGCCCAGGCGCCGCTGCCCGATCCGGACCCGGTCCTCAACGACGGTGTCGACGGCCACTCCGCCGCCGATCTGGACAACCTCTTCGGTCACTCCGAAGCCGATCCCGCCGAATCGCCGGAACCCGCAGCCGCTTCGGTCACGTCCGAGTCCGCTTCCGCGGACCCTCACGACGCCGAATAACCGGCACTACGCCAGAGGTTGGTGATAGAACCATCTGACTTCACAGGTCAATGGTCATGTTCTTCTGGGTCAGACTCCTTCACCGGTTTCTGACCCGATTTTTTTTGGCTTGCTTTATCAAAATATTCTGCTATAATATCAATATCCTTCGGGGTCGGGTGAAAGTCCCAATCGGTGGTAAAGCCCACGAGCCCATAGCCGGGCATGATCTGGTGTAATTCCAGAGCCGACCGTATGCCGATGTAAAATCGGCATCCTGATTCTATATCGGGAAAGTCGGGATGAAAGAAGGTAATTCTTGTTTTATTATTGAATAACCCCGAAGTCGGGGTTTTATGTTTACCGGAATTATCAGTCACCTGGGAACAGTCAAGGAAATTAAAGCTGACGGTTTAGCTATCTTGGCCCAACCTAATTTGGTTAAGCAACTCAAAACCGGTGCCAGTATTGCGGTTAACGGCGTTTGTTTAACCGTGACTAAAATTAAATTAGGCAAAATATTTTCTTTGGACATTATGTCGGAGACTTGGCAGAAGACCATGTTGGCTGATTTAGCCGTGGGTGACAAAGTCAATTTGGAATTGGCCATGGGTATAACTGACCGGTTTGACGGTCACGTGGTTCAGGGCCACGTTGACGGTGTGGCTAGAATAAAAAGCCTAAAAAAAATTGGCAACAGCCACGAATTCAATTTTAGCGCGCCAAAAAATATTACCGGTTATTTAGTCAGCAAAGGTTCCATTGCGATTAATGGTATTTCTTTGACCTTGGTCAAAGTCAGCCGAGCCGGTTTTAGCGTCAGCTTGATTCCCCATACTTTTAAAAATACCAACCTGGCTTCGGCTAAAGTCGGAGAGAGGGTTAATATCGAAATAGACATTTTGGCTAAGTATATTAAAACTTTTTTGAGGCATTAATTTTTTTTATTATAGTCACTTACCATCCTAACTTAAACCGTCCGTCATATGTCATTCCGGACTTGATCCGGAATCTGTCAGATCCTGAATTCACCGCCAAGGCGGGATCCTCGATCCACGACGTCAAGTCGGGATCGGGACAAGTTCAGGATGACAGTAGTGCTAAAGCGACAAGACTCGGGCTCAGTTGCTGCCCCAAACCCCATTCCATACCTAAATCCAGAAATATTTTTCCCGCTGGCTATTACTAAGCCGTAAAGATGGACATCTTAAGATTAAAAATTTACTTTATAATCAAAATAAATTCTAACGGGGTATGAAAAACGTCAAAGACATTAAAATCGGAATTGTCAGCAGCTCATTTAGGTTTGAGATTGCCAAAAATTTGGAAAAACATTGTTTGGCGACTTTAAAACAAAAAGGCGTTAAAGCGAATCAGGTAACCATCGTCCGGGTGCCGGGTTCCTGGGAAATTCCTTTGGCGGCAAAGAAACTGGCTGAAACAAAAGTTTATGACGCTATTATCACTTTTGGTGCGATTTTTAAAGGCAAGACTTATCACTTTGAGCAGATTGCTAACGAGTGCGCCCGCGGTTGTATGACAGTGGCTTTAGACTATGGCCTACCGGTTGTTTTTGAAGTCTTAGCGGTTTATGATCCCCATGACGCTATTGAGCGGGCGACTGGCAAAAAGGAAAATAAGGGGACGGAAGCGGCCTTAACCGCTTTAAAAATGGTTGATGTTTTATCAAAATTATGAAGCCTTTTGTTTCAATCAAAGAAGCAATCAAAGAAATCAAACTCGGTCGTCTTTTGATTGTGGTGGACAGTCCGAACCGGGAAAACGAAGGTGATTTTTTTATCCCCGGTCAAAAGGTCAGCGCCGATAAAACAAATTTTATGATTACTCAGGGCCGGGGACTGCTTTGCGTGGCGATTGATTTAGCCATTGCCGGCCGGCTGGATTTGCCTTTAATGGTGCCGGCTTACCAAAACCAGGAAAAAACCCAGGTCAATTTTACCGTCTCGGTTAACGCGGCTGAAGGCATTACTTCCGGCGTTTCCGCTTTTGATCGGACTAAGACTATTCAGGTTTTAGCTAATCCCAAGTCCCAGGCCAAAGATTTGGTCCGACCCGGCCATGTCTTGCCGCTTTTGGCGAGTCCGGGCGGTTTAGCGTCTCGGCAAGGCCACACCGAGGCGGCGATCGCTTTAAGCCGGTTGGCCGGCTATTCCAGTTGCGGTGTCTTGTGTGAAATTGTTAAGCCAGATGGCCGGATGGCGCGTTTGCCTGATTTAAAAAAACTGGCCGAAGAATTTGACCTTAAAATTGTGGCGATTTCCGATTTAAAAAAAATTATCAAGCCAGTTCTACGGCCAAATAAAAAATTGCCAACGGTAGTCAGGACCGCGGCGGCCACCATGCCCAACCAGTTTGGCCAGTTTAAAATCATGGTTTACAAATCTTTTTTTGATAACGCCGAGCACACGGTTCTACTTTACGGCCAAACCAAAAAGCGGATGCTGGTCCGGGTTCATTCTTCTTGCCTGACCGGAGACACTTTAGGCTCACGGCGCTGTGACTGCGGTCCGCAGCTCCAAGAAAGCCTGCGCTTAATTAAACAAGCAGGCAGCGGCCTGATTTTATATCTTGATCAGGAAGGCCGCGGCATAGGACTATCCAACAAGATTAAAGCCTATGCTTTGCAAGATAAAGGCTTGGATACTTTTGAGGCGAATGAAGCCCTGGGCTTTGGTGCTGACCTGCGCGGTTACAAAGTCGCCGCCCAGATTTTGCAAGACCTTGGTGTCAGTGAAGTCAATCTTTTGACTAACAACCCGGACAAGGTTAAGTCTTTAGAAAAGAATGGTATCAAGGTGGTTAAACGGTTGCCGCTGGAAATAAAGCCTGACGCCATTAATGCTAAATACTTGGCGACCAAAAAAAATAAGATGGGTCATCAGCTGACCTCGGTCTGATTTAAAAAATGTCTATTGAAGATTCCCCCTCTTAAGATAAGAGGGGTTAGGGGAGTTATGAAATCAGCTTAGATAACTCCCTCCATCTCCCTCTTATATTAAGAGGGAGAGAATGCGGAGATATTGTATAAATTATATTTTATGCCAGCAAAAAATTTAGACATTCATTTTTTGAAAATCGCTTTGGCCTTGGCAAAAAAAGGTTTGAATTGGACCTGGCCCAATCCGTTGGTCGGAGCCCTGATTGTTAAAAATGGCAAGGTCATCGGTCAAGGTTATCACCATAAATTTGGCGGCCTGCATGCTGAAGTCAACGCTTTGCGGTCAGCCAAGTCTTCAGTCAAAGGCGCTACTCTTTATGTTACGCTAGAGCCTTGTAGTCACTGGGGCAAAACTCCGCCTTGTGTTGAAGCGATAATTAACGCTGGCATTAGCCGTGTTGTTTGTTGCACCAAAGATTCTAATCCTCAAGTCAGCGGTCACGGTCTTCAGTTGCTCAAAAAGGCGGGTATTGCCGTCATGGTCGGCTTGTTAGAGTCAGAAGCCCGACTACTTAATGAAGCCTTTTTTACTTTTCATGAAAGAAAACGACCTTTTGTCGCTTTGAAGTTTGCCGCCAGCTTAGACGGCAAAATCGCTACCACTACTGGGGATAGTCAATGGATTACCAATGCCGCCGCTAGGGGATACGCCAGAAGTTTGCGCGCTAATTATCAGGCGATTTTAGTCGGGGCGAATACGGTTTTAGCCGACAACCCGCATTTAGGCCTGAGGCAAAAAAAGTTTTCTGATCCATTGCGAGTGATTTTAGACGGTCAATTAAAAACTTCACCTCAGGCTAAAGTCTACCGGGACAGTAACGTGATCGTGGCGACAACCGCTTCTAATCCTAAAAAAATCGTAAAGTTTAAGCAGCCGGGGATTGAAACCCTGGTTTTCCCCGGTCAGCAAGTGCCACTGAAGCGGCTGCTGGTGGTCTTAGCCAAGCGGGGAGTGATCAGTATTTTGGTGGAAGGCGGTTCGCAGACTCTGGGCGCTTTTTTAGATGAGAGATTGGTGGATAAAGTTTACGCCTTCCAAGCACCAATTTTAATTGGCGGTAAGGATTCACTTAGTGCTTTTGGTGGTCGGGGAGTCAAAGCTATAAAGCAGGCTTTAAAACTTGAGCGAGTGAACTTCAAAAAGTTTGGTGATAATACTCTGACGGTTGGCTATGTTAAGCCGTAAGGCTAATTTCACATTTTATTTTTTAGTGGTATAAAAAAAAGCGTCCATCAGGGACGCGGTCGGAATCAGTGATTGGTTTATTTCCTCTCCTATTGTTTTGCTTCCTATTTTTTGGCCGGTTCGGCCTTAATGATGAACAGCGGCATGATTCGCTCATTGTCGGACTTTTTGCCGACTTCGATTTCGGCGCCGTATTCGCCGACGTGGCCATATTCCAGGGATTTGTCGCCGCCGGCCGGGTGGTCACAGCGGAACGACCAGATGCCCATGGGCGACTCGCCGTCGGTGATCAGCCTGGCGGACAGATCCAGGAACATCAGTTCGGCCAAGCTGGCCGCGCGGACGGTGATGCCGTCTTTGAGCCAGCGTTGCAGGCGCTGCATTTCGGCCTGTTGTTCGGCCCAGTTGAGGTCTTGCATCAGCAGGGATTCTTCTTCGTCGCCAGCCTGCCAACTGGGCAGCGGGCAAAGGGCGTAGATGTCTTGGAACGGCGATTTTTTGCAGGCGGCCCGCAGCAGGGCTTTGATGCCTTCTGAAGCATAAGCCCGAAGGCCGGAGGTTGAACCGAAGAACTGCTGGTGCAGATAGGCTTTGGCCAGTTGAACCTCGCTGTTGAAAGCAACCAGGGTCAGATCGGGGTGTTTTTCCTGCAAGTCCCTGACGGCCTGGTTCATGATCGGCCGTCCCAGCCTTTTCGCCCAGTCCATGGCGCTGAACGGCAGGTCGTATTCAAAGCGACCGCCTTGTCTGGCCCGGCCGGCCAGAGCCAAAGCGCCACTGACTAGCCAGGATTTGTCGAACGGTTCGGGTATATTACCCCTCACCGCTTGTCTTAAAAGCGAGTGCCGCTGCTCCAGGCTGTACATTGCCCGAATCGGCATCTCATCTGAACCGAGCATCCCAATGATGCTGGCGATCTGGTCAATTTCCCAGCCTGGCGTTTCGGAGTCGCCACCGCCGGCCATCTGTTTGGCCCGAAGCAGCTTGGGCAGGCTTTCCAAAATCGGACCCAACAGACGCAGTTGCTCGTCGGGCAATTGCATCAGGTTCACCAGCATCTGGGTCAGCTTGGCTTAGCTGTTCGCTTCGGCCAATGTCTGCCTCAACACTTGTCGTAGGTCGTTTATGGGGTTACCTCCCCTCGGTTTTGACGTGCAGTTAACTTGGGTTAACTGGGGGTTAATTTACTATATTGTCAGGAAAAAATCAATACCGTGTACTTGACGGGTACATGGGTAACACTTTGTAATATTTGTAAGTGAAGTTAATGGGTGACATATAATCCAGGGTTTGGTGTGGTCTTTCA